>NZ_JBWQTV010000021.1:0-229458 GCF_056619965.1 Halalkalibacter sp. HAAS-P014 | reverse complement strand
CTCGACTTGCATGTATTAGGCACGCCGCCAGCGTTCGTCCTGAGCCAGGATCAAACTCTCCATGAAAATGGTAAGCTGATTAGCTCAATCTGCATCACGCTAGCAATGCAATAATAATTATGTTGGGATTTTCTTAAAAATCCCTGAGATATCATGTATCTCTATTTCGCTTGGCTTTTGTTCAGTTTTCAAAGAACTACTTGTCACTCGATAGCGACCTGATTATCATAACATCATCGACCCGAAAGTGTCAAATGTTTTTTTCTGTCTCATCAGCGACAAGTAATAATATATCACGCCCTGTTAATCACGTCAACATTAATTTGATTATTTTTTTAAGCGATAATATGTTTTTTCAATTCCGTCGACTCTCGTCTTTAACTTCATCGTCTCAACTAGCTCTTTTTCAACTAAGTGACGAATGAGGAGTTCAAGGTCAACAACATAATCTGCTACTTCACTCATCGACATCAATTCCGATATCGTCAACAACTCCTCTGGATTATGCAAAAGCGAAAGAAAATGCTGACTTCCCATCTCAGTTCTTGAATGAACCGCAAGCTCGGTAGTTAAAATAAGAAGCTCAATTCGCTTCTCTAAGGACTCTTCACTTTTCAATAACTCTTGGTACAACTTATATATTTGAGGCTCAATATGTCTTACCTGCTCCCAAACTGTTACTTCAGGATATAAACCATGATTGATAACGGATAAACGCGCAAGATGATGAAGAGCGTGCAGCATATTGCTATAAGCATCAAAGTAATGCCCATTACGGAACAAAGACTTCCCCTCTTCAAACCTTCTAAGCATCTTCGTAAACTGGATCGTCATCTTTTTCGCTCGGTCACCAGGAGGAAATGAATCAATTCGTTCTTTTACCTCTTTTAGAAACTCGTTACGGTCAAAAACAATCTTTCCATTAACTAACCAATCAACTAATCGTCTATGATTTCCTACTATTAAAGTTTGGTGTAGCATTGCCTGACTTATTAAATGAAACGATACTTTTTTCTTACCCACTTGATAATGCCTTACTTCCCACGAAATACTTTGATAGTAATTAACAAGGACAATTACAACATCAAAACCATCTGTAACAGATAGAGGCAAAAAATCTTTTTCTACAATAAGAATTGCTAACGTTTCTTCGTCACTCGCACGATCCTGATAAAGCTGTCGCAACAAAACATCCATTTTAACTTCCCCTCTCCACACCAACAGGAATCTTACTATTCTATACCTATCAATTCCTTTGTTAAACACAATCATAACAAGAACTTCATGGTGTTTCAGCATAACAATTTCTACAAAAAAACTGCAACTCCTGCTTAAAAAAGCAACGGAATCTTCTTTAAGTGTTAACAAAACTATAAAAGAGATTCAATCAATTATATGCTATACTAACACTAGATTTAGGAGGGACTAACATGGCTTTAAAATACACTAATAAAATAAACAAAATTAGAACATTCGCTTTATCTCTTGTATTTATCGGAATCCTCGTCATGTACATAGGGGTATTCTTCAGGGAATCTTATATTATTATGACACTTGCGATGATAGCCGGTTTTCTTTTCATCATCGGAAGTACTGTCGTTTACTTTTGGATTGGCATGCTTTCCACAAAGACCATTCAAGTCATTTGTCCCAGTTGTAATGGTGCCACTAAAATGTTAGGACGTGTGGATGCATGTATGCACTGCAGCGAACCATTAACAATGGATAAGTCATTAGAAGGTAAAGCGTTTGACGAAGACTACAATCGTAAGTCAAAGAAGTAGAGCATTCTACTTCTTTTTTATTTCTACTACTGACCCCACAACACAAAAAATACACCCTCCAGCTGGAAGGTGTTACGTATTAATGCTCTACTTTTTCTTTACAATCCGGACAAGTACCGTAAATTTCCATACGGTGATTATGAACTTTAAACCCTGTCACGTGCTCCGCTAAAGTTTCCACTTCATCTAACCCTGGATAATGAAAATCAACTATCTTACCACAATCTCCACATATCACATGGTAGTGATCAGAAGTTACGGAATCAAATCTGCTTGATGCGTCACCATACGTTAACTCTTTTACAATGCCAGCTTCCTTGAATACGCGCAAATTATTATAAACAGTCGCGACACTCATATTAGGAAAACGCCCTTCTAAAGCCTTATAAATATCATCAGCTGTTGGATGGGTCATTGATTCATAAAGGAATTCTAGTATCGCATGACGTTGTGGCGTCATACGCACACGGGTGCTTTTCAAAGCATCAAGTGCATCTTGCAAGCGATGATCAGACATTGTCATGCACCTCTCTCTCAAGTAACCATTCTTACTTTATAATTAGTATAATATATAAGAAGATCTCCGTCAATATTTCACTTGACAAATTGGTTACCCCATTGCAATAAATGGTGCAGCATCTTTTACATCAAGTAAAAACGATGTATATCGATGATCCTGCTTACTGCGACGTAGCTTTCTATTCTCTAGATCTAAACAGATTGATTTCAAAGCTTCTTGCAACTTCTGAACATCCTCTTCCTCAACACCAAATAAAAAGGTCGTATTCCCTTTTTTCCAGAAGCCACCCGAACTTGCTAACTCCGTCATACGGTACCCTTGATCTCTTAACTGTTCTTCAACTTCATCAGCGTAAACATTATCAATAATACATACAAGCAGTTTCACAGCTACACCACCCTTTCCAACATCTATACTTAACTTTATTCGTTTTTAAGCGAGGTGTTCCTGCCTAATAGCACTTCTTACAATCGAGTCGCTTTTTTATTCAAGCTCTTCTTTTACAAATGCAAGCGCCTCAGCAACATGGTCTTTCACTCTTACTTTCCTCCACTCTTTAACAAGCTTTCCTTCTTTATCAATAATAAAAGTCGATCGTTCAATCCCCATGTATTCTTTGCCAAAGTTCTTCTTTAGTTTCCAAACTTCATATAACTCTGCTACTTTATGGTCTTCATCTGCTAACAATAAGAATGGAAGTTGATATTTTTCAATAAACTTCTCATGTCTAGCAACAGGATCAGGACTTACACCAAGAATGACTGTATCTAATTCAAAAAAATCTTCAATCTTATCACGGAAATCACAAGCTTGAGTCGTACAACCAGGTGTCATATCTTTCGGATAAAAATACAAGACAACATTTTTCCCACGATAATCTTGTAACGAAATAGGTTCACCACTATTTGCAGGTAACGAAAATAAAGGAGCTTCTTGTCCAACTTGAACAGCCATCTACACTCATCCTTTCAATATTTACTTAAGATAAGCGTATCGTAAGTCTTCACGAAAGACAACTATTAGGAGATAACTATATTCACAATGTTTCCTCAATTATTCATCCCGTTTAGCAACCTGTAAAAAGGCCGTAAAAACAAAAGCCGCCGGAAGTAAAAATCCAAACAAAGCCTGTACGATTGCGATGAAACGTCCTATTCCAATCGGGACTAAATCTCCGTAACCGACTGATAGTAGCGTAACGGCACTAAAATAGATTATATCCTCTATTAGATGATTAACCGTACCTTCAACATTAGAATTTCCCTCTTTCAAAACCTCTACCCCTAATAATTCGAGCCCTAAATAAAGATTAGAAAAGGATAAAATGACCGTTATATATACGAGAATTAGCAATACAAAATGGCGCAGTGATACGGTGTGTGTGCCCCTGATTGGACGGTAGCGTAAAAGCATTAATAGACTAACGATTGTACCTGCAGTCGCCAAAAAAAGTGCAAATGCTAGAAGCCAAATCATTTCTCCCCTCCCTATCTGTCTAAGCATAGTTTCCCTTCCTCAAAGCTTGAAAAGGTTGATTTAAACGTCCTTTTATCTTATGCAAAGGTGGTGACTCCTAGAATATGCGATAATCAAACTTGCCCAACTTGATGCTCTATGGTTGAATACAAACAGAAGCAATAGAGATATTTATAGGAGGAATCTATATGAACAATGGACAATCTGAACGTCTATATAAAGAAGCGCAAGAACATATCGTTGGTGGGGTAAATAGTCCATCACGTGCTTATAAAGGTGTAGGTGGTGGTACACCTGTTTTTATGGAAAGAGGAAATGGTGCTTACTTTTGGGATGTTGACGGGAATCGTTACATAGACTACTTAGCTGCGTATGGGCCTATCATTACTGGACACGCCCACCCACATATCACAAAAGCGATCCAACAAGCAGCAGAAAACGGTGTGCTATACGGAACGCCAACGAAGCTTGAAAATAAATTTGCAAAAATGTTAAAAGAAGCGATCCCTTCTCTTGAAAAAGTTCGCTTCGTAAATTCAGGAACAGAAGCAGTTATGACAACGATTCGAGTTGCTAGAGCTTATACAGGGAGAGACAAAATCATTAAATTTGCAGGTTGTTACCACGGCCACTCGGATCTTGTTTTAGTTGCTGCAGGATCTGGCCCATCGACTCTCGGTACTCCTGATTCAGCCGGGGTTACCAAAAGCATCGCTAAGGAAGTGATAACCGTACCGTTCAATGATCTTAACGCTTATAAGGAAGCACTCGACAAATGGGGCGACGATATCGCAGCCGTTCTAGTAGAACCAATCGTTGGCAATTTCGGAATTGTCGAGCCGGAAGATGGCTTTTTAGAAGCCGTCAATCAATTAACTCATGACGCTGGTGCATTAGTCATTTACGATGAAGTCATTACTGCTTTTCGCTTCATGTACGGAGGAGCCCAAAACTTACTTGGGGTTGAACCAGATATGACCGCATTAGGAAAGATCATTGGAGGTGGCCTGCCAATTGGCGCCTACGGTGGGCGTGTTGACATCATGGAAAAAGTTGCCCCACTCGGCCCTGCCTATCAAGCAGGAACAATGGCCGGCAATCCTGCATCAATGAGTGCTGGAATTGCTTGTTTAGAAGTTTTACAAGAGGAAGGCCTGTATGAGCAACTGGACAAATTAGGCTCAATGTTAGAAGAAGGAATTCTCACCTTAGCTGATAAACACAATCAGACCATCACAGTTAATCGCTTAAAAGGGGCACTAACCGTTTATTTCACAGCTGAAAAAGTTAGAAATTATGAACAAGCTGAAACGTCCAACGGCGAACAATTCGGGGTCTTCTTTAAAGAACTGTTAAAACGCGGGATCAACCTAGCACCATCCAAATATGAGGCATGGTTTTTAACGATCGCACATACCGAAAATGATATAAAAGAAACACTCACTGCAGTTGATGAAGCATTTGCAGCTCTGAACAAATAACGTACTAATTGTTGGATGATTGGTGACATTCTCATGTCTTTTGAATGAATGTCATAAATCATCCTTTTTTACATACTAAATACACTTGATTAACTGCAGAATCCGTTGTATAGTACGCTTTTGTTGTTCATTTTACGGGTATAAATTCAATACATCAGCTATACTATCAGTAACAATGGACTCATGACTTTTCAATATGAAGGAGTTTATTTCAAACATGAAACTTGGGGCTCGTATTATTAAAACTGGGCTTGCTGTTATGCTTTCACTGTATTTAGCGATCTGGATTGGACTTGAGCCACCTATGTTTGCAGCACTTGCTGCAGCAATCGCCGTACAACCATCTGTATACCGGACATTCCAAACCATTTTGGAACAAGTCCAAGCAAATTTTATCGGGGCTGTTTTAGCTGTTATATTCGTTATGACATTCGGTCACGCCCCATTTGTTGTCGGCCTCGTTGTCGTTTTAGCGATATCGATTATATTAAAAGTAAAATTAGAACCGACAACCATCCCGTTAGCAATTGTTACTGTTATCATTATTATGGAAAGTCCAGCAGCTAATTTTATTGAGTTTGCTACTGGTCGTTTTGCTCTTGTCATACTAGGTGTGTTAGCCGCATTTATTATCAACCTTTTCTTTATTCCACCTAAATATGAAACAAAACTTTACCACAAGCTCGTGACAGCTACAGAAGAAATTAACCAATGGACAATGTTGCTCATTCGGCACGCTGCTGATCACAGGTCATTAAAAAAAGACTTAAGTCGCTTAGAAGAAAGAATGGTAAAGCTCGAGAATCTGTTCCTTCTTTATAAAGAAGAACGTAATTATTTTATGAAAAACAAATATGGAAAGGCTCGTAAAGTTGTCTTATATAGACAAATGGTCGTTACAACGAAAAATGCCCTTTCTGTGCTTAAAAATCTTGAAAGACGTTCCGATGAGTTAGCGATCATGACCGAAGAAACCAATAAAGAATTCGAAACACAATTAGATTATCTTACTACGTATCATGATCGAATCTTACTGCGATACATCGGGAAGGTACACCCTGGTCATTCAGATAATTTAATCGAGTCGATGAACAAAGGGAAAGAAGAATTGATGAGTCATTATATCAGTCTTCAAAATGATAGCAGCATTGATTATGATCAATGGTTACACCTGCTACCTGCTGTTTCGCAGATGATTGAATATCAAGAACAACTAGAGCACCTCGATCATTTAGTTGATAGTTTCTTTAATTACCATCAATCCGAAAATGAAATTACGGTTCGGGAGCCCGAAGACGACCTATAATATTACTAAAAAAAGGATGACTCTGATTCTGATCCGATCAAACTTGATCTGGCCAGTTCTAAAGTCATCCTTTTACTGTAAGAGTTACTCCTTTAGTGTAACTGTTGGACATCAAACAACTTCTTATAGCTTCCTTCTCTACTCATCAATTCATCATGACTTCCAACTTCTGCAATTTCTCCATTCTCAATGACAACAATTCGATCAGCATGTGTAATCGTGGAAAGACGATGCGCAACAATAAATGTCGTACGGTCTTTCGCTAATTTTTCAAGAGCTTCCTGAATATAATGTTCACTTTCTAGATCTAATGCAGATGTCGCTTCATCAAAAATCAGGATAGGTGGATTTTTCAAGAAAACTCTCGCTATTGCGACACGTTGCTTCTGTCCACCCGAAAGCTTCACGCCTCTTTCACCAACCTCTGTGTCATACCCATCTTTGAGTCCCATTATAAATTCATGAGCATTGGCGGCCTTTGCTGCAGCAATCACTTCTTCATCAGTCGCTTCAGGCCTTCCCATCAGGATATTTTCTTTCACAGAGTCACTAAATAGAATATTATCTTGTAAGACCATACCAATATTATCGCGTAAAGTACGGACTTGGTATTCTCTTAGGTCTTTACCATCTAACAAAATTTTTCCGGACGTCACGTCATAAAAGCGAGGAATAAGACTGATTAATGTGCTTTTCCCTCCACCACTCATACCTACAAACGCGATCGTCTCACCAGCTTTCACATCGAGCTGTAAATTCTTCAATACAGGTTGATCTTCATCATTGTATTTAAACGTTACATTCCTAAACTCTAAGTGTCCACTCGCACGATCTAAACGCTTAGACCCCGGTTCATCTTCAATGTCATATTTTTCATCAATAAATTCAAACACACGGTCCATTGAAGCAATTGATTGAGTCAATGTCGTTGAGGAGTTGACAAGTCTTCTTAACGGGCCATAGAGGCGTTCCATATATAATACAAACGCTGTCATTGCACCGACTTCTAAGCTACCGTTTATAACAAAGTACCCAGCCACGAAAATGACAAGCAATGGCGCAACATCCGTAATCGTATTCACAACAGCAAAGGTTTTCGCATTCCATCTCGTATGATCAATAGCACGATTTAAAAAGTGACCATTTCGTTTAGCGAACTGCTTTTGTTCATGATCTTCAAGAGCAAAACTACGAATCACGCTCATCCCTTGAACACGTTCATGTAAGTGCCCCTGAACTTCAGCCAACGCTTGAGAGCGCACTCTCGTTAAATGACGTAATCTAGCATAAAAGAATTTCACTGAAAACCCGTAAAACGGGAACATTGAAATCGCAACAAGCGTTAACCATACATTAAGATTTAACATGATAATAATAGCAATAACAATGGTGATTAAATCAAGCCATATATTCATTAAACCGGTGATTACGAAGTTCTTCGTTTGTTCAACATCATGAATGACACGTGAAATAATTTCCCCGACTTTTCGATTGGAATAAAACCTCAAACTCAACTTTTGGATATGAGTGAATAGCCGGTCTCTGATATCATACAATACTTTACTGCCAATCCATTGAGCAAAATACTGACGAAAATATTCAATCGGCGGGCGTAAAATGACAAAAATAACAAACATGATTCCCATAATCATTAACAGGTGGGAAACTTTTTCATCCTGTGTCATTGCTTCGGCAAAAATGATATCATCAATGACATACATCATCACTAATGGCAGCATTAATGGTATCCCAAATTTCATAACTCCAATAAGAATGGTTATAATAATTTCTTTCCAATACGGCTTGACGAATGCCATATAACGCTTAATACTGTTCAACTTCGTCACCCTTTTTTAAAACAAAAGCCTGACCCTTAACGAGAGCCGAATTATCTACTCTCAGGTATCAGACCATTGTTTAACGATATTGTAAAAACCTTTCATACCAATTTTCAACAAATTGTGGTGCAAACGGCCCTTTTCTTTGGTGAATCCAAGAGATCAATTCATCAACACTTCGTTTCAGAATATCATCTACAGCAGGAGGATAATTCATAATCTTCCGATGCAAATCATATTCATCTTCATCTAAGAGCTTAAAGGTCATGTCTGGGAACACCTTAATATCAAGATCATAATCGATATATTTTAACGCTTCTTCATCCCACGTAAAAGGTGACCCAAGGTTGCAATAGTAATAAATACCATCTGATCGAATCATACCGATTGTGTTAAACCATTGTTCGGAATCAAAATAACATATAGCCGGCTCTCGTGTTCTCCAATTCCTTCCATCCGATTCTTTCACTAGAATGCGGTCATTCCCTCCAATTACAACCTTTGACGTCCCTTTAAGCACAATTGTTTCTTCCCAAATGCGATGAATTAATCCATTATGCTTATAGCTATGGATTTCAATATTACTACCTACTTTGGGAAAATTCATATTTAGCTCCCTTCCTTGCGTGATTTCGGACGTCAGTAGCATAGAGTAGTACACATTATTCCAGCCAAGTATTAATCTTTATCTACTCTATTCTCTACTCTACATTCTTACTAATTCACTTCAATTGCTTCCATTCCTTCTTATTATAACGTTTTGTTGCTTATTTTGAAATGCAAACATATTGTAGTACTAGTAAAAAGAAAGTGTCTTTCTACCTCTAAGTCGAGTTAATCCCTTCTATAAGTAGGGTTCAACTAAAAAGGACTTTCCTACTCATTCGCATGAAAATTTCGTAATAAAAAAACAAGCACCCTTTGGACGAGTTGCCAAAGGGTGCTTTGTTTTGTAATGCTTTAATTATTGTTGGTTAGAAGAGTTCTGTTGTTTGCGCGCTTCAGATTGAGCGTTTTGCTGACGAACTTCTTGAGCGTTCGTTTCGCTTGCAAACTCAGTGTCCATGCCTTGAGCAGAAGCAGCATTTTGCTTACGTACTTTTTGCGCATTTGTTTTAGATGCTTGTTGTTGTTGTTGTTGTTGTCTATCCATGTGTATCACCTCCACGACTATTAAGGTGTCCGGAGGTACGTTTCTTTATTCATGAAAGTTTCTTTTTTATGTTAATAGAGAAATTCCCCCAGCAACAATGTCACTAAAAACCAGTTGTTGATCCTTATCAATATATCGTATAGGTTCCGACTTGAGCAGGAACACTAACATAAAAACAACAAGGAGGAATCGTTCTATGTATGTTGGACGAGATATAACGGAACTTTCAATGATGTCCAAAGAACAATGGACAGATAAGGAATTAGCCTACTTCCACCATGGATTACAACAAATGACCCCTTACTTAAACGCTGAAGGTGCTAGTATCCATCGCGAAATCATTCGCGAAATTGAGTCAAGAGGTGGCCTTCACCAAGAAGCTACGTGGACCCAAGGAACGAAGCCTCATTATGACTGAGGAAATGGAGGAAGAAGCCCTTCCTTTCGAAGGGATAATTACAAACGATTGATTGGATGTCCATTGACTTTTGGCTAGAAACTGCTTCAATTGCCAAACTGTTCATGTTCGTACGCGCCTTGAGAAGAAATAGACTCTCAAGGCTTTTATAATTGTAGCGACTTTCGGAGGTGTTTTTAGGCACACCCCTTCCCTTCTAAAATTGAAAATCTGCCTTTAACCTGTTTTTCAATCCTTAAATCATTTAGAATCAAATAGGAAGACACTACATAAGGAGAGATAAAAATGAAAGCGATTGTTTATGAAGCATATGGCGATCCTACAGTATTAACTGTTAAAGAAGTTCCAAGACCAGAAATAAAAGAAAACGAAGTACTTGTAAGTGTAAAGGCAAGTGGGGTTAATCCTGTAGATACATATTTTCGCAAAGGTATACGTCCAGTAGACTCCTTCCCTTACATTCCTCATTTTGATCTAGCTGGCGAAGTTGTTGAGATCGGGGCTAATGTAAGCAATGTCAGAGTCGGTGACCGTATTTGGGCAACAAGCGCAAAAGGTGCTTCAGCTGAATATACAGCGATCTCTTCCGACCTTGTATTCCCTCTCCCTGCTGATTTTGATTTTGAAGCAGGAGCAGCAATTGCTATGCCTTTTATGACTGCCTACCTTTCTTTATTTGATAGAGGACAATTAAAGTCCAATGAAGCTGTGCTAATTTACGGAGGAGCTGGCGCTGTAGGACACGCAGCTATCCAACTTGCAAAAGATGCTGGTGCCTATGTGATAACGACAGCTAGTAATGAAGAAAAAGCTGCTATTGCAAAAGATGCCGGAGCAGATGAAGTGATCTTTTATAAAAAAGAAGACGTCGCAACACGAGTTAAGGATTTAACAGACGGCATTGGTGTTCCACTTATTTTGGATATGTCACTTAGCGAGAACATGGAAACCGATCTTGAGATCGTGAAAGTTGGAGGGCGTATCATTACGATTGGCTCACCAGTCGATAACACACCTCCATTAATGTGGCGTCAATTAAACATGAAACACGCTTCACTCACGGGTGTCCTTTTATTTACTGCACCGATTCAAGAACTAATCAACGCTGGCCAATTTATCTCAGAAGGCTTGAAGAAAGGTGTTATGACACCACATATCGGGAAGGTATTTTCCTACCAAGAAGCTCCCCAATCCCACGAAGCACTAGAGCAAAAAAAATATGACGGCCGCATTATCTTAAGGCACTGAAAAAGGGCGCTTTTCCCCTTTTTCAGTGCGAAGCCATGCGCGTAGCCGACGTATTCTGTTAAGCGTTTTGAGCGACCTTCTCAAAACGCGCACGGCGTGCGAAGCCATGGCCCTTCCTGATTAATCCCCAGTGGCCTTGTCTTTTAGTAGATATTCAAAAAGGGCGCTTTTCCCTTTTTCAGTGCCTCTTTTACGTAATATAAGAAAGCAACTAAAGAAGGAAAAGGTAAGTAAGTTTTTTATAAATGGGAACTATAGAAATAATAAACTTAAAAGGGGGATTTATGATGGAAAAGCAACTGTTCTATGTAAATTTAAATCCGATTAGCATGGATACGATTAATCCAACACGAGTGGATGATGGACAATTAATTGAATATGAAATTGAAGCCACACCAGCAGAGAAAAAAGCACTTGAAGATTTACTGCACGAAGTCCAATCGCACGATGTTGAACTTGGGAACTTATTCTCGTTCCGTCATTTTGATGATGAACAAGTCGACCAAGACCGTAACGAATACCAAAGAGGTCTAAACGACGTTTACGAAGAACTATATCGCCTAGGCACAGCCGAAACAAAAGAAAAGATCAAAGAAATCCACATGATCAATGACGACCAATAACAAGCTAGAGGGGTCAGACCCCTCTTTACCACTTTAAAGCACCACCGAGGTGTCTGACCCCATTAGAAGTTCATTTGTGATTGGCCGCCGTCTACATTGATTGTTGCACCTACCACCCAACTTGCCTTCTCAGAAGCTAAAAACGTCACTACGTTTGCAATTTCCTCAGCCGTACCAAATCGTCCAGCAGGTATTTCATCGGCAACAAATTTATTAATTTTCTCTGGATTTTCATCAAGCCTTCTTTGCCAATTACCCGATGGGTGAAGAATCGAACCTGGAGCAACTCCATTCACTCGAATTCCATCTTTTATGGCTTCATCTGCAAGTCCTTTTGTGAAACTAATCATAGCCGCTTTTGCATTATTATAAGTGATTTTTCCACCAGATTCTCTCCCGAAAATCGAGGATATATTAATTATTGCCCCTGCTTTCTTTGCCTTAAAGTGAGGTAATACAAGCTTACTAAAATGAACACAGGAAAAATAGTTCAGGTCAAATGCTTCTCGGAATAGCTCCATCTCCGTCGCTTCTGCAGTTGAGCCATTGCTTCCACCAACATTATTTACAAGAATATCAATCGTTCCGTAATGCTCCAATACCTTATTAACTACTTCTTTCCGAGCATTCTCGCTTACCAAATCGGATTGAATCGTTAACACCTCACCTAATTGAGAGCGTGCTGCCTCTAATCCTTCTTGTCCCCTTGCAACGATTGCCACTTTCGCTCCTTCATCTAAAAAAGACGCAGCAATACCTAGCCCTATTCCTTTTGAACCACCTGTGATCAGAACGACTTTATCTTTTAAGTTTAAGTCCATAGGTCTTCCTCCTACAATTATAATGAATTCTTTATTATCTTTTGATGCGATACAGGAAACGCGTAATTTTCAACCTCGTGTAATCGAACCCATTTCGTCGTTTTACCGACTTGTGGTTGACCTTTCACCATTATCGAATATACAGTAATATTCCATATGAGGTGTGAGAACACATGCTCAACCTTTTGAATAGGCGTTCCTATTTCAACCTTAATTCCATACTCTTTTTCAAACGTTTCTTGCACAGTCTGTTCCTCAATCTCAACATTTGGAAATTGCCAAAGTTTCGCTAACAATCCAGTTTCCGGTCGTTTTTCGATTAAGACTTCATCGAGATCATTTTTTATCACAAAGGCTGCCATTTGTTTTGCTGTTTGCTTTTTCTTCTTAGATTTAATCGGCAACTCCGATTGGACCCCTTTATGATAAGCACGGCAATGCTCTCTTACAGGGCATAGCAAACACCCAGGGGAAGTCGGTGTACAAATCAAAGCCCCTAGCTCCATCAACCCTTGATTAAAAGAAGACGGGTCTTCTTTCGAAATTAAATCGTACAAAATTGCCTCAAATATCTTTCTTGTTGAAGGCTTCGCTATATCTTCTTCTATGAGCAATACTCGTGATAATACTCTCATCACATTGCCATCTACAGCAGGTTCTGGCTTTCCGTATGCAATACTCAAAATCGCTCCAGCTGTATAAGGACCGACACCTTTTAATGAGGAAATTTCTTTACGGTTATCGGGAACAGTTCCACTATATTCTTCCACGACTTCTTTTACAGCCGTTTGCAAATTTCGAACTCGAGAATAATACCCAAGTCCTTCCCATGCTTTTAAAACCCGATCCTCTTCAGCATAAGCAAGAGCTTCAGGAGTTGGGAATTCGCGCATAAAATTATTATAGTAAGGGATAACAGTCTCGACCCTTGTTTGTTGTAACATGATCTCAGATACCCACACCCTATAAGGTTCTTTCGATTTTCGCCATGGTAAATCACGTTGATTTTCTCGAAACCAACCTACTAACAGGCGTTGGAATTCATCTATGTTGAAATGTTCAAGTTGCTTTTGTTCCAATTTCTTACTCACTATTCCTTCCTTTTAAACGCCCAGCAATGAATTTTATCTTCTCCCCCTTCAATGAAAGGAATGATTTTGCTGAAGATAGGATGGTCTGCTGAGCGCCGAATTTTTTTCAATACTTGGTAGTGTGAAGTTGTTGGTACTTCATACATCTCTACATAAAGGTTAGGTTGGTCATCAGCTACAAACCATTTAATGTTTTTAGCTTCAAATTCCGAAAGAGTCGTCAAGATTTCATCCATGACAAGTTCATATTCGTTAACCTTGTCCTCTTTTACTTTATATTCCATAAAAATTTGCAAAGGTTTTGTCATTTCTTCACTTTTCCCCCTTTTTAAAGGTCGCTATTTCGGGTATAAATAAACTATATCATGTTTATGGAACAATAAGGAGGATCTAACACGATGGACACAGGTACTCATGTGGTAATGGGGCTAGCTTTAGGTGGATTAGCAACAATTGACCCAACAATTGCTAATGATCCATTGCTGCCAACTTCGGTAATGATTGCAACAATTATTGGCTCTCAAGCACCTGACTTTGATACAGTCTTAAAGCTTCGTAACAACGCTGTGTACATCCGACACCATCGTGGAATAACACACTCACTTCCAGCTGTTCTCATATGGCCTATTTTAATCACAAGCGGAATTATTTTATTCACACCTGAAACCAATTGGCCGATCGTCTTACTTTGGTCATTTATTGCTGTTTTTTTGCATGTCTTTGTCGATATCTTCAATGCATATGGAACTCAAGCTCTCAGACCATTATCAAATAGATGGATCGCTTTAGGTGTGATTAATATTTTTGACCCCTTCATTTTTTTCAGCCACCTTATTGCATTTGGTATTTGGGGTCTCGGTCTTGTTCCACCAGGTCCAACCTTTCTAATATTATATATTCTGTTAGTTTGTTACTACTTATGGAGAATTGCAGAAAAAAGACGTGTGGTCAATCACGCAAAAAAACTACATCCAGATGCTACACATGTATTTGTTTCACCTACTATTAGATGGAGCCAATGGCATGTTGTTATCAGAACACCTGAAATTATGTTTGTCACTGAATCAAAGAATAATAAAATTGAATATTTTGAGCAATACACATTTGATCCAATCCCGGATATTCCGGTAATAAATGCCGCTAGAAAGGATTCAAACCTAGCCGCATTCTTATCGTTTTCTCCTTCCTACAGGTGGGAGATAGAACATATAGATGATGTCGTTACTGAAGTTCGCTTTATTGATTTGCGTTATCGTAGTAAAGGTCATTATCCATTTGTAGCGATCGTTCAGCTTGACAACGACCTTCACATTTTAAATTCTTATACGGGTTGGGTATTCAATGAAGAGACCCTCAAAAAGAAGTTAAATGTCGCAGTAGACTAACACGAAACAGGACTCAATGGAGAACAGCCATCTAAGTCCTGTTTCTTTGTATATGCAAAAAGATGAAAAAAGACCTTTAAGTTAAGGGCATTCGGGATTATTCATGAGGGCCATCGCTTCTCTCGCCGTGCGCTTTTTGAGAAGTTCATTCAAAAAGCTTAAAAGATACGGCGGTTTCGCTCATGGCTTAGATTTCAATGAAAAAGGTGAAAATCGTACCTTTTGAGTAAGATAAAGGGCACCCGGGATTATTCATGAGGGCCATCGCTTCTCTCGCCGTGCGCTTTTTGAGAAGGTCGCTCAAAAAGCTTGAAAGATACGGCGACTTCGCTGATGGCTGTGAGTTCAATGAAAAAGGTAAAAATCGACCTTTTGAGTAAGATAAAGGGCACCCGGGATTATTCATGAGGGCCATCGCTTCTCTCGCCGTGCGCTTTTTGAGAAGTTCATTCAAAAAGCTTAAAAGATACGGCGGTTTCGCTCATGGCTTAGATTTCAATGAAAAAGGTGAAAATCGTACCTTTTGAGTAAGATAAAGGGCACCCGGGATTATTCATGAGGGCCATCGCTTCTCTCGCCGTGCGCTTTTTGAGAAGGTCGCTCAAAAAGCTTGAAAGATACGGCGGCTTCGCTGATGGCTGTGAGTTCAATGAAAAAGGTGAAAATCGTACCTTTTTCATTGAACTCTCTAGTGTTTTATTTGATCGTCTTTGTTGAGGTGGGAGAATTTTTCTTTTTTTGAGTTGTATTTATGGAGGTGTGGGCCATATTGTGTGATCCATTTGGATACAATACTTTCTGTTGTATCTTGTCCTTTATATGACCATCCTCCTTTTGCCCGGGTCGTTTCAAAATCCTCCCATAAACTTTCAATCCACGTTCTTGCCTGTGATGTTGTTAAATTGGAATTAACAGAAAGCAACTGTTCTGTTAACCTCTGGAATCTGTCTTCCATACTGTTTCCTCCTTTTACAAAGATTACGTTTAATAACTAAGCAGTATCTGTCTCATAATAAGACTGAACACGTTGGAAAGGGGGGTCACTGATGCGAAACAAAGCAAAAGACTTTCCAAATCATATTAAGTTCGAGGGGAATTCACCAAAGGATATTCGAAATAACAATGAATCTAAGCGAGCAGATTTAAGTATGAATACGCAACCTAGAGAGCGTATGAGAAATTCTGATGGTGATACGAACAATTAATCATAAGTAATTAATTAAGTTAATTACATCCAACGTTTTCTGGAGGTGCCGTCTATGGGTAAGAGGAGTATGAATTTCCAAGCAGGACAGGAGTATAAAAGTCCATTTGATTCACCACGTGCAAATCCAAAGCACGCCTCAAAACAAATAGGTGGAGAAACACAGATGAGCCAAACAGGTATAAAGGTTCGTCTGCACAGAAAAGCAGAACAAAGATAATGTCTCTTCTACTTGAAAGGAGGAGAAGCCCTAAGCTTCTCCTTCCTTTTTTACAAACAGAGAGATCGGAACTGCTTCAAGACTTGTTTGATCATCTCGATATCCCCATGCAAAGTACCCATTCATATAAGAAATTTGAAAGCGAGATCCACCATCAATATCATATGTGTTACCAGGCTTAAAATCGTCTGGATTAAGCAGATAAGCCTTTGCTAGAAGCGCTTTACGCTCATAAACAGCAAATTCACTTGACATCCCTAACTGTTCAGCCTTTTTTGCTTTTTCATTTAAACGAGCAATTTCTGTTCTTAGCTCATACTCCGTCATTTGACTAAATCTTTTTTCTTGTTCCATACATTTTCAGTCCCTTCCTGCATCCTCCTTTATTATAAAGGAAAGATCCAGAGCAGACAAAGATCTAACGTTTCTATATTAGTGAGCTTTTACCATATGGAAAGGAGAAAGCCGATAATACCTGCAAATCCTGCATAATAGAGCATTGGCAATAGCAACAGCCGGATGATAACTCCTTCTTTTCCTACAAGCCCTACTACAGAAGCTGCTGCCACAACATTCACAACACAAATCATATTCCCTGCGTTTGAACCTAATACCTGAAGCGCAAGAGTTAGCATCGGCTCGAGCCCAGTTTGATCTGCGACGTTAAATTGAAAAAGCGAGAACATCATATTACTGAATGTAGCACTTCCTGAAATAAATGAACCTAATGCTCCTATAAAAGGGGCAACAAACGGCCAAATGCCACCTAAATTAGCTGAAGCTTGATAAGCAAGTTCCACTGGCATGCTCTCAAGTCCCGCGTAGTTCACTCCCGAATTAATAAAAATTCGCACCATTGGCACAGCTGTAAATAAGGTTATGCTCGTTCCAATTAGAGCTTTAGCTGAAACTGATAGTGCCTTTGCAAGAGATGGACCCTTCATCCGGTGCAAGAAAAAGGTTAATAATACAACAATCAAAAACACAGTACCTGGTAAATAAAGAGGTTCAAAATTTGCACTGATTTCTGTACCAAGAATATTTTCCCAACCAATTACAAAGCTCAACATCCACTCTTTTACTGGTGAAAATTCAAGGCGAGTGATAACTAGAATAACTCCTAATAAAATGTATGGTAACCATGCTAGACTAAGTGGCATCTTGAATTGCTTCTCGCTATTTTTCACTGTTAATGAACCAAACCATTCTTGATCCCATGTCTTTTGCTCTCCAAAATCCCACGTTTCACTTGGTAAAAACCAGTTTCGTTTTACAGCGAACAAAACAATCACTAACCCTGTTAAGCCGCCAATGATGGATGGGAATTCCGGACCAATCAGTGTAGCTACGATCAAAGCTGGCACCGTAAAGCTGAGACCAGCAAAAATGGCAAACTTCCACATAACTAATCCTTCTTTCCAAGAACGGTTCTCGCCAAAAAACCTAGTTAATAGAAGGATTAAAATAAGTGGCATAAGAGTGCCAACTATAACGTCTATTTGCATAACTTGAGAAGCCAACTGTCTAAGATACTCAGTCGGAGGGGTCTCTTGAAAATAACGAGAAGCAACCGGAGCAAGTTCAGCTCCTTCTTGCAACCCTTGGTGAACCCCAACAATAATCGGTGTTCCCACAGCACCAAACGAAACAGGACTACTATCAGCAACGAGCGCTAGCACGACAGCGGCTAATGGAGGGAAGCCGAGAGCGACAAGCAAAGGAGCCGTAATAGCAGCCGGTGTCCCAAAGCCCGCTGCCCCTTCAATAAAGGCACCAAATAACCATGAAATTAAGATAATCTGAACCCGCCGGTCATTGCTAATGCCAAGAAAGCTATTGCGAATCGTTGCGATTGCTCCACTAATCTGCAACGTATTTAATAAAAGAATTGCTCCAAACACAATATAAATAATAGATAGTCCAATTAATACTCCCTCAAGTGAAGCTGCAGCAAGTTGCACGATTGGTACTTCCCAAAAAAAGTAAGCAACCACTCCCGTTACTAAAAGGCTTATCGGCATTGCTTTCATAGCTGGCATTCTTAAAATTACTAAAAAAACGACAACGGCGATAATGGGTGATAAAGCAATTAAAGTTACCATCCTGCACTCCTCATTTCAAAACGAATGTACCGTTAGTATGAGAGTGACCCCTTACAATTATTACAAGTTTTCAAGCTCAACTTGGCACGAAAAGGTTTTATCACTCATTCCCTTGTTCGATATACTTATCAATTAAATCCATTGAAAAACCTTTCCGATATAAGTTTTGCTTTACTCTTTGTCTAAACTCCCAACCTGTATATTTTTTCTCGAGTTTTCTTCTTATTTTATCTCCTTGGAAACAGATTGCCTCCCACTCTTCTGAGTCCTCATTTTTAAAATCGACAAGTGAAAAAGCTTCGGAAATTACATGTTGAGAATATCCTTTAGTTAATAGCTGATTTAAAAGTTTATCTTTAAAACCCTTAATGGATAATTTACTACTGCGCTTAGCTTGTTGTTTTTCTAACCATAAGACCAACTTCTCCTTTTGCTCCTCCTCAGACATTGCGTTTATGCTCGTATCAATAATAGAGTCCCCTACTCCTTTTTGCTTAAGTTCTTGTTTCAACTTTAATGGTCCTCTCATTAATGTTGTTTGTTTTGATCTAATATACGCATTCGCAAATTCTTCATCATTCAATAACCCTTGCTCAAGCAATTGCTGTATTACTGCATTGATATGCTGGGGTTCTTTTTCTTTTTTCTCTAGATACTGTCTCATTTCTTGAATAGAGCGCATCCTGTAAGAAAGATAATTAATTGCTAGGTTGTATGCTTTCTTTTTTTCATCTTCATCTATTAACTGAATTAATGTTTCTTCATCTACTTCCATCCCTTTTGTTAAACTATGCTTAATGAGCAAATCTTCATCCACACTAAGAGCATATTGTACTTTCTGCCCCTTACTTAAGAAAATGTTATAACGACCTTTGTTTCTTTTTTGAATTTCTATCTTAGCTATAACTGCCACTTACATCACCCCACTGTAACTTCTTACTCTTTGCAAAATCTTTACTACTAAACGTACACTATTTATATAAACTCATGTAAGAACAATGATAATAAGGAGGAATTTATGAATATTGTCATCGCAGGTGGAACAGGATTTCTTGGAAGCAAATTAACTGACCTCTTAATTGATCAAGGACATTCTGTTTTCATTTTAACAAGAGACATCTCTAACAAACCAGCTAAACCTAACGTGCGTTATGTTGAATGGCTCCATCCTGATACAAATCCAGAACAACATTTAGATACAATTGATGCCATTATCAATTTAGCTGGGGAATCGATTGGTTCAACACGTTGGACCAAAAAACGCAAACAAGAATTACTTCAAAGTCGAATTGAAAGCACTCGGTCATTGGTTAAATTAATTGAAGACCTTCCAGCTAAACCAAGTGTGCTCGTTAATGCCTCAGCTATTGGTTATTATGGTAACTCCTTAACGACAACTTTTACCGAAGAATCAGAACCAAGTGAAGAAAACTTCCTTTCACATGTTGTATCAGAATGGGAGAAAGAAGCTGAACAAGTGAAATTACATGGTGTACGAGTTGTCTATTGTCGCCTAGGGCTTGTATTGGACCGAGATGAAGGCGCTCTAAAACGAATGATACTCCCTTACAAGCTGTTTTTAGGTGGACGACTCGGAAAAGGCAATCAATGGTTAAGCTGGATTCATGTAGATGATGCCATTCGTATGTTTATATACGCTATTGAACACTCATCCATACAAGGACCTTTCAATCTCACTGCCCCCCACCCTTGTCAAATGGATGAATTCGGTAAAGTTCTATCCGACGTCTTAGCTAAACCATATTACCTTCATGCACCATCATTTGCACTTAAATTCTTATTAGGGGAAATGAGCACACTTGTTTTAGATGGGCAAAAAGTAATCCCTCAAAAAGCTATATCGCAAAACTATCCATATTTATTCCCCTCTTTACAACCGGCCCTAGAAGACTTATTAAAAAGCTAATAAATTAAATAGAAATTCGGGAGATATTTTCATAAAAAATTTACATTAAATAGGTATCTTTTTTCGAAAAAAACATTTAATATATAGAAGGATCCAAGAGTAAACTAACGTATTTTGATTGTATTATACAATTACCACGAAATAAACACGCTAGAATCCCTTAAATGGCTTTATAAACAATTATATAGGCATTGGGAAGGCAATTGGTGCGCCACCAGCTATGCTGGTTCTAGTGGGTTCGATTCCCACCCCGAATTTGATATGCACGATTATTAAATTCGAGGGTGGAACCACTCTGCCCTCATCAAAAGGAGGGCTTTTTGTGATCTTAAAAAAACGAGACGTTGCTGATTGCCATGCTTTATTTGAACTATTAGTGGACCCAGCCGTATTTCCTTTTGTTCGCCACAAAGCACATTCATACGATGAGTTTGTCTTCTTAACAAAACAGACGATTGAAGCCGAAGAGCGTGGTGAATTGATCTCTCGCACAATCATTGATGAATGGGGCGCACCTATTGGAACCATTAACCTATTTGATATTTCAAACCAAAGTGGCTTTTTAGGTACTTGGATTGGAAAACCTTATTTCGGCAAAGGCTTTAATCAAGCAGCTAAAGATGCATTCTTTGAAGAGCTCTTCTTCTCTTGTGATATTCAAACTGTTTTCATGCGAATCCGCAAAGAAAATCTACGTTCCTATAAAGCAGCTAGTAAATTGCCTTATAGTACACTTGCAAATGAAATTAGAAGTGAACTTTATAAACAAATTAATAAAGAAAACGATGCTTATCACCTCTTTCAAATAGAAAAAGATCAATATCATCTTCATATGATGAGAACAGGAACAAATGAAATAGAAAGAAAAGAAGCGTAAGTACCGATTAACTTTATAAGATTTAGTCCATACTGATAGTAACTTTACAGAAAGTGGTGATCAGTTTGGAAAGAAAACGTCGTGGACAGGAAGAACGCAGGGTATTACGTAAGGCTCAAGAGGTTCGCTACGGATCAGAGTTTAGAGCAGCTGATCGCGCAGCAAATAGAAGCAAATCATAAGGAAAACTGTCGCAAAAAGAAGAACAATGACCTTTTCAAAAAAAGGCTGTTGTTCTTTTTAAATTTTTCATATTTTTTTCAAATCCGTCAGACCCCCTATTCTATTAGGGTTTTCTTCATTCCATTTTAGTCTGTCTTTTTCAATTAGTTAGAAAACTTAACCATTCAGTAGCATTCTCTGCAATGATTGCTCCTATATACTTTAATCACAGCTAAGCGTTCCTTACGCTAATTAATCCCATTTAAGCTAAGTTGCGTCCTTTTCTGACTACGTCTATGATTAAACAGTAAACAAAATTTGGTTGAAGGGGGATACCAACATTAAAAGTCAAATGGCTCCTGCTCCGATAAAAACAGATTCGGTACAATTTCTAAAACCTACTGTTGAAGATGGAGCAGCGATGTGGGAATTGGTAAATGAGTCAACACTCGATCAGAACTCTGCTTATAAATACATTATGATGTGTGAGTTTTTTGCAGAAACGTGTGTTGTTGCGAAGGAAGACAATAAAGTTGTTGGATTCGTCACTGCTTTTATTCCACCAGAACGACAAGATGTTGTATTTGTTTGGCAGGTCGGCGTTCATTCTTCTCAGCGAGGAAAAGGATTGGCTTCGAAATTGTTACACGAACTAGTGAAACGCGAAGGTTGCAAAGATGTAAACTTCGTTGAAGCTACAATCACTCCATCAAACGAAGCATCACAGGCTCTATTCCATCGCTTAGCTCGTAGTTATGACACCAATTGTGAAGTAAGCGAATGCTTTTCTGAAGATTTATTCCCTGAAGAAGGGCATGAAGAAGAACTTACTTATAGAATCGGTCCTTTAAATAAATAGTAACACGATTAAGCTAAGTGTAAGTGAAAAGACAATAATACATTACCCGGTATAGGTAAATAGGAGGAGAAAGAAACGATGAGTCAAACAGATATGTCTATTTTTGAAAAGCTAGAATCAGAGGTACGTAGTTATTGCCGTAGTTTCCCAACCGTTTTTACAAAAGCTAAAGGGTATAAAATGTGGGATGAAAAAGGAACTGAGTACATTGATTTCTTTTCAGGTGCAGGTGCATTGAATTATGGTCATAACGACCCTAAGATGAAATCAAAATTAGTTGACTATATTTTAAGTGACGGCATCACACATTCACTTGATATGGCTACAGCTCCTAAAGCTGAGTTCCTAACAACATTTAATGATGTGATTTTAAAACCTAGAAATCTTGATTATAAAGTTATGTTCCCTGGACCTACAGGTACAAATACAGTAGAAAGTGCTTTAAAACTAGCTCGTAAAGTAACTGGACGTACAGATATTATTAGTTTCACGAATGGCTTCCACGGTATGACAATCGGAGCTCTTTCGGTTACAGGTAATGCTTTCAAACGTAAAGGTGCTGGAATTCCATTACAAAATGTCGTAACAATGCCTTATGATAACTTTGTTAACGACAACCTCGACACTCTGGAGTATCTCGAGCGTTTCCTAGAGGATGGAGGTAGCGGAGTTGAAATCCCTGCTGCAATGATCCTCGAGACAGTCCAAGGTGAAGGCGGTATTAATGCTGCAAGCTTCGAGTGGTTACAACGTGTAGAACAAATCTGTAAGCGTTGGGGCATTCTGCTTATCGTCGATGATGTTCAAGCAGGTGTTGGTCGTACTGGAACATTCTTTAGTTTTGAAAAAGCAGGTCTTAAACCAGATATCGTTTGTATGTCTAAGTCCATTGGTGGATACGGACTGCCACTAGCGATCACACTCATTCGCCCTGAATTAGATATTTGGGAGCCTGGTGAGCATAATGGAACATTCCGTGGAAACAACCATGCTTTTGTAACAGCAACTGCTGCCCTATCATATTGGGAAGATGATCGTTTCGAAAAGAATATTGAAGAAAAATCAAAGAAAATCTTCTCTTTCTTAGAACGAATCGTTGCTGATTACCCTGAATTAGAAGGCGAAGCTCGTGGCCGTGGTTATATGGTCGGAATTGCTTCTGAGATTGAAGGACTATCAGGTCAAATTGCTGCTGAAGCATTCGAACGTGGTCTTATTATGGAAACTTCTGGACCAAAAGATGAAGTATTTAAATTATTCCCACCATTAACAATCGATGATGAAGGTTTAGAAAAAGGCTTCAAAATCATCGAAGACAGTGTAAAAGCTGTTCTAGGAGCAAAAGAATTAGTAACGTCATAATAGGAATTCTCTAGAGGAGGATACTTCCTCCTCTCTTTTTAATATAACAACAGGAAACCTTGGAGGTAATAAACATGAAAGTAGTTAAACTAGCAGATGTAATTGGAACTGAGCATGATGTTGACGGAGGAAACTGGAATAGTCGTCGCCTTGTTTTGAAAAAAGACGGTATGGGCTATGCTGTTTGCGATACAATCATTAAAGCAGGAACTGAAACTCATATTTGGTATCAAAATCACCTTGAATCGGTATATTGTATTGAAGGTGAAGGTGAAGTAGAAACACTAGCAGACGGAAAAGTTTGGCCGATTAAAAAAGATGAAATTTATATTTTGGACAAACATGATGAGCACCTTCTTCGTGCAAGTGAAAAGGGCGACATGCGCATGGTATGCGTATTTAACCCTCCACTTTCTGGATTAGAAGTTCATGATGAAAACGGTGTTTATCCAGTTGATGAAGATTAAGAAACAACAAAATAATCATAAATAAGGGGTGTGCCTTTGGCACATCCCTTATTTATTCTAAAAGGCTATTTCGTAAAGATTGTTGCTATTAGAAAGTTTTTACTCGTAGTGAAATGAAGCGGAAGTCGCTCGACTCCTGTGGGATTTAGAGAGGGGCGAGACACCACAGGCGCAGTACACAGCCGAGGAGGCTCGGCACCTCCTAGCGGGTGCGAGTGACTGGAGCGAAATGGAACGAACATGTGAATACACGTAAGCCCAAAACAACAAAGTATGCGAGTCAGCCTTCTAAAAAGACGAAAGGAAAAAGCAGGAAATCAGACTAGTAATAAAGAAGTAGAAGTAACCTAAAAACTTTGTAGAAAAAGAGGGAATATTGTGCCAGAGCTATTCGACATTCAAGTCTTTTTATTAAACCTCTCTTTTGTATTTCTTTTATTCTTTATTTACCACAAATACATAGAAGGAAAATTTAGTAAATTCTCAAATGAACTTTTATTAGGCGTCATTTCAGCGATATCGATCATTCTCTGTATTACCTTTTCTATCTCCCCTAGTCCTGGGTTTTTGTATGATTTCCGTCAAATACCGTTTATTATAGGGGCTCTCTATGGTGGCCGAAAAGTTGGATTGTTTTTACTAGTTGTACTGCTTTCGTATCGTTTCTTAATTGACCATGGACCTGGTTTTTATTCAACGATTGTTATATATAGCTTATCGTACATAATACTTTATTATTTAATACCTAAATTCCAACAAACAACAAAGGTTAAACTTAAAGTTATCTATGCAATTATTGCAAACGTTTTATCAGCTATTATCGTACTTATTACAACAAACTTGTTTGGTGTGAATTTATCGATAACAGGCTGGGTCTCATTATCGCTGTTTTATGCATCACAGGTTGTTGTTATGGTCATCTTTATTCACTTTATTGAAAGAGCCAAAGCAGAAAATCATGTCCTCAATGAGTTAAAAGAACTGGAAAAGCTTAAAGTGGTAAGTGAAATGGCAGCAAGTATTTCTCATGAAGTTAGGAATCCACTTACTGTTACAAAAGGCTTTCTACAGCTACTACTAGATAAAGATATTGCAGATGAGAAGAAGGATTTTTATATACGACTTTCTCTCAACGAATTAGAGCGAGCTGAATTAATTATTTCTGATTATTTAACATTTGCAAAGCCTTCATTAGATAATATTGAACTGCTTGATTTAAATAAGGAATTAGAATATGTCAAAAAAATTATTACTCCCTATGCCACGATGAGTAATATTGATATTATCATGGATACAAGTAAGGATGTTTTTGTCGCAGGAGAGAAGCAAAAGCTGCATCAATGCTTTATAAATATTGCCAAAAACGGCATTGAAGCCATGAACGGCCATGGTACGTTAACCATAACTCTTTGGGAAACCGAAGAAAACGTTATGATTTCCATTGAAGACACCGGGTGTGGCATGAATGTTGACCAAGTGCAAAGTTTAGGGACACCTTATTACTCAACGAAAACATCTGGGACTGGTCTAGGAACAATGGTCGTATTTAGTATTATCAAAGCAATGCGAGGAGAAATAAAAGTAGATAGCAAACTTGAAGTAGGTACTTGCTTTACTATTTCCCTCCCAAAAGTCAATATGTAATGATAAAAAAGGTTCTGGCTTTCTAAAAACTAAAAAGTCAGAACCTTTTTTACCCCCTCTCTACACCTGATGAACTAACGGTCTTCCCTCCAACCCATTTACTAAATTATCACACGCTAACTTCGCCATCTCTAATCGGGTCTCAACAGCTGCACTGCCAATGTGTGGTAAGGCCGTGACATTACGTAAGGTTAAAAGTTTATGTTTAGAGGTAATCGGCTCCGTTTCAAATACGTCTAAACCAGCTGCAAATATTTCTCCAGAGACAAGAGCTTCATAAAGGGCAGTCTCATCGACATTTGTTCCCCTAGATGTATTTATAAAAACAGCCGTTTTCTTCATCTTTTCAAATTGGCTTTTTCCAATCATTTGAAAGGTTTCTTTAGTCGAAGGAGTTAGTAAAACAATATAATCTGACTTTTCCAGTAACTCATCTAATTCACAATAGGTAGCCCCTACCTCTTCCTCAGCTAGGTGGTGGCTTTGTCGATTATGATAGAGTACATCCATTGAAAAGCCTTTCGCCCTTTTAGCAACGCCTAATCCAATTCTGCCCATACCGATAATGCCAATTGTTTTGCCGTAGATTTCTTGCCCCGTTAAAAAGAACGGTCCCCAGCTCTTCCACTCATCTTGGCGAATTACATCCATGCCTTCTACTAGTCGTCTACCTGCTGCCATTAAAAGCGCAAACGTAAGGTCAGCTGTAGCTTCTGTAAGTACACCAGGTGTATGGCCAATTAAAATCCCTCTTTTCCTAGCTTCCTTGACTGCAATATTGTCATATCCTACAGCCATCGTACTTATAACCTTTAAATTTCTAGCATGATCTATTATTTCTTTATCAATTTGGTCTGCTACATTCGTAAACAAACCATCGGCATCTTTTATCTCCTCGAGCAAAAGCTTGCGTGGCATTGGTATATTTTCTTCTTCCCACATGATCACATCAAATTTTTCTTGTAAATGATTAATGATTTCGCTAGGAAGTTTCCGAGTAACAACAACTTTCATAAACTCTCCTCCCCTTCCTTCATTAATGTACATAAAGCTGTTGAAATGATATGCGCTCTTTTTCAACACCAAGCTTTTCAAGGAATTCATATACTTCATCAAAAGACGTGACAGGATATTGTGTTTCACAAAGGTTCGAGGTACGGCTTATATCTTGAAGGAATTTTTTATCTTGAGCTAAGTCCTCTTGCAGATTCATTAATATTTCAATTACTTCTTTATCTTTTTCAAACGTTACATGCCCATTACTTTGATTAAAGTAAACAATTAGTGGGACATGAGTATGTGGATGAACAATGTGCGCTTTATAAAGGTTCATGTTTTCCCCCCTCCTCACTGATCAACTTGACATCTTATGTATGTTACACTTTTCGACAAAATCTAAGGAAATCCTTCTACCTTTTAGTATTGGATGTTAACTTCATCACACTTTGTCGAGTTCCTTACTACCAACTCCCTACAAAAACTATGGTATTTTATGTCCAAGGGAACTCTGGTAAATCTCAAACCATTGATCGAGCGTCAACTGGTAATCTAGACCTTTCCTTGCTAATTCGATTCGTTCTCGTTTACCAGAACCGATTATCGGCATTATGTTTGCAGGATGTGCTAGTAACCAAGCATAAACAATCTCGTCGATCATTTCTGCTCCTACTTGTTCTTTTATTTTTTCTAGAGTTCTTTGTAATCGGATGCTTTTGTCAGTTTCCAAATGAAACAATGCCCCTCCTGCTAATGGTGACCAGGCCATCGGTGAAATTTTATGCTCTAGGCAAAAGTTTAATGTGCCATCCTCAATATTTTCTAATTGATAGGGTGATAATTCTAGCTGATTTGTGATAAGCTTTTCATCCAAGTACGACTGCAACATTGTATATTGGTGATGTTTAAAGTTGGATACACCAAAATGCCTTACTTTTCCTTGCTTTTTTAATAACGTAAAGGCTTCAGCAACCTCTTCTGGATTCATCATCGGATCCGGTCGATGGATTAATAATACGTCAATATAATCCGTTTGTAGGCTTCTTAATGAATTCTCAACAGATTCAATAATATGTGGTTTCGTTGTGTTGTAATGATGAGATTGATGATGTGGTCGATTAGACGATGGCAAAACAATCCCGCACTTTGTCACAATTTCAATTTTCTCTCTTAGCGATGGCTCCAATGCTAACGCATCTCCAAATAACTTCTCGCACGTATAGCTTCCATAAATGTCAGCATGATCAAAAGTGGTAATGCCCTGTTCTAAAACAAAGTGAATTCGTTTTAGCGTTTCCTGTTTTGATTCGTTCCATTTATGTAAGCGCCATAACCCATAAATAAGCCTAGAAAAACTTAAATCTTTTGCTAATTCGACACGTTGCATCTTCTCTCTCCTCATTATCTTCATACTTTTTTTAAAAGAAAGTCATTTATTTTGAAATTCACTAATAGTCTAAAAGAGCAACTAAGGAGGTGAAAAACCATGTCTAACCACCCTCTTAAAAGCCCTGGTTTAGCAGCTGTTTTGAGTGCCCTTTGGTGTGGTCTTGGGCAAATCTACAATGGTGAAATCGGTAAAGGGATTGCATTTATGATAATTCAGTTTATTAACGCACTTCTAATGATCATCATTATCGGATTCTTTACTTACCCCATTATGTGGGTTTGGGGCATGATAGATGCCTATCGCCAAGCAGAAAGACTAAATATGCAATCCACTAGAGACTAGGTATCCAAAACAGAGGTGTCCGAAAAAGTGAAAGTCATACCTTTTTGGGCACCTCGTCCTTATTATCTGCTAAATACTTCAATAGAAGAGACATTGTTTGTTCTCTAATCACTCGCTCTTCATTTAAAAGTTGGTGATCGCCATTATCCATTAAGACAATAGTACTATTTGGGAACAATTCTGAGGCTTTTCTTAATCCAAACCTTGAATCAACCGTTTTATCTTTGCTCCCTTGGATCATCAAAAACGTGATGTCTTTTCGTTTTACTTCCTTTGCATGATAGAGCCAATCATCGAGTGCCCCCAACCAACTTATCGGTAAGAACTTTTCTTGTAATGGATCCTGTTTAGTAAAGGATAAGTACTTTTGATCGGAAGAATTTTGCGAGAAAACCCTTTTGATTTTTTTTATAAATGGTCTTGTTAGCTTCAGTCCGAATTTAGAGGTTCTCCATAAGTGAGGACGAAATAACGGAGCGACTAACACCACTTTCTTAAAAAGGTTTCTATGTTTAGTTAGAGATTCAAGACCTATCATTCCACCAGTACTGTGTGCAACAAGACAAGGCTCTTTCGTCTCTGGTAACACATGTTCATTATAAATCGCTCTAAATGTTTCAAAATAGTCTTCAAAACGATTAATTGTCATACGTTCCCCACTAGAGAGACCATGTCCTGGTAAGTCGTAACAAATGACTTCATACTGATGTTGAAGCAGCTTTCTAATTGTATAACTTAATGACCCTGCATGGTCCAAATAACCATGAAGTAACAACACCGTTCCAATTTTCACTTTTGGCTTAAACTGCTGAACAAATAATTGATACCCATGTACTTTCGTATAACCGTATCGATGCACACAGTCTCGATATGATAAATCATAAAATTGTTTATAAACATCGATATGTCGCGAAGATTCACCGAAAGGTTTGCTCTCTAACCTTATTTCTTCTATTGACTGTTCAATCATTTTTTTCTCACTAGCTCCGTTACACTTTCAACCTGAGCAGTCCAAGGAAACATATCTACTGGCTGGATTGATTTTACCATGTAGCCCTTTTTACTTAACCGGTCAACATCTTTAGCTAACGTAGAAGGATTACACGAAACATAGACCATTCTTTTTGGCTTCACCTCAATAATGGTTTGAAGCAGTTTCTCATCGCAACCTGTTCGTGGTGGGTCAACAACAACAACGTCTGGTTTCCACCCTTCCTTTTGCCAACGCGGCAACAACTTTTCTGCTTTGCCTACTTCATATTTCACATGATGATACCCGTGACTTTTCGCATTCTCCCTGGCATCTTCAATCGAAGCTTCAATCACATCCATCCCTCGAACTTCACTGGCATCACTAGCAAGCCATAAGCCAATTGTTCCAACTCCACAATAAGCATCCACTACTCTTTCCTGTCCCGTTAACTTCGCTGCTCTTTTTACAACATTATAAAGCTTAACGGTTTGAGTCGGGTTCAGTTGAAAAAAGGCACGAGCAGATAAGGAAAAAGATAAGTCCCCTAATTTTTCTTCAATGACTTCCTCTCCACTTAAATGAACTGTTTTTTCACCAAATATAATCGATGTTTTTTGGCCATTTACGTTTTGAATAATTGATGTTACTTCTGGTAGCCTTTTTTTAATTTCTGCTACAATCGCACCTTTACGTGGAAGTGTTTCATCCTTTGTGACGAGAACCACTTGCACTTGTCCGGTTGCAAACCCGACGCGTGTCACAATTGTTCGAACATCACCTTTATGTTTACGCTCATTGTAAATAGATATATTCAAGTCTTGTAAGATCTGTTTGACTATTTTCGTTACTTTATTTGTTGCTTGATGTTGTACCTTACACTCCGAGAGGTCAATTAACTTATGTGAGTTCATTGCATAAAGACCTGCAATAACCTCTTCTCCTCTTTTACCTAATTGAAGTTGACTTTTATTACGGTAATCCCATGGGTTTTCCATCCCAATTGTTTCATGAATTCGTAATTGCTTCACATCCAACTTTGTATGTCGTTCAAAGGCCTGCCTTACGATATCGCGCTTTTCTCTAAGAGTTGCTTGATAATCCATATGCTGCAGCTGACAGCCTCCACATTCATCGTATACAGGACATAGTGGTTCAACCCTTTCTTTGGAGGCCTTTCTGATTTTCACCACTTTCGCCTCAGCAAACCTGGGATTTACTTTTGTCACTTCTGCAACCACTTCTTCATTTGGAAGAGCACCTGGGACAAAGACAACTTGCCTTTTAAAATAGCCTACTCCTTCACCGTTAATGCCTAGTCTCTTTATCGTAAGGGGAAATTGTTGCCCTTTATTCATCGTAACTGATTGCTCTACTCGTTTTTGTTTCATCACGTTCAACTCCGTCCTTTTCTGCGCCCCTATTATAGCATGATCCCACATTTCTTCCTAAACTTACTAGACCGAAAATCTCATTACATCTGCTAAAATAGGATCAGAAGAGTATGAAGAGGAGAGATTATTTTGTCTATACCTACAGATGTAGCATCATTACAAATTATGGCTCATGTTTATAAGCGAGAAAGCCTACAATCAATTTTTAATAAAACTGTTGAAAGTCTTGTAGAACAAGTACTTTATATTGATTGGGTCGGCATCTATTTATATGAGAACCTAGATCACAAATTGGTTGCTGCTTCATCCTTTGAAGATGACCTAAAATGGGAGTGTAATGGAGAATTAAAATTCCCAATAACCAATTCAAGTGAAGAGGAAATTGGGATGATGGTCGTGCGTAGCCGTCAGCCCATTGCATTTGATGTAACAGATGTTAGTACACTAGAAACGATTGCTTCAGCAATCGGTCAAGAAAGCTTTGCAAACTAAAGGGAAGGATCAGTCATTACTGCAATGACTGGTCCTTTTTTTGTCGTACTTAAGGAAATGGCAACTCTTCCGTTTGCTTTTTAAATAATAAATCATCAAGGCTTTTAAATTCATAACCTTGTTTCCTTGCATCATCAATGACTCGAGGTAAAGCCTCAGCGTTATCACTTGATACGGAATGAATTAACATGATCGCACCTGGGTGGATTCGCTTTATTATTTGTTCATAAGCATAATCTCCACCCTTTTGGTTGTCTACTTCCCAATCTTTATATGCCATAGACCAAAACACATTCGTATAGCCAAGCTTTTCGGAAAGAACTAAAGAGCGCTCACTGAATTGCCCTCTTGGTGGGCGAAGATATTTCATTTCTTTGACGCCAGTCATTTCTGTGAATTTATCCCTAACTTTATTTAACTCGTTTGTTAGACGGCCATCTCCTACTTCCGGCAAACTTGGATGGTGCCACGAGTGGTTTCCAACAATGTGGCCTTCCTCAACCATACGTTTTACTAAATCCTCGGCATCATTTAAATAATGACCTGTCACAAAAAATGCCGCCGGTACTTCTTTTTCTTTCAACACATCTAGAACTTTTTCGGTATAACCATTTTCATACCCATTATCAAATGTTAAATATAACTCTTTTTTTGTTGTATCTCCGATAAAGAACCCATTTGTTTTCTCAAGTAATTCCAAATATAAAGGTTCTGTCGTGACCGGCTTATTGTCTTTCTCTGGCTTATAACTCCAGTTATGTGTAGTATTGCTATAAGCAGCAGCCAGAGAAACACTACTCCCCACTAACAGGGCAAAAATGAGTGTCATTACGACCGTTGTCTTCTTTATCATTTGCATCAATCTCCCTCATTTTTTTGTTAGTTTATCACCGAAAAAAACGTTTATGTATGCAATGAGTGTTGGTAGAAAATGCAAAAAAAAAGAAGAAGCCCATATAAAAGGGCCTCTTCTAAACAGTTATTATTTATTTAAATACTGGCTCTTTGAATTGAGCTAACTTTTCAAGTGAGGATTTATCAACATCTGCATGCAAGCTGTTGCCATGAGAGTCCATTGTAACAATTGCAGCAAATCCTTCTACTTCAAGATGCCACATTGCTTCAGGAATTCCAAACTCCATTAAATCGACACCTTTTACTTTCTTAATACAGTCTGCATAATATTGAGCTGCACCACCAATGGCATTTAGGTATACACCACCATGCTCTTCTAGAGCTTTAAGCGTTTTTGGACCCATTCCACCTTTACCGATAACAGCACGGATACCGAACTTCTTCATGATATCACCTTGATAAGGCTCTTCACGAATACTTGTTGTCGGACCAGCAGCCTTTACATGCCATTCGCCTTGATCGTCCTTCATCATAACTGGACCACAGTGATAGATAACTTGGCCATTTAAGTCAATTGGAGCTTCATGATCCATTAAATGGTGGTGAATTGCGTCACGACCAGTATGCATCATACCGTTAATAATGACGACATCTCCTACTTTCAGTTCACGAATTTGCTCTTCAGTTATCGGTGCTTCTAGAACAACTTCACGTACACCATCTTCTTCTTGAGCAGCCGCGACTTCTTTGCCAATTTCATTGAGATCTATCTTTTCTCCATCTTTATAGAGCCATTCTTGAATATCTCCTGTTTCTTGGTCAAGTACTACACCTAAACGTCTATACGCCCAGCAGTTATATGCCACAGAAACAAAGAAGCTAGCAGGCAAACGGTTCATAGCTCCGATTTTACAACCTAATAAAGTCGCTTCTCCACCGAATCCCATCGTTCCGATTCCTAGCTTATTTGCATTTTCAAGCACATAGTCTTCAAGTTTCTTAAGCTCTTCATTTTCATTTACATCATCCACTGTACGGAAAAGCTGCTCTTTTGCTAACGAATAGCTTGTTGTGCGATCTCCTCCAATACCAACACCGATAAAGCCAGCACTACAGCCTTGTCCTTGAGCTTGATACACAGAATGCATGATACATTTGCGAATTCCATCTAAATCACGCCCAGCACGTCCTAAACCTTCTAATTCTGCCGGTAAACTGTATTGAATATTTTTATTCTCACAGCCACCACCTTTTAAAATTAAGCGGACATCAATAACATCTTTCTCCCATTGTTCAAAATGGATGACAGGAGTCCCTTCACCCAGGTTATCTCCTGAGTTCTTTCCTGTTAGGGAATCGACTGAGTTCGGACGCAACTTTGTATCTTTTGTCGCTCTTTCCACAGCAGCATATATAGCTTTTTTCATTTCTATTTGATTCACACCAACTGGTACTTTCACTTCAAATGTTGGCATCCCTGTATCTTGACAGATCGGTGAAACGTTGTCATCTGCCATTGCAATATTTTCTGAGATCGTTGAAAGTGACAAAGCCGCACGAGTACCCGCATTCTCTTTTACTTTTGCTTCAGCAATAGCGCGACGCACATCATTTGGTAGATTCGTAGATGTTTCAACAATCAGTTGGTACATACTTTCTTCTAAATTCTTCATTTCATCCATCTCCCTTTCCAACAAACATATCCTACTCATATACTATTATAATGCTAGTCCTAAAATTCCGAAAGTCTAAACTGGAAGCGCGTTCACTATTACATGAAATAGTGATCTATTTTTATAAAAGAAAAAGACCCAAAAACGTTTTAGGCCTTACGATAAATTCTTTTTTGTATGAAGCTCTGCTAGTGATTCTAAGTGAGCGGTTCTGTTTGTATAATGAATGACCGGTTTGTTAGTCTTTTTTGACCACTCTATATGTGTAATACTTGTGTTCTCAATTTGAAATGGACGATGAAATAAATGCCAATTTTCACCTATTAAAAGGTACATGAGAAAAATAGAAATAAATCCCCCATGAGATACAATAGCAACATGGTCATCTTTATGGGCTAGCTGCATTTGCTGGGCTACAAATTGGCAGCGCTTCGTTAATTCTTCTATCGACTCGGTACCTTCAACCCCTGATGTTAAGATAGACTTTTCCGAAGCGCTTGGATATTTCTCATAAATTTCCGATCGAGACAAGCCTTGCAGCGGTCCCAGAAATATTTCTCTTATCTTTTCCCATTTATGAACGGTAGTACCCGTTTTTCTGCCGATCGCCTGGGCTGTATCATAGGCGCGCGTCAAATCACTACTATATAGATAGTTGAGTGGCAAGTTCTTCATATAATCTGCAACTAATTCTACTTGGTGCTTCCCTAAATCAGATAAAGGATAATCCATACAGCCTTGAATCTTCCCCATTAGATTCCCTTCTGATTCTCCGTGCCGGATTAAATATAAGTTCATTCCTAATACTCCTTATTCTGACCAGTCATGACGGTACTGTTTACACTTTACCTCGATCTCATCTAACATCGATAGTAGACGATCTATGTCTTCAACATCAGCTTCTTCAGGTTTCATCGACTCGAGTGTTGACATCACCTGATCAAGACTGTTGTGTAGTTCATTCATTTGTTCTTTTTTATTATATAGTGGTTTATTCACCTTTTTTCGCTCCTTTAAAAATACCATTCAATATTTACTCTCATTACTATACGGACTAAAGTTACCTTTTTGCTAAACCCACTAAAGTGTAACAGATTCTTTCTTTCATCACAATTGAGCCCTAAAAGATCGAAACGCCTCTTTTGAAACACCGGCTTTTACGTTATGATGAAAGAAGTATGAAAATAAAGGAGCACGACCTTTGTGATTGATATTTTTCCAAAATTAACTCCAAGTAATGATCCTTGGGAAGCATACAAAGATATAGAAGAGTTTGGAGAATTAACATTAACCAATATAGAATTTACGACAACCGCACTATGTAATATGCGTTGTGAACATTGCGCTGTTGGATATACCCTGAAACCGAAAGACCCAGAACCACTACCATTGGAATTACTTATCAAAAGACTCGACGAAATTCCAACACTGCGTGCCTTTAGTATAACCGGTGGCGAACCAATGCTATCGATGCAATCAGTCGATAACTATGTTGTACCTCTTTTGCAGTATGCCCATAATCGAGGTGTTCGCACTCAAATCAATTCCAACCTGACACTTGATTTGAAGCGATATGAGAAAATCACCCCTTATTTGGATGTTTTGCATATATCACATAATTACGGAAGCGTTGATGACTTTGCTGAAATCGGTTTTGCCGTAATGGACCGTAAACCTAGCTTTGAACAGCGAGCAAAGCTTTTTAATCGTATGGTAGAAAACGCAAAGGCTCTTACAAGCCAAGGTGTTATTGTCTCGGCAGAAACAATGATCAATAAACGAACGCTACCAAACCTTGAAAGGATACACGAACAGATTGTCGAGATGGGCTGCCAGCGTCATGAAGTGCACCCTATGTACCCTAGCGATTTTGCAAGCGCGTTAGAGGTAGCCTCCCTTGATGAAATACGTTCTGGAATTCATCGTCTATTAGATACAAAAGACCCTAATACTTGGATGCTGTTTGGCACTTTGCCATTTTACCCTTGTAGTGATAATGAAGAAGATTTGCTTTTACAAAAGCGCTTATATTCAAGTGAGAATGTAACGGTTCGTAACGACCCGGACGGGCGCTCTAGGTTAAATGTTAATATTTTTGATGGGGATATCATTGTGACTGATTTTGGAGATGCCCCCGCATTAGGGAATATTCAAACAACATCTTTACCTGATGCTTATTTCACATGGAAACATTCAGACCTAGCAAAATCGCTTAATTGTCACTGTCCATCTGTTCGGTGTTTGGGACCTAATGTTCTGGTTAAGGATGCCTATTATCAAAATGTTGACTTTACGAAACGAAAATCAAATATTTAAGCACAAAAGTGCTGTCTCACATTCAGGTACGTGATTGTGAGACAGCACTTTTCTTAACTACTTAGGTTGATTGGAAGCGACAAAGGCAAACTTAAGGTGATCTTGAACAGGAATCCATGCTCCTATCCCTTGTTGTGTAACATTCTTGATTTCCAACTTACGCTTGCCACCTTTAAATGTCAAATAAACTTCTCCGTAAGTTACCTTCCCTTTTTCATTTGCAGCTGGCACAAAGCTATGCAAGTACCCTACTTGCTTTGGTGCAATGTTATAAGTGTTATTCTTTTTTGTGCCTTGTCCAATCACCGTCTCAAACGCTAACGGCAAATCCGTATGCTCAGTCGCTTTAATCATCATCATTTTTTTAACAGCTTCACTATTAGGAATTTTTGCAGTTAGTCCACCACTAACCTTCTTTTGCTGTTCTTGATTATACGTGAGCTTCTGTGGTGAGCGACCTCCACGGTTATCTGAATAATTTGTATTTACTTTTTGATACTCCCAATTCACTTCAGTACCTTCTGACTGATAGGCTAAAGGCCACTCTCCAAGGTAAATGGAAGCACGAAATCCTAAAGCTAATTTTGAATCATTAATTGTTGATTCATTTAAAATACGAATCAAATCAGGATTTTCAATTGGTACATCGGTTGAAGCTAATAATTCTTTGGCTAACTCACTCGGCTGTAAGTACGGCAAATCTTGAGTTGGGTTTGTGTACGTATTTTCTTTAGCGATTTTGACAACAGAATCAGGGATTTTAAAATCCTTTTCCTTACCTTTTTTCCCTTCATCTTCTGCAAATACTTGTACAGTCGTTGCTAATAACAGCACTGCGATTAATGTTATAATCACCCGCTTCATCTTAAAACCTCCTCATTTCTTTTAGGGACATTGTTTTACCATAGTGTAAGCACTTGAAAAAATATTATCCTTCACTACCGAAAGCTTTCATTTTTTGGTAACGTTAAAGAGATTCTTCAAAAACGTTCGTTCATTACTAATTTACACGAAATGTTTAAATTACTTATGGATCGTTTTAGAGGAATATCGTAAGGAGGAATAAGATGGAACCTGTACATATTCTTTTTATCGGAGCTGGAAGAATGGCTGAGGCAATCATTTCAGGAATTCTTCACAAGAATACTGATGTGTCCATTACGGCAGCTAATCAGAAAAATTTAGAACGACTTGCCTATTTGAAAGAGACATATTCAATCGAAATTACGCAAGACTGGACGAAATCAGTAAAAGAAGCCGATGTTATTTTGTTAGCTTGTCCACCTAATGAACATCCAGAGGTTCTTGCGACATTACACCCACTTTTACATAAAGAACAGTTTGTCGTAACCGTAGCAGCTGGCATTGGCCCTTCAACTCTAGAGGCAGCCTTACCAAACTTAACTCCAGTCGCTTGGCTGATGCCAAACACTTCTGCTGATGTTGGAAAGTCGATGTCCATTTATGCACTCGGCAAGCATGTTCAGCAAAAGCACAAAACATTATTCGAGAAGATCGTCTCTTCCATTGGACCTTCAGAAGAACTCGACGAACAACAAGTTCACGACCTAACGGCGATCACTGGAAGTGCCCCTGCCTTTCTGTATTACTTTATCGAGGCTCTTGAACAAGCCGCTACCTCTTATGGAATCACGTCAGACCAAGCAAGGAAACTTGTTCTTGAAATGGTAATTGGAAGTGCTGCTATGCTCGAGAAACATCGAGATCCTAAGATGTTACGAGCACAAGTAACATCACCAGGAGGCTCAACAGCTGAGGGTATTGCGTCACTTGAGAATGATGAGTTTTTCACCACTATTAAGAAAGCTGTTCTAGCAACAAACCAGCATGCGAAAAATTCAGGATTAAACTAAAAAAAGGGCAAACAGCATAGTTCCTTCAAAGAAAATGAAGCATGAACTAGAAAAGCACTGAAAAAGGGTATTTCCCTTTTTCAGTGCTTTTTGAGCTGGACATCTGACCTTTGACTTATTTAGCCATTTCCCAATTAATTCTTTTTTCAACTCTTGGAAAAAAGAATTGGATAAGAGGTCCTATTAAGAATGTTACCAAAAGCGTTCCGATTCCAATTGGCCCTCCCACTAACCAAGCAAAGACTAAAGCTGTTACCTCACCAATTGTCTTTGCGACCATTAAATTTACACCAAGTACATCTCTTAATGCAAACATAAGTCCATCTATTGGGATTAACGCAAATTTAGCTTGCATATAGATTGATGCACCAAAAGCTAATATCACAATCCCTAATAGCAACGTCACCATCTGTAAAACCAAATCACCAAATAAAACATTTGGAAATACGACAAGCAACCAAAAATCAATAAAGAATCCAACTATAACTATCGTGATTAACGAAACAATTACCGGTCGAGACCTTGTGAGAAGCGAATTAATGATTATTAAAGCAATACCCACAAATATGACCCAATTCCCTACGGAAAAACGCGTTTGAATCGCCAAGCCCACATTCAAAGCATCCCAAGCTCCTGCTCCCAGCCCAGCAACGATCGTTAAAGTAATACCAAAAGATACAATAATTAGACCACCCGTATAACTTAATGCTCTAATTAAAAAAGATTTCATACATAACCCTCAATTCTTCATTCTTGTCCCTTTTCTTTGTTCTCTGTTTTTTCTCCAATTTCCACGCCTATTTTCCGCCAATTTCCGAGGAAATAGTAACCAACCGCAATGAGACTGCTGATGATAAAACTCACACCGATTCCCAGAGCAATTCCCCTCTCCCCAATCCATGCAGAGAACATTACTGTTAAAGGATAGCGTAAAATCCAAAATGAAATAACATTTAAGATTAAAATGGGAAACATTGCTCCAGCTGCCCGAGCTATTCCATTCAATACAAAATTAATTCCCAAAAATGGGTAGAAAAATGCAATTGTCTTTATATACATTGCCCCAAATTGTATCGTTGCCTCATCTTTTACAAACATTCTTATAAAAAATTCAGCACCCAAAAAGATAATCGTACTAATTGTTAGTGATACGATAGTAATTAGCAATAAAGCCTTTTTGGCAATCGCATTAACTCGATCCCAAAGATTCGCTCCGATATTTTGACCTGCCATACTGTTCACAGCAGAACCTAAAGTAAGCGCAGGCAACATAATCAGGCTATCCAGTCTTTGTGCGGCTCCAAATCCAGCAACAACTTCTTCACCAAATCCAGTAACAACGGTCATGATCGCCAACACCCCTCCGGATATTACCATCATGGATAAGCCTGCTGGCAGTCCCATTCTAAACAATACTAAGAAGTACCTTTTTTCAGGTAGCTTCGGTATTTGAAACGGAACATTGGCTTTCTTAATAGAATACCATAATCCATAGACAAAGGCTGTTCCTTGGGAAACAATGGTTGCATAAGCAGCTCCATTAATCCCTAATTGAAAGACATGAATAAATAACGGGTCTAGCACTACATTTAGCATAACAGCAAGCAAAATAAACCGGATCGGCGTCTTGCTATCTCCCAATGCTCTTAAAACCGTACCAATAAAATTATAACCAAATAAGAACAAAATCCCAATAAAGTTAATTTGCAAATACGATTGAGCCATTGGTAAAATCTCATCCGGAGTTCCCATAACTCGCAATATCGTCCCCGAGAAAAAAAAGCCGATTAAACCGAGTAAAATAGCTAATGCACCTAATACAAATACAAACGCATTTAGGGAGTCTTTTAACCCTTGTTCATCATTTGCCCCACGCCTTTGACTTATAACTGTTAAAGTCGCTCCATTTAGTCCTATTATAAATGAAAGTGTTGTGAAAACAACCGTTGCCGAAATCGTAATTGCCCCTAGAGCACTTGGTCCTAAAAGATTTCCGACCCATAAAGAATCGATAAATTGATAAGAGGCTTGAAGTAAGTTAGTAAGAAAAATTGGCCATGAAAATAAAATCATATTTTTCGTTATATGGCCACTCGTGAAATCAATTTGCTTTGATTGCGGCATATGTATCCCCTTCTTTATTAAACAAGGAAAGAAGGAAATTGTCTCGTTAAAACGCAAGTAGTATCATATTGCGTTTCTAAAATAGAAATTCTCGAGACAACCCCCTTCTTGGCTTTATGCTTTTTTTCATAAATCAGAATATTATTGAGTGTTTTTACATTCAAATGTCTCTGTAATTCGAATTGAATCCTTCACTGATTGATACATAGAACAATTTTTTCTCGTAAGCTCAAAGATCTTATCCAACTTTTCATTAGTAGCATTGACTCCCACTAAAGTGAAATGCAGATGGATTTCGGTAATTTCATTTGCTCCCGTTTCACTTCTTGTTACATTTGCTTTTATTTGGATATCTTCATAAGCCATTCGCTTCTTTTCTAATATCTTCCTGAGAACTCCTCCACTGCATACAGCTACTGAGGACACAAGAAGTTGATAAGGACGAAATCCAAATTCCTCATTTCCCGATATTTCTAATTGTCCAAATTCAATTTCTGAAACGAAACTATTTTCCTTCATTATAAATTCCATCATTAATCGCCTCCTCTTTGTACACGCCTTATTATTGTATCAGTCTCTCATCCGAACGTCATGTTTTAAACAACATTACATATAGTCATTTTAATAAGAAAAAGCTACAATAAACCAGACTGGTAAAGAAAGTAAGGGGTTTTCTATGAACCATTTTCACTTTTGGATTTTAGTAAGTATTGTGGCATTAAGTGGATTTAGCCAAGGGATGCTTCTCCCACTTATTTCGGTTATTTTCGAACAAGATGGAATTTCTGCAACATTAAATGGCCTTAACGCCACAGCTCTCTATATAGGTATTCTTTTAATCTCTCCTTTTATGGAACCACCTTTAAGAAAATTCGGTTATAAACCTATGATTATTACGGGTGGTCTCATTGTCATTATCGCTTTGCTTTTATTTCCTGTATGGAAGTCATTTTGGTTCTGGTTCTTCTTAAGATTATGTATAGGAATTGGCGATAATGCCTTACATTTCGGTACACAAACGTGGATCACTTCAACATCTCCAATAGAACGACGAGGTCGTAATATTAGCATTTATGGCCTTTTCTTTGGTGTGGGCTTTGCTGTTGGGCCACTGATGACTCCACTAATCTCCATTAATGAAGCTCTACCTTTTATCATCTCTGCTCTACTTTGTTTACTTGCTTGGGTATTTTTGTTTTTTCTTGAAAATGACTTCCCAGAGCAATCAATTGAACTTAGCTCTTTCAGGGATACAGCTAGTCGTTTCAAAAAAGCCTTACGCTATTCATGGGTAGCTTTATTACCTGCTTTAGGCTACGGCTTTTTAGAAGCTTCTTTAAATGGCAGTTTTCCTATTTATGCTTTGCGTATCGGTTACGATATTCCGAGCGTATCCATTCTCTTAGTATCTTTTGCAATTGGAGGGATTGTTTTTCAACTTCCACTTGGGATATTAAGCGACAAATACGGCAGGAAGAAAATATTATCTTTTATTTTGCTTTCAGGAAGCTTTATGTTTTTCTTAGCAAGTTTTCTCGAACAATCATTCATTGGTTTAAGTAGTTTATTATTTATTTCAGGCATGTTAGTTGGATCTACTTTTTCCCTTGGCATTAGCTTCATGACCGACTTAACACCGAAATCACTTCTTCCAACAGGTAACCTTCTATGTGGCATCGCTTTTAGCTTCGGCAGCCTTTTAGGTCCTTACTTAGGTGGGCTATTTATTCAAACGATCGAAGGAGTTAGCTTCTTTGTCATTATCGGTTCAATGTTACTTGTCATTTTTCTATTCGTATCCTTCCACAAAACGCACTAGAACCATAAAAATGATGAGAGGTGACCACCTCTCATCATTGTATGTAAACTATTTCTTTAACCCTTTAAAATCTTCAGCTGCTTCTCTCGTTGCTTTTACAATCTCCTCAGAGCTTTCCTTCAAGTGTGAGGCTGTTTCTCCAATGATCTTAACATCCTTTGAAATATCTCTTACTACTGTTGAAACTTCACTAGCCGTACTTCTAACTTGGTCTACAATTTGTTCTCTATTTTCTCGAATAAACTGTACAGCGTTATTTGTTCCCTCTCTTAGTTCCTTCAGCTCGGCCAACATCTTCGTTCTCCACTCTTTCTTAAGTAAAACGATTGAGATAAAAATTACGCCAAAGATCCAGATCAGTTTTAATGAATTGTTTTTATTCTCCATTATTGCCCCTCCTTATATCGGTCTTAACAGTTATTTTATCAATAAAGGTAAGGAAAAGGAAAGAATAGGATATAACTTTTACAGTTGGATTTCACTCATTTTGATAAAAATAATAATGACCGTCCATCTTTACAGTAATTTCTCCTGACTCGACCAACAAATCTAAATGACCAAGCGTCTCTGAAAATGTTAAATCTGGTTGCTGCAGGTGCTTTTGTTTAAATAATGCAAAGCTAATATCGTGTACAGTCATTTTCCTGTTGGAAATAATCTCTTTTATAGACATAGCCCGATTCCACTGCTCTTGCAACCTTTCGTCAACCAGCTTACAAACTTCTTCCACCATCCCTCCATGCCCTGGCATGATTAAAGATAAGTGTAAATCTTTAACTCTTTGTAACGTTTGACGATATTGCAACAATGTTTTTGGACGTTCTTCCCCCTCCATAGGAGCTTCAATAATTGCATTCGATGAGATCTTTGCTAACAAAACGTCTGCTCCAATTGCTACCCGATCATGTTCACGAACAATCATAATCTGATTTTGGGCATGCCCAGGAACCTCGACAACCCTCCAACCTGAAAGGCCAGGTACAATATCACCATCCTGTACAAAAATATCTAATTCGACCGGTTCAAGGGTGTTCATATAGCTTTGATTGGCCATCATAATCTGCTTCATTAACTCAACTGGAAGACCATTAACTCTGTATAAGTCATTAAGATAATACTTGCTTTTTTCTAAGAATGACATATCTTTTGTTATCCATGGTTGTAAGTATCGATGACCGATTATTTTAGCATGAGAAAATAAATGAGTAAGTCCAGTATGATCAGGGTGATGATGCGATAAAATCACTTGTTCTATATCCATTGTAGAGAATCCGAGTTGATTTATTTGACGTTCAAGTGACTTTCTTCCTTCTTCGGTATGAGGTCCTGTATCCAAAAGAGTTAACGTTTCCCCACATATTAAATAAACGTGCACAGGGCCTACAAGAAATGGTGTTGGAATTGTCAATTGATGAATTTCCTCTGAGCTCACATATGTACCCTCCTTTTTAATTCATTAGGGACGTTTTCTCACGTCCACGCATACAATATTTTACACTTAATAAATGAGAAAGCAAAAAAGAGCGAATCTATTTTCCGAAAGATTCACTCAATAAATCTCAACAATACTATATGTTTTCTCTCTTACACGCGCTAGTTATACGCTTGTGTTAAAAAGTCATCTGTATCTAGTTTCTCAAAGCCATCATGACTTGCTTTCTTAAGTTCATCTAATTCACTAGCCAATCGATCCAACTTCTTTTGCATCTCTTCAATCATTTTCTTTTCTGAAACTGTCATGATAACTCTCTCCTTTTAATCTATTCTATTCTTTGATAAGTGATTGAGCAGTCGCTCACTTTCGTTATAAATAAAAAACGCTTTTTTAACGTTAAAAATATTCTAACAATAATTCAGACTATTGTAAACCACTTTTTTAATTGTTTGAAATATTTACACTTCAATGAAGTTATACACATACTTATCAACAGAACTGTGCATAACTTTGTGATACCTGTGTATAACCACTATTAATATGTTAATAACCCTCGTTATGTTAAGTTGAAATTAGGTCATTCGACAAACTCTAACAATTTTCTTTTTTTCGAAAGATTGTAACAATTCTATATTATATTTAATATAATAACTGATATACTAGTTATAGAAAGTCATATAGAACATAAGAGGGGGATAAGACCATGAGAAGACAATCCTTTTCATTTGAAGAATTGGTGATGGAAAATAAAAAGCAATTATTAAATGATCCTGAAGCATTAGCGAAAATCGAAGAGAGAATTGATGAAAGATCAACTAGCGAAGCATCTAAACAAGAAAGTAAACTCACAAAATAAAAGGAGCGAGATTACCGACATAGGTATCTCGCTCTTTTTTTAAGGCTGACTCGCATACTTTGTTGTTTTTGGGCTTATGTGTATTCACATGTTCGTTCCATTGCGCTTTCAGTCACTCGCACCCGCTAGGAGGTGCCGAGCCTCCTCGGCTGCGCCTGTCGGGTCTCGTCCCTACCTCTAAATCCCACAGGAGTCGAATGACTTTCGCTTCATTTCACTACGAGTAAAAACTTCCTAATAGCAACAACCTTTACAAAAACAGCCTTTTTTAATGAAACAGACAAAACACTTACCCTCTTGCCGCTTCATCAACAATGACCGTTACATTCGGGTGCTGCTTCAGAATAGATGCTGGAAAGCTTTCGTCGACCTTTTGATCTAATAAACACCGCACTGCTTCCCTTTTCCCTTCTCCTGAGATGAGCAACAGGATTTCTTTACTTTTCATAATACTTGCGATTCCCATAGTGATTGCATGTGTGGGAACATCTTCTAAGCTAGGGAAGAAGCGCGCGTTCGCTTTGCGTGTAGAAGGAGCAAGTTCGACAACATGAGTTTGAGACGAAAAAGAAGTACCGGGCTCATTGAAGCCAATGTGACCATTTTCGCCTATCCCTAAAATTTGGAGATCTACTCCTCCCTTTTTCTCTAACATCCGCTCAAATCTAGCGCATTCTTTTTCACCATCTTCCACATCACCCTGTGGAACATACGTATTTTCCTTCTTTATGTTAATATAATCAAACAAATGTTCATTCATAAAGTATCGATAGCTGTTCGGGTGATTTTTGGATAGTCCCTTGTATTCATCGAGATTAAACGTTGTTACCTTTTGATAAGATGTGCCATTTTCATTATGATCTTTAATCAACTGTTCGTACGTTCCCTCTGGTGTGCTGCCAGTAGCTAAGCCTAGAGTTATGTTAGGATTCTCATGGACTTTACCGATAATGAAATCAGCTGCCATTCGACTCACTTCCTCATACTCCTTAACCACTTTTATTTTCAATGCTCTCACCTTCCTTTCGATAAGCTAATTTACCTTTACAAAACGTCATCAAAATATCAAGGTTTTCATCAAGTACGACAAGGTCTGCATCCTTGCCCTTAGCAATGCTGCCTTTTCGGTTAAATAACTGTAATTGTTTAGCTGGAATAGTAGAAGCCATACGAATCGCATCCTCAAGGGAACAGTTTGTGTGGCTGAGAATGTTTCGTAGAGCCTGTCCTAGCTCCAACATACTTCCAGCTAAGGTTCCATCCCCTAACGTCGCCTTTCCATCATTAACCTTGATCTCTTGACCACCAAGTTCATACAAGCCACTTTTTAAACATTTTGCTCGCATCGAGTCAGTAATGAGAATCACGCCTTCATGGCCTTTTTGTTTAAGTACGATACTTAACAGTTCCGGTTGCACATGAACGCCGTCAGCAATCAGCTCTGTTTTTAGTTCCTCATGAAGAAGGGCTGCTCCGACTACTCCAGGCTCACGATGATGCATTCCTCTCATCTGATTAAAAAGATGCGTCACTTGAGAGGCCCCCGCTTCGATTGCTTCCTTCATTTCATTGTATGTAGCATTTGAATGCCCGATTGAGGCAACGACCCCTGTTCGCACTAAATAGTGAACAAATTCCATACCACCGTTTATTTCAGGTGCCAGTGTTACGACTTTAATATGGTTGTTCGCTATTGTCTGCCACTTATTAAATAATTCAATATTTGGTTCTCTTATATAAGAGCGAGGCTGTGCCCCGGCCATTTCTTGATTAATAAAAGGGCCTTCCAAATGGATTCCAATCACTTCTGCTTTTCCGGGCGCATTAGAAACTTCAATGTAATCACCAGCATTATTCAGGGCTTTTTCTATCACTGATGTTTCTTGCGTGATCGTCGTTGCAAGAAAACTGGTCGTTCCCTCATTCGGAAGAGACGTTGCCATCTGCTCCAACGCTTCCTTTGTCGCATCCATCGTATCAGCACCATTCACGCCATGAATGTGAATATCAATCAGCCCCGGAATGACTTTCGATTTTGGAGGAACGGAGATGACTTGGCTATCATCTTCACTCGTTAGTTGATCGCCTGAACCAATTTCAACAATCACACCGTCTCGCATTTTTATAAAGCCATTATCGATGATTCCTTCCTCTGCATAAATTTGTACGTTTTGAACGAGTAGATTCACAATGATCTCCTTCCTGTTTTTAAGGAGTGCCTTCCTTAGGATGCCTGCCCATCAGCGTTCTATATGAGTCCACTGAAATTTAATCGTTATATATCCTCACACCTTTTGATCATCATTCGTGTTTCAATGATTTAATTTGATTTATAATAGAAGTATATAACAATACATTAAAGGTGTGATGAAATGAAAATAGATTCTACCGACCGACGGATATTGGAACTCCTATCCGTTAATGGAAGAATGTCATATGTAGATATTGCTAAAGAACTTGGTCTTTCTCGAGTAGCGATAAGAGAACGAATCAATCAATTAATCGAAGAAGAAGTCATAGAAAAATTCAGTGTAGTCATTAATTCTGATAAAGTTGGAAAGAAAGTCTCGGCTTTTTTTGAAGTTGATTGTGAACCAACTTCACTTGTCTCTGTTGCTGAAACATTAGCAGAAAATCCAAAAGTAGCCAGCTGTTATCAGATGACTGGACCAAGCACCCTTCATATGCACGTACTCGTTGAAGACTTTGAAAGGCTTGAACAGTTTATAAATGAAGAACTGTACGCCTTAAAAGGTATCACAAGAGTTGAGAGCCACATCTTACTAAGACGGTTCAAAAGCCGAACCGGTCTTAAACTTTAGACACTTCCACAAAAATACGTACACTTTTTTAAAAATAGAAAGAGGCAATCTCAAAATTTGAGCTGCCTCTTTTCAGTCTAACTATATCATTTTCTCTATATATGGTGTCAATTAATATCTAAGCAATGTTGTTCACTTGAACAACGACGACAGATAGTCTACTTTGCTTCTTTGCCCAGAACACGATTTACACGCTTACGCAACATGTCCATCCCACTTCCACCAGCTTGGAAATGTCTTAGTTTGCCTTCAGCATCAAATACATAATAAGCCGGAACATATTTGTTTTCGAATGCATCTGTCAATTTATGTTCACTATCTACGAAAGTCGGTTGAATGATATCATGCCCTTGCGCCATCGCTTCAATTACAGACATGTCCAAATCATTTTCCGAACGTGGCATATGAACGGCAACCACGTTTAACTCATCATCATACTCATCACGAAACTCGTTAATCTCAGGCATTGCCTCTTTACACAAACCACAACTTACAGACCAAAAGTGAATAAGTGTTGCCTTTCCACTTTCAAGCAACTCTTCCTTTGTTACCTCTTCGTTCAACCATGCCGTAGCACCTGTTAATTCTGGCATCTCTTCACGTAGTTTCATACTTCCCCACTCCAATTCTATTATTTTTTATCATCCATCTAGTACATTTGTAAATAGATTGCTCTTCTAAAAAACTAATAATTAAAGTGTTTCTTGACCTGGTTTCCAGTTCGCTGGGCATAAACCACCAGTTTGTAAAGCTTGTAATACACGTAGTGTCTCATCTACATCGCGTCCGATATTATTATGATTGACAACAGAGTACATTAATTCGCCTTCCGGGCTAATGATGAATAGTCCACGAAGTGCAACTCCTTCTTCTTCAACAAGAACACCGTATTCACGTGAAACAACATGGTTCGTATCTGCAGCTAATGGATAGGCTAACTCACCAAGTCCATTCTCATCTCTTGAAGTGTTGATCCATGCTTTATGGGTATGAACTGTATCAGTCGACACTCCAATAATTTCAGCATCTAAATCTTCAAACTCATCATAACGATCACTTAATGATGTAATTTCTGTTGGGCATACAAATGTGAAGTCCATTGGATAGAAGAATAAAACAGTCCATTTATCCTTTTTCATATTTTCTTCTAAGCTCACTTTTGCAAATTCTTTATTTGGCATTACTGCTTCCATTTCAAATCTTGGTGCTTGTTTAGCTACCATTCGTTTATCAGTCATTTATAGCAACTCCTTATTTATAATTATTATTAATTGATTATGTTTATCATTTTATCCGACCTTTCATTCTCTGTCAACACTAAGCGATAATTATTTTAAATTAAGAATTAAAGTTAATAAGTCGCAACTAGAAAAAACCCCATGGATTGCGATTCCATAGGGCCAAAAAGGAAGTATCATTATTTTTTCTCATTTTACTTAGTCCCGTTGAAAAAAGGTATTAAATAAACGTTTGTTTAACGGAGAATCTTGCGTAACAACTTAAGCGTCTTTTTGTCTTGTTTATAGCGCAAAGGCATATCGAAACTCGTCGATTGTTTTAAGACACTTTTTTTATTTGTGAAAGCTGCAAAACTTTCATAACCATGATAGGATCCCATTCCACTTTCACCCTTCCCACCAAATGGCAAATGTGGTGTAGCTAAATGCATAATCGTATCATTTACACACCCACCACCGTAGGATAGTTCTCGGATAAACTTTTCCTGGACGATACTATCTTCAGCAAAAACATATAGAGCTAACGGGTCCGGGCGCTCCCGAACAAAAGCAATTGCCTCATCATACTCCTCAAACGAAAAAATGGGCAAAATCGGTCCAAAGATTTCTTCCTGCATCACAGGGGCCTGCCAACTAACATTCTTTAAAACCGTCGGAGAAATTGTTAATTGCTCTTGATCGGAATCCCCACCCATGATAACGTCTCCGTCTTCAAAAAATGAGAGTAATCGCTTAAAATGTCGTTCACTTACAATTCTTGGGTAAAGTCCTTCTTTAAATTTATTATAAAATAGATTCTCAATTTGTTTTGTTAAATGAGAAAGAAACTCTTCTTCTACATCTTTATGGATCAAAGCGTAATCGGGTGCTACACAAGTTTGCCCGGCATTTATATACTTCCCCCAAGCTATTCTCTTCGCTGCCAATTCTAGCTTGGCACTTTTATCAATAATAACTGGACTCTTGCCCCCAAGTTCCAACGTCACAGGTATTAATCTTTTAGACGCAGCTTCCATCACGATCTTCCCAACAGCCACACTTCCGGTAAAGAAGATGTAATCAAAACGTTCTGCCAACAACGATTGACTCACGCTCGCATCACCTTCTACTACCGTTATATAGTCTTCTTGGAAATGCTCTTTGATGACAGTTGAAATTAACATTGACGTATGGGGTGTTAATTCCGAAGGCTTTATCACTGCACAGTTTCCCCCACCGATCGCCCCAACTAAAGGGGCGAACGCTAACTGTAATGGATAATTCCAAGGTGCTATAATTAATGTTACTCCATGGGGTTCAGGATAGATATAGCCCCTAGATCCGATATGCGAAAGAGCTGTTTTTACCTTTTGAGGCTTTCCCCATTTTGGTAAATGTTTCACCATGTGAGAGATCTCTTGATATAATGGCCCTAATTCTGTAAGAAAAGCCTCTTCTTCTGATTTATTTAAATCTTTCTTTAAAGCAACCAAGAACTCTTTTTCACGTTCTTTTACCACTTTTTTTAATAATTTCAACTGCTGAAGTCTAAACGCTAGGCTTCTTGTATGTCCTTGATAAAAATACTCTCGTTGTTTTTGTACGACACTCTCTTCCACGGACAACTCTCCTAATTCGTAAGTATATAAACGTAGATACCCCTCACTGCATTATTTACGTCCGTAATCAGCTTTGATTTCTCCCCACTTTTCCGTATGCCATTTTGCAATTTTGTTATTATACGTATTATCTTGTAACCATTTCTCGGCCCTATCCATCAAAGACCAAATATAGGCGGTTTTTTCGTTCCGGTCCAACGTTGATTTTGCCTTTTTTTGCTTTACCCATTTTATTGCTGTCATCGAATCAGAGTAAATTGTTTTGTTGCTGCCTTGTTCTTTTAGATAAGCGAGCGCATGAACAATTGCTAAAAACTCTCCCATATTATTTGTTCCTATGTGAATCTCATCGTGAGCAAACAACACTTCGCCCGTTTTTGTATCAACACCTTTATACTCAACAATTCCAGGGTTTCCACGGCAGCCGACATCAACAGAAACACTGTTCCAATCTACCTCTTCAGAACTTGCAGCTTCTGAAGCTTTCTTCTTAGGACTAGCCGGACTCCCTTTCCCTTTATATGCTGCTTCAGCTTCTTCTTTAGTCGGAAATGATTTAAACCGAGCTCCAGTAAAACCCTTGACCTGCATCTCACACTCTGCCCACGTCGTGTATATTCCTGGTTTCCGGCCTTTCCAAACAACATAAAACTTCTTTTTCGCCACAACGACACCTACTCTTTGCATAAGATTTTGATCTAAAGAAATAGTAACAGTGAAACCATCATTAGACAATATAAAGGAGGGTTCAGCATGAACAAACGCAACAGGCAAAAAGGCAAGGCACTCACTAACAACCAAACACCGAAAGAAAATTTACTAAATGAAGATGTAGCAAGTGAAATGATTGATAATGGCAGCAATCGTGCGAACGATAAAAATAAAAAATAACTTTGGAATTTAGTGAATAATTACCAATAAAAGTTCCAATAATGATGCTAAAAAGAGGTGTAATCCAGCATGGATGTGACGATCAATCGCAAACGTTCAGTAAAGGAGCCTGGTGACCTTATTAGCACGAAAAAGAATAAACTATATGCCATAATTGAAGACAGTGGAGAAAAGTTCCCTTATCATCTCCTCTGTCTTAAGACATTCTCAATTATCCAAAGTTATGATTCACTTCCAACCAATCAAGAAATTGAAGAAGACGTCGGAGAGAAACTAGATGGCATTTACCAACACAAAGACTCACACATTACTTTGAATTAAAGAGGCAGTTGAAAAAGGATGGTTTTCACCTTTTTTCAACTGCCTCTTTGCTGTGTGCCATGTGCGTAGCTTGGCAAACCCTGATAGGAGATGGAAGATGCTAGTATGATGACCTTTCCTCTTCATTTCGCTCTCATTCGGTCTTCATCGGCTTTATGATGACCTCTCCCTCTGCGCTTTCGCTCTCATTCGGTCTTCATCCACTTTATGATGACCTTTTCCTCTTCATTTCTGCTCTGGTTCGGTCTTCATCCACTTTATGATGACCTTTCCTCTTCATTTCTGCTCTCATTCAGTCTTCATCGGCTTTATGATGACCTTTCCTCTTCAACAGCCTACAACATCATTTTAAATTCTGCTCACTTAATGTAACAAAGGTATAACCTCTGTCTCTTAAATCTCGAACTGCTAATTTCACACCCTCTGCTGTCCCACTGTCAGGTTGGTTCATATGCAAAAGAGCAATCGAGCCGTTAGAAGCTTCAAGTAATGCCCGATGAACCTCGCTAGCAGAAAACGTAGCTCCTGCATCGCCTAAAATGTCAAAGTTTACAACTTGCAATCCCAACTGATTAACAATTTCAACAGCGACTTCATCATAAAAGGCTGTACCTGAACGAAATAGTGTTGGAGCTTGTCCTGTTAAACGTTCAATTGTCTCTTGGTTCCCGACCACTTCCTCTTTCACATCAGCTGCGCTTGCCGTCCCTTCTATCCCCCAGGCTGATTGGCCCGTAACAGATAAAGGCACATGCTCTGTACCATGATTTTCAATTTGAAAAAGTGGATCACTGGCAAGCTCTAAAAAGAGTGTTTCATGCTCTTTAATCCAACGCTCATTTATAAATAACGTTGCCGGAACTTGTTCATCACGCAAAAACTGAATAAGCTCTTCATCGTATTCATTTCCATAAGGACCACCACATGCATCAAACGTTAATGCAATCACTTGCTCACCTGTATCAATACGCGTCTTCACTCCAGCAACATTTTCTCCCCATTGCTGTGGCTTGCGATCTTCAAACTGGGCTAAATCCAGCTCTTTCTCGTCCGACTCTTCTTCCTCAACTTCAACTTCTTCACGCACTTCATCCTCTTGCTTTAATTCTTCCTCAATGACTACTTTTTCTTCATTTTCCTCTTTTGTACCTTCAAATTGACATGCTCCAAAAATAACCACAACAGCGATTAGGATAAGTTGAAACCACTTCATTTGTTCCTTCCTTTCAAAACAATTATCCCCCTAAGAGCATTAACTTAGGGGGATACTATTACTCATTTTTTGATGATTCTTTTTCATGTTTCTCTGATTCTTCATACCAATCGTCAAGAACTTTTGCATCTAGCACTCTTCCTTCAATGAAAGTAGCTTGCTTATCTAAGAACAGACCTTTCCATTCTACTTCCATATCCTCAGCAATTTTCACCACCGTGAGTAATTCCTGCCATGCTACGTAGCGTTTATACCAAAAAAACTGTGGTTGCTCTGTCATGTACGGATACAGATCATCAAATTCCGTGTGCTTGCAATCAACAGTACGCTCAAATTGTCGTTTCGCCTCTAGTACTCGTTTTTCAAAATACGCATGAATTTCTTTCTCTTCCATCTGTAATCCCTCCCAATAAACTTTTTATCTAAAGTTATCAATACAACTTACAGAACTTAGTGATGGTCATTATACACTATGCAAGATTCTCTAGATAAAGAATAGATTAATATTAAATATCACTTTAATAATACCATGAGAAGAGCCTATACTAAATGGAAAATAGTTAGAAAATTAATGTAATATCAAAAATGTGAATTCTTTTCAAAAATGGAATGATTTCGGAATTGACCTTTATGACTGTAGAATTTGAATCTCTTCTTGAAGTAACAATGGTAAAAAGTTTAGATCGCTCGCATCATCCGGATAGGAAAGGCCAAGATCTTTGTCTTCCACAAACTCTAAAATTTCAAGGATTACTTCGTTCATTCCTTGAACATAAAAGCGATACAAAAATTCATAGCTGATTGGCTCTTTCGGAAAATGCTCCAACTCACAAACAGAAGGATCCATATAATTGATATAAGTTCGGCACGGAATGGGGCGAACTTCATACGCCATACATTTATTCGTCTGTTGATCAAGGAAAATACATGGAAGATTCAATTCTTTATATTTTTGCTTAAAACGTTCATCAGATTGAAAATCAATAGTTTCGATCTCTTCAAGTCTCGAAGAAAATTTTTCTATATATGTTGCTACTTGATTCATAATCGCTTGCTTTCTTTCTCCAGGAAGCTGATTAATATAATGCAACATCAATTTCGCTTCTAGCCTTGTAACAATAATAGGGAAGTAGCAACAGTGGGCACACCCAGCCTGACAGGCAGGTGATAAAGTCATTTCAGCTTCTATTTTCTCAATCTCTTTATTTACTTGGGACAGCAATGATACAAATGCTTCGTTTAAAACGGATTGAACATGCTTCCCTTCACTCTCATCTAAAACTTTATCTACTATATCAAAAAAGGGTTCTTCGTAATGATAATCACGTTGATTAATTTGCTCAACTTTTACTTTCATCTCGTCATACGTTCTAACTTGTTTCACTTCCCACAACTCCTTAGCAGCATTCTCACTTATACTAGTAGAAATCGAGGAAAAAAGCGACCGTTTTTAAACAAGGTCACTCAAAAAAAGATTCTCTAAATAAGTTACTTTTGAGTTTTTCTGGTAAAATTAGAATGAATTATGGTGACAGAGTACAGAGTAATGGATGACAGTTCTGTCTAAGGAGGAAAGAATGAAGAAACATACTCCACTTGGTAAGGCAATCTATTGGTTAGGTTTTTTATTATTTATATTAGGAATCGGTTTTAATGAGAAGCTAGGCATCATTACAGATTCCCCTGGGGTTTTCTCTTCTTTTTCAATACCAGCAATCATCATAGGTATAATGCTTCTTTTCATCTCCAATTTCTTCAAAAATGATAATACTTAATTGTTTCCACCACTAACTCTTATTCTACGAGTGCCCTTGTCTTTAAGCCAATTGTCTCTTCTTAGATCTTCTTCAAAAAGTATGGCTTTTACTTGAACACCTACCGTTTTAAAAATGGGAACTATTTCATTCCTTTTATACGTGTTTTTTCATTGACGTTCTTTTTTTTTATCGATATGATTATTGCGTATATGATACATATTTCGACAAAATTATCGGTTTTCGTTGATAGGGGGAAAAACGTGTTATCGGTTAAAAAAGTGCTTAATAATAACGTCTTAGTTGCAGCACATCCAAATTATGATGAAGTAATTTTAATCGGAAAAGGACTTGGCTTTGGCAAAAAGGCTGGAGACCTTGTTGCTGATGAACAAGCCGAAAAGTTTTTTGTATTAAAAGAAGAAAAAGAACAAGAACAATATAAACAACTTCTCGGTTATATCGATGAAGAATTCATTGCCCTAATGAACGATATGATAGAAATTGTTGAAGATAGGTTTTCTGTTACGCTCCACGAGCATATTCATGTTGGTTTAACAGACCATCTTTACTATGCAGTTAAGCGTGTGAAACAGGGCTTAGATGTGAAAAATCCATTTCTATCTGAAACTGAGCTATCTTATCCAAAAGAATATTCTGTAGCAAGTGACCTTATTGATTTTTTAAACGAAAAATTAAATATACAGATCCCTCCTGGCGAAATCGGTTTTGTCGCATTACATATTCATAGCGCTTTAACACGCCGGTCTTTAAAGGAAGTAAATCTTCATACACAATTAATAAGTCAACTTGTTGAAATAGTCGAAAGCACCTTAAATATCTCAATTGATCGCAAGGATATGAACTACTTACGACTTGTCCGTCACCTCCACCATGCCATCGAGCGCATTAATAAGGGAGAATATTACGATAATCAGGATTCGTTAAAACAAGTGTTGCAAACAGAATATCCAGTGTGCTACAATCTTGCATGGAAACTGATGAAAATTATGCAACAAACATTAAAAAAGACAATACCCGACGCTGAAGCCGTATATTTAACATTACATCTTCAACGTCTATCCAAACAATAAAATTCTTTTTACGTGTTACTGTTCAGCAGGCATGAGTGAAAAAGGAAACGATTGCAAAGGGGTTAAACCCTGCGATCTCCTTGTCACTCATGCCTTTTTTTGATATTTTCTTCATTTTCCATCCATACTACTTTTAAGTCATTTTAAGGAGGTTGTAATCAATGTTTAAAAAGGCATTTGGTAATTTACAGAGAGTTGGTAAATCTCTAATGTTACCTGTCGCCATTTTGCCAGCTGCTGGTTTGTTACTTGCTTTTGGTAACGCGATGGGTAATGACAACATGATTTCGCTCATGCCATTTTTAGCGAACGATTTCTTCGTAAGTTTAGGAACAATGATGGAAGCAGCTGGTGGCATTATTTTTGATAACTTAGCTCTGATTTTTGCTCTTGGTGTTGCCATTGGATTAAGCAACGGTTCTGGTGTCGCTGCACTTGCTGCTTTAGTCGGGTACCTGATCATGAACATGACAATGAGCGTTATCGGGGGATTAACCATTGAAGGAGTTCTTGAACAAGGTAATCCAGCCCATGCACTAGTACTTGGTATCCCAACCCTTCAAACTGGGGTATTTGGTGGGATAATTATCGGTGCTCTTGCCGCTTGGGCTTATAACAAGTACTACGATATTGAACTACCTCAATTTTTAGGGTTTTTTGCTGGAAAACGCTTTGTCCCAATTGTCACAGCCTTTTCTGCATTCTTTGTCGGGATCGCAATGTACTTCGTTTGGCCGTTTATTCAAACAGGCATGAACTCATTTTCTTTGTTCTTAATGGAAGAAGCCATGGGAATAGCCGTTTTTGCATTCGGTTTCATAAAACGTTTATTAATCCCGTTTGGACTACATCATATTTTCCATGCTCCATTCTGGTTTGAATTTGGATCTTATCAAACCCTCGCAGGAAATATGGTATATGGAGATTTAAACATCTTCTTTGCACAGTTGCGTGATGGAGTGGAAATCACAGCGGGTCACTTTATGGCTGGGGAATTTCCGATCATGATGTTTGGACTTCCTGCCGCTGCACTTGCCATGTATCACCAAGCACGTCCTGAAAACAAAAAACTCGTTGGAGGTTTATTAGGTTCTGCTGCATTAACATCCTTTTTAACTGGAATTACAGAGCCAATTGAATTCTCATTTTTGTTTTTATCACCATTACTTTTCTTCATCCATGCTGTCCTAGATGGTCTTTCCTTCGTTATTTTGTATTACCTTAATGTCAATTTGGGGTATACATTCTCTGGTGGAGCCATTGACTTTTTCTTATTCGGTGTTATACCAGGACGAGAACCATGGTGGATCGTTATTATTGTAGGGGTAATTTTTGCCGTGATCTATTATGTCTTGTTCACTTTCATGATTAAGAAATTTAACCTAATGACACCTGGTCGAGAGAAAACAGAGGAAGCATCAGGCGAAAGTGGAGCTAAATCTCGTGGTGGAAAAACCGAACTACCATATAATATTTTACAAGCGCTTGGTGGCAAAGAGAACTTAACGCATTTAGATGCATGTATCACACGACTACGAGTATCGGTTAAAGAAAATGATAAAGTAGATAAAAATAGATTAAAGGAACTCGGCGCTTCAGGTGTTATGCAAGTTGAACAGAACTTCCAGGCAATCTTTGGACCACGTTCTGAAACGATTAAGAGCCAAATTGAAGATATCATTAGTGGGCGTACCCCAGCTCCAGTTGAAGAGCCAACGCAAGAAAACGCAGCAGTTGCAGGGGACATTTCGTTTGTGTCACCTTTAGCAGGGAAAGTGATGCCGATAACAGAAGTACCAGACCAAGTTTTCTCTGAGAAAATGATGGGGGATGGATTTGCCATCGAGCCAACAGAAGGCATTGTAAAAGCGCCTGTATCTGGCAAGATCGTTAACCTCTTCCCTACCAAGCACGCAATTGGAATTTTATCTGATGAAGGAAAAGAAATTCTCATTCATGTTGGCCTAGATACAGTAAATTTAAAAGGAGAAGGCTTTGAGACACTTGTGAAGCAAGATGATACCATTAAGCAAGGACAAGAATTATTGCGCTTTGATTTGGATTTCATTAAGGAAAATGCCCCTTCGATCATTACACCCATTGTTTTCACAAACTTAGCAGAAGGTGAATTCATTCAAATCAATAAACAGCAAGAAGTTTCATTGTCGGAAGAAGATATCATTTCCATTAAACAAAAATAAATCGTTTAGCGTAATCTCTTCAAAATCACCTGCATACAATGAAATAAATAAACAAAACGAGGAAGCCACCTGTGCTTGCTCGTTTTTGTTTGATCTCATTGAAAGGAATGGTGTACATGTATATTGGAACAAAGGGCTGGTACGTAAAAAAACTAAAAGAAAAAGGAATTCGCTATATAGAGGGCAGGAAGATCGAGCGCTATAAAACTCATATTTTAGCTAATCTTTTAAACGAGAAAAACTAAAATATATTTCTAAGGCTACTAACCGATAGTAGCCTTTTCTTTTTGTACTGCCAACTGCCTCTACTGATACTTTTTTCCTATACAAATCCCTCATTGTCTAAAAATGTAGAAATTCTTCGTATTTTCTTTCCTGAGTTTTCACATTCTCACATATAAGATGAGAGGTTCGACTCTTTGTTTAACCGGCTTTACCTGATAAAATCAAATCTTAGTTAAATCAGATTCTGAAAAGTTGGTGAAAAACGTGTTTGCAAATGCAGAAATAGGAATTGATCTAGGAACAGCTAATATCCTTGTATATAGCAAAGGCAAGGGAATTATCTTAAATGAACCTTCCGTTGTTGCCATTAACCTTGATACAGACGAAGTTTTAGCAGTCGGAACCGAAGCAAAAAACATGGTTGGGAAAACTCCCACAAATATTGTAGCAATACGTCCACTGAGAGACGGCGTAATTGCCGATTACAATATGACTGCAAGCATGCTAAAAACGATTATGAAAAAAACGAGCAAGGAGTTAGGACTGTCTCTACGCAAACCCAATGTTGTCGTATGCGCTCCTTCAGGTTCAACTTCTGTCGAGCGTCGTGCGATTCATGATGCCGTTCGTAGTTGTGGCGCCAAAAACGTCCATATTATTGAAGAACCTTTAGCAGCCGCTATCGGTGCTGATTTACCTGTGGATGAGCCGATTGCTAACGTCGTGGTCGACATTGGTGGAGGTACAACAGAAGTCGCAATTATTTCATTTGGCGGTGTCGTCACTTGTCACTCCATTAGAATTGGTGGAGACAAGCTGGATGAAGCCATTATCCAACATGTACGTAAAACATATAATGTTTTAATTGGAGAGCGCACAGCTGAACAAATTAAGATGGAGATCGGCTACACTCCTATTGCACATGAGCAAATGACAATGGAAGTAAGAGGACGTGACCTCTTGCATGGTTTACCAAAAACAATCAAACTTGTTTCAACCGAAATTCAACAAGCACTTAATGAATCGATGGTTCAATTGCTTGAATCAATCAAATCCACCCTTGAAGATTGCCCTCCAGAACTAAGTGGCGATATCGTTGACCAAGGTGTCATGTTAACAGGTGGAGGAGCTCACTTAAACGGCATGCAAGAATGGCTTGCCAACGAAATATCAGTACCGGTCCACATCGCCCATAACCCACTAGAAGCCGTAGCAATGGGAACAGGCCGCGCACTAAAATTCATCAACAAACTCCAAAAAGTATCAGTATAAAAGGAAAAGGTTGCTTTTTACCTTTTCCTTTTATACTGAGCAATGTGCGCAGCCGGGGCTTGCTTTTCAGCCAAGGACGAGCGATCTTCTCGTCCTTGGCGTGCACCGTGCGTAGCCATTGCAGGTTGCTTTTTACCTTTTCCTTTTATACTGAGCAATGTGCGCAGCCGGGGCTTGCTTTTCAGCCAAGGACGAGCGATCTTCTCGTACTTGGCGTGCACCGTGCGTAGCCATTGCAGGTCGCTTTTTACCTTTTCCTTTTATACTGAGCAATGTGCGCAGCCGGGGCTTGCTTTTTAGCCAAGTACGAGCGATCTTCTCGTACTTGGCGTGCACCGTGCGTAGCCATTGCAGGTTGCTTTTTACCTTTTCCTTTTATACTGAGCAATGTGTGCAGCCGGGGCTTGCTTTTTAGCCCAGTACGAGCGATCTTCTCGTACTGGGCGTACACCGGCGTAGCCATTGCCCTCCTTAAATGATCCTCACACTATAAAATACGTTTTGCTACAGTGAACCGTGGTCCCCAATATGACTCATTTAAAGAAGAAATAGTTATTCCTTCCGATAAGGACGCGTGTATGAATTGAGTTTGCCCAATATAGATTCCAGCGTGTGTAACAATACCGTCCATATTTCGGCTGAAGAAGACTATGTCACCTGCTTTTAATACGGATCGATTTATTTCTTCTCCATGCTGATGTTGATCAGCTAATGTTCTAGGTAAGCTAATATTTACACTTTCTCTAACAACATATTGAACAAATCCCGAACTATCAAAAGCATCAGGGCCTGTTCCCCCCATTTCAAATGGTTTTCCAAGGTGTTGAAAAGCTTCACTGACAATTGGACTATCCGTTTGCAAAGTGGTATTAATTCGCTTCGCCCCAACAAAGCGTGGGTTCCAATATGTGCTATTTTCAAAATAGGATATAGAAACACCTTGAGATATAGTCGAATGAATCATCTGATCATACCCAATAAACAAGGAAACATGGGTAATCGTCTCACTATTATTGCTAAAGAACAAGAGATCGCCCGGCTCCAGGTTCTCCCGGTTGACTGACTTCCCCATTGACCATTGCGCTGAAGCCGTTCTTGGTAAATATAACCCTTCCCCGTAAGTGTTAATGATAAACTGAATGAAGCCAGAGCTATCAAAACCTTGATCGGGGTGATTACCACCTGAACTAAATGGAACTCCTATATAATACTTTGCGTCTTCTACAATTCTATTATGGGTTGGTTCCCCTACCTCTAAATCTATACCTTGGTATCTACGTGCCCCAATATACCTCGGCCCCCAATATGTTTCTTCCAATGAAGTAACTGAAACACCGTGCGTGAAAGAAGCATGGATAAATTGATTATATCCAAGGTGGATCCCAGTATGAGTGGCTACTCCGTCTAAGTCTCTACTAAAAAATAAAATATCTCCTGGAATTAACTCATGTTCAGTAACGTCTTTCCCAAGTTGCCACTGCTGGCCAATACTTCTAGGTAGGTAAACCCCTTCATTTTCACGGTAAACGTACTGTAAAAAACCTGAAGCATCAAATCCATCAGGCGTATCGCCACCAGATTGATGAGGTACTCCTAAATATTTTAAAGCCTCTTCCACAACAGTTGATGAATTAGGTTCAGGAAACCTTCTTACTCCAGCCATTTTTGACGACCAGTAAGCACTCTCAATATAATCAATCGTGACACCTCGATCATCTGCTGCATGAATAAATTGACCATTTCCCATATAAATACCGGCATGTGAAATCCCTTCTCTATACGTATTTTCAAAATAAATCACATCGCCAGCTTCAATGTCGTCTAAGTCAATCCTCTCCCCGAACTCCCATTGTTGGTAAGTACTCCTTGGTAAATAAATATTAAGTGTTTCCCTAAAAATATACCGAATAAATCCAGAGCAATCAAAACCATCAGGTGTAGTCCCACCAAAAACATAAGGTACTCCCAAATGTATAAGAGCTTCGTTCACAAGAGGATGATCAGCAGGCTGAACCTCTGTAACTCTTCTCGCACCAGTATAACGTTCTCCCCAATACCCACTTGAAATCGATACTATTGATACTCCCAGCGATACAGAAGCTGTGATCATTTGATTGTTCCCAATATAAATTCCATTATGAGTAACATTTCCATCACTCTCACGACTAAAGAAAACAATATCACCTACCTGCAGCTCATTTCTTTCAACTACTTCCCCAATATCCCATTGTTGAAGAACCGTTCTTGGCATTTGAAACCCGACTGAATGCTGAAAAACATATTGGATAAACCCAGAACTGTCAAAACCTGTACTTGGAGAATTACCACCAAAAACATATGGCACACCCAAATGGGTCAAAGCTTCAGTAGTAATCACTTCAGTCGAGGCGCTTAACACTGTCTGAACTTGCTCATTATTGAATGTCATTCATCTCCCTCCTTACCTCAAACTATTTCGCTTTAAAGTTTCTTGTGCAGAATTTGATAAGTTACAAAAGACTCAAATCTTAACCTAGTAAAATTTGAGTCTTTTTAGTACCCCTATTAAGCTATGAATAACTCTTACTGTATTTGACCAACAAATCTGGTGTAATCGCAAGCTTTTACGCAATGTAAATCTATTATTCATTAATTTCCAAATGCTCTTTTAGTTCACTAGAAAGTAACTTCAGATTTCCATCATCAGGCAAATAAAAATAAACTCCATTTTTTTTTGTGTCTTCTCCTTCCATTCGATGCTGTTGAATATGATTTACAGCCTTTCTATATCCCAATTGAATACTCAACATCTCATCTAGAGTCAAGTTCGTTTTTACATTATCTTCAATAACTGTAAGTATCTCATTCAAATTGGTTACAGACGATAGATTTGATCCTTTCTCAATTACCGCTTCAATTACTTGACGCTGGCGAAGCTGTCTCCCAAAATCCCCTTCAGGATCTAGATGTCTCATACGAGAGTAACCCAATGCTTTTTCACCATCTAAATGAATCCTTCCCTTTGGATAGTCGACTTCGTAAAAAGTAAATTCTAAGTTATTTTCTACTTCCACTCCTCCTACTGCATCAACAATGTCTTTAAAACTATCCATATTAACCTGAACGAAATAATCAACTGGAACATCTAGGAAGTGTTCTACAGTCCGTATAGTCATATCAATCCCACCAATTGCATGAGCATGACTAATTTTATCGTATGTTCTGGTTCCTCGTATCTCCGTATAGGAATCACGGGGCAGACTTACCATATTCACCGATTCTGTATGAGGATTAATTGTTAATAAGATTAGCGTATCAGCTCGCCCAAGATCTTGACGGTTTTCACGGTCATCAATTCCCATTAACAACACCGAAATCGGATTTCCTTCTTCTAAATTAACTTTTTGTAGCCGTTTATCAGATATTTCACGGTCAAATTCTTCTTCTTGAATATTGCCTACTGTTGATGTGACCATTTGCCAAAAGTAATAGCCGTAGCCTCCTGCTCCTAATATTAATACACCAATTACCGTTAATATAACGAGTAGAAATTTCTTGCCCACTTATTGAAACCTCACTTTTTTATGAAACTCTTCATATTGCACTCCCCAGACTTCCTTTATTCGGGGTATAAAAACGCGATAAAGAATACATCTATTATGCTGCCGATTTAGATTTAGATTCCGTTTGATAATCTCGTCCTGTTCTAGCAACTTTATTCCAATTGTGGTTGAAGAAATATGCAATGCTTCCATACAATACAAGAAATAAAATAATAAAACGATAGATCAAGACATCTAAAACAATTGTGAAGAGTAATCGCTGTCCATCTTTTTTTTCAAATTTAAATCCATAATATCTGCTCATTCCAATTGCCACTAGATCATAAACAACACTAAATAAGAAAAGGTATATTAAATACAAAAGGATATACTCTGTATACGAAGCAGGAGGGTAATAAATACCATTTACCACAAAGATTCCTACCATAACAAAAGCTGAAAGTGTTCCTGCTAGAAATGACTCAAAAATATAGAAAAATGAGACTGCTCGATTAAACAAGCTTTTTGCAAAAAAGGAGCGAAAGTAAATCAGACAGTCAATATATGCTTTCTGCCAGCGAACACGTTGTTTAAAAAAGTCATTCCAGTTCTCAGGTAATTCTGTATAGCAAATAGCTTCTGGTATTAGGATAATTTTCTTACCCTTTCGTTTTGAAATGTATCTATGCATTTTTAATGTGATATCAATGTCCTCTCCAACTGTAGATCGATACCCTCCTACATCTAAAAGCGCTTGTTTTCTAAAAATACCGAAAGCTCCGGAAATGATCGCTAAGGCTTGAAAGCGAGCTAGGGAAATCTTCGTAATATAAAATGCTTTTAGAAAATCTAACATTTGTAGACGCACTAACATATTGGTGTTCAGTAATGACATCCGGCTTAAAGGTTTAGATGTTTTTGTTTGTAAAACATGCACCATTCCTCCTGCTGCAACAACATTCTGATCTGCAAACTTTTTGTTAACACTAGATAAAGCCGTATCGGTTAAGACCGTATCTGCGTCTAACGTAACAATCACATCCTGGCTAGAATATTCAATACCCGCATTAAGGGCATCAGCCTTTCCACCATTTGTTTTATCTACGACGAAAATATGAGGATAAAGCTCCGACTGAAAACAATTTCTTACCTTTGTATGTGACAATTTATGATACGGAGAACGAGAACACGGTGTTAGTTTTAAAAGATCTTTTAAAAGAGAAAGCGTCTGGTCTGTTGAACCGTCATTAATATAAACGACTTCAAAATTGGAATAAGATAAAGAGATCATACTTTGAACCGAGGTTTTAATAATTCCTTGTTCATTGTAACAAGGGACTAAAATACTAATCCCCTTTTTTGTTCCGAAATCTTGTTTAACCCCTTCCCCCTTTGCCTTAAACCAAGGTAAACTATGAAATAAATGAAGGACAGGGAATGTTATACATAATAGAAAGAAAAGTGAAATAGCTATTTCTAATAAAAAAGGAGTATCTCTTCTATCTTTTGCATCCCACATACCACCTCTCCGTATATCAGCAATCCCATTAATGCTATGATCATCCAGCTTTAATTCTAGTGCTTGAATTCCACCAAAGTAGATAGGATGATTCCTTACTTCAACGTTATAGCCTCGTTTTATCAAATCGACCATTACTTCCTCAGAAAAGTGATCTTCCACATATAGTACGTCATCTTGCCCATAAAAACGTGCGGCCTCAACAGCATCATCAAGTGTTTGATCAAAATAAAGATGTCTGGTTAACACTTCAGCCATCACATGTGGAATTCGTGTTCCTCCGGGACTTCCTATGCCAATGACTCTTTCATGGTCAATATATATACTTGGAGCTGAGAAACTTCTTGAACGCTTACCAGGTTCATAACTATTCGGTGAAGTAGGATTGGAACTGAATAGTTCCACTGAATTATTAAGAAAGAAACCGGCGACATACGTTCCTGAACCAAAAAAGTCACTCAACGTATTGGTCGCCGATACCATCATTCCATCCTGATCTACAATGACAAAATGAGTTGTATCTGTATGTTCTTCATTAACAAACTCTCCATCATCCACTACGTTTGTAGAGAAGCTCGAAGAAGAGACTTGGCTAGCCAACTTTTCAAGATACTCATCACTGACAAGTTTATCGATATCAATATCATTAAATGCAGGATCCCCAACCGTTTTTATTCGTTCATTGTTAGTAAGCTTTAAAATTTCCGTCATTAAATGAGTGAATTCACTCTCATCATCGATGGTGTCCTCTATATTTACAATTTCTGCTAGTTTTAATGACTGGATAAACGGTAAGCCCGCTAGAGAAGGGCTAGCTGAATAGATAGTTCCTTCATTCAATTCCCCTTTGATAGGTTTGTGCTTTCTAACGTTATAGTTTTCTAAATCTGTATCATTTAAGTACGAAACAGCTTCAGTAACCTGCTTACCAATTTCTCCATTGTAAAAAACACTCGAACCATTTTCCTTAATTTTGATAAGTGTCTCAGCTAATTCAAGTTGTTTCAGTGTTTCACCAGGCTCTAAAGGTTTAGATTCCGGGTAAAAGTGGGGAAAATCCTCTAAATGCAACCGATGAGCTGCAGCATTAAGACGTTCTGATAATAAATAATCAATTTCAAAGCCATCTTCAGCAAGTTCAATAGCTGGAGAAATCAACTTTGCAAATGGTTCTGAACCGAAATCATTATGTAACACTTCCAATCCTTTAACGAATCCCGGAACACCAGTTATCTTATTTCCCCATTCGTCATCCCCAGGGGCCGAAACCCAATAATCATAAACAAGTGGCTCCATTTCTTCCGGTGGCAAGAGTAACAGCTGTCCTCCACCACCAATCCCTGAACCAAATGGTTCGACAACACTCAATGTATATGAAACAGCCACAGCAGCGTCTACCGCATTCCCACCATTTTCAAGCACTTCCATGCCAACTTCAACGGCAAGAGGATGGGAAGAGCTCACTCCATAATTGTCTATTAAGAATTTATGATTATCTTCCCCTGTTACGACAGAAGGATTGATAAGTGAAAATGTGACATTCAGTACTAAACATAACCCCAACCATTTTTTCAACAAAGATTGTTCACCACCTCATAGATACGCTTAACTCTTTTCTTGATCACTAATCAGCAGGACTTAAGTTGACCAGCATAACATAGGTTAAAAAGGAACTTCCCTCAAGTAGTTTTTTAATTTCCAATTAATTTTCATGATAGAAATAAAAAATATAAGTCTACCACCTTCAAATACTTGAAGATGGTAAACTCCTTTCTGGTTCCGGCTAAGGTCATAGTCATCTACTCACTAGTTTAAAAATCACCTATTATCACAGTTTCTTCCATATTCCTTTTATGAAAGTTAAGTATTATCTCATTTGCTTTATTCTCTAATTCACTTTTCTCCTTAAATGTTGAAAGGTGCTCCTCGATCAAAGCTTCCTCGACAATATTAAGGGTTTGTACATGTTTAAACGAATTCATACATACTAAGATTGTAGCTAAAAATACAAATGGTCCTATAAAACTAATCATCTTTTTCACTATAGACACCTCATATTCAGCATTAATTTTTTATTTCCCATGTGCCATTCCTTCGACGGTCAAATCCACCGTTTAGCTTATTATTGTTATGATCAACTATTAAACCTTGAATACCTCCGAAGAAAGCCGGGGATTCTCTTACAACCACTCTATATCCTCTATTAATCAATTCTTTTTTTACTTTATCTGAAAACTCATCTTCAATATACAGAGCATCGTCTTCAGCAAAAAAGCGTGGTGTATCAATAGCTGTTTGAAAATCTAAATCATATAGCAAAAACAGAATTAACACTTGAGAAATAACGGTAGGAATTCTAGTCCCTCCAGGAGAGCCAATTCCTAATACCGGTTTATCATCCTTAACAAGAATAGTTGGAGCCATGAAACTTCTTGGGCGTTTTCCTGCTTCAAAAAAATTTGGTGATGAAGAAACTTGACTGAAATTCATTAATTGATTATTCAAGAAAATACCTGCTGTATATTTACCAGACCCAAAAAAGTTACTTAACGAATGAGTAGCAGATACCATTGTCCCTTCTTCATCATAAATAACAAAATGAGTAGTATCACTATGGTCAAGTTTGTCTGCAGGAGTAGCGTCATTAGTAGAAGCCTTTGAAAGTTGATCAAACAAAATATTAGAACTTAATTCTTTTGCATAATTAATACTACTTAATTCACTAATAGGTACAATATTAAAATTTAAATCCCCTATATATTGAATTCTAGATTCATAGCTTTTTTTTGATATTTCTGCTAGCAGATGAATAAAGTTATCCGGTTCACTTTCTGCCTTTTCAATTCCCATCAATTCTGCCATTTGTAAATTTTGAATAACGGTTAGACCGGCAAATGGTGGTGGTGCAGAATAAACGTTATATCCGTTGAATACCCCTTTAACCGGTTCATTCTTTAAGACCGTGTAGCCGGCAAGATCTTCCACCTCTAGCCCTTGAACATCACCTGCGATTTTTTCGCCGATTTCACCATAATAAAAAGCATCAGATCCATCTTCTTGTATAAGCTTTAATGTATTTGCCAAATCCTGTTGCTTCAGTGTTTCGCCAGGCTTAATGGCTGTACCTCCAGGGAAAAAGTGTTCTAATTGATTGATCGGAAGCCTCCCTCTTGCAGCTAAAAGCCGTTCTGTCAAAATAGAATCCACTTGAAATCCACCCTCGGCTAGATCGATTGCCGGCTGCAGTAATTTATTCATTGGCATAGAGCCACGTTCATCGTGAATTTGTTCAAGACCTTTTACAAATCCAGGTACACCTACGTATCCCTCTGGAACCTTCCCACTGATCGGAGCGATTTCCCGATAGTCATATGCAACTGGACTTTCATCATTACCAGGTACAACAACCATTCCTCCTCCACCACCTAACCCTGATCCAAAAGGTTCTACAACGGCTAAGACATAAGAAACGGCAATGGCTGCATCAATAGCATTCCCACCATTTTCAAGCACTTGCATTCCTACGTTAACAGCAAGTGGGTCTGCAGCACTGACTCCAAATCTATCATTGACAGTCTCTTGTTCAACAAACGTTACCGGTTTATTTTCTGTGTCAATTAGAAAAATCGAACAAATGATTATGACTAGAACGAAGATCGGAATCGCAATCTTTCTATTTATCATCAATCGCAATCCCTTCAAGAACACGGGAATGGTCTACTTCAAAAATTAGCCTTCCTTCCTCCTTGTACCAGTTAGCAGAATCAATGGTTTCTTTCGTAAGTTGTCTGAAAATCCTTGCCTCATGATATGGTGCAGACATTCCAGTAAGTGGTTTAGGTGAACCTTCTCTAATTCTCATTGGATTAAGAATTAATTTCCCAGTACCATCATCTTCTAACTGATATTGCGCCAACACACTATCTCTCGTTCTGCTCCACCCTTGATCAAAAATGAAATTACCGAGGCTATACATAATCAGTGTGTCATTATAAACATCAACCGACATCAAGACATGGGGATGATGACCGATGATAATATCTGCTCCAGCATCTGATATTGCTTTTGCCATATCAATTTGCCTAGGGTGAGCGTTACTGTCATATTCTTGCCCCCAGTGCATATGAACAATAACCAAATCGGCATTTTCATTTGCCTCATAAACAAGGGGCATAAATAAGTCAGGATCCGCTACCAGTATTCCTCCACGATCATCTAGCGCACGAAAGCCTTTAACATAAGAATCACTAAAGCCTAACGTTGCTATAGTCACTCCTTCGACTTCCTCGTATAAAATTGATTGTGCATCTTCTAAATTTCGTCCAGCACCGACAAAATCCAAATTTGATTTTTCAAACGTACGAATTGTATCTTCTAACCCTTGAGGTCCATAATCTAACGTGTGATTATTAGCTAATGTAACATTTGAAAAATTCATTCTTTCTAGTGCTTGAACAGATTCATCTCCTGTCTTAAGATGAATAAATTTATCTATTTCATCATAATCTTCACCTAGTACAACTGGATGTTCAAAATTCCCTGTAACATAATCTGACTCTTGGAAATACGGTTCTACATGTCTAAAAAGATAATCATGCCCATACCGTTTGGTCACTTCTTCAATATGGCGACCAAACATCATATCCCCCACCATTGCTGCCGTAAAAATAGCTGAATCATTTGAATATGTATCTGCAAGCTTCTTACTATCAAGTAAAGGCGTTAACAGTAATAAACTTAAGGTTAAAACCATTGCTATTAGCGTATGTTTGTTTACTTTTTTTTTATTGCTCTTAATTGATTTGAGTACCTTTTCTGGTAGCGTCAATTTACTAGACATTATTAATACCTCCACCTAAATCAAATAATAAATTGTTATAATTCCAAACGTGATTCCACTTAGAAGTATTGTACTTCCTACTGTAGGAACCAATCCTTGTTTTTGGATAGTATTAGCAATTAACCCAGGAACAATGACCCCAATCCCCCTAAATTCAAAGGCCTCAAAGGGCATAATAGGATAAAAATAGTCAAACACTAGTTTCAGAACAATACCTGTTGTTAACATTGCTGCAAATTTTCGTCTACCATATAGAATAGTTACCTTCCCAATTCCATAGACAACAATAAAATAGGTTAAAAAACTGATCAGAAAGACCATCAATAAAAAAATAGGTTGGTCAAAAACTAATGCAAGATACCCGGGAACAATTAGCCCTGCCGGTAATACCCCCGTTTTTTCTGCAAAAATTAAACTAAGAACTACTCCTATTACTAGCGCTATATATAAATCAGATCCAAACAACTTTCTTCCCCCTAGCCGACATTTTTAATGAATGCCTTCTCTTTTTCTTGTTCAAATTTTTCTATTAATGGTTCAGCAGCTCCATGAATATTACCTACACCATAGATAACCGTATCCGATAAAAATTGTTGAAGTTCTGCAAAAATTTCATCGGTTGACAAGTTTTCTAGATCATAGATATTCTTCGCCGGAATATTACCTGCCTCGTATTCTTCAATAATTGGCCTAGTTGTTTCTCCAATTACTACCAACGCCTCCATTTCAATATACGGAAGCACATCAACAGCGAATTGTTCTGTTCGATCGACCCGATCAGCACGACAATTCATAATAACAACTGGACTTTCGGTAGGATAGCCTAGTTCTCTAAGTCTCTCCCAAATTTTCAATGTTGACGAAGCATCATTTGCCGCAAAACCATTAACAAAATACGAAGGATAATTAGGATTACCTAGTTTGGCAATTCTCATCGCTCCCGGATCGATTGGGGCATTTAACATTCCTCTAAAAGCAGTTTCTTCGTCTATCCCCAATGCTTCGGCAACAGCTAAAGCTAATGATGCATTTTCTGGGAAAACCATATAATCAAATTCACGCAAAAATTCCTCAGAAATCCGTGAGTTGTCTGCAACAATTACTTCTGTTCCTCTTTGCTGTGCAACCTCTCTATAATAATCAACATATGGACTTTCAGATACGATAAGGTGTCCATTGTATGGAATTGTAGCAGTGAAAGCATCAGCTACCTCATCTAAAGTAGGACCCATCACATCCATATGATCTTCTAGGACATTAACAATTACCCCCACGTTTGCCTGTAACATCTGCTCCTGAAATATAATTTGATAATCTGGATTAACAGCCATACACTCACTAACAAGGGCTTCTGCTCCTAAATCTGCTGCCTCTTTTACAACATTTCTTTGTTCTCCAATATTCGGCCCTTCTAGTCGTCTTATAATAGGTTTCTCTTCATCTGTATCCCAATAGATCATTCGCGCTGATGTTCCTGTTGTTTTGCCAATTGTCTTTCTCTCCGTCTCTTTTAATACTCCTGTTATCAGTCGGGTAACCGTTGATTTACCACGTATACCATTGATATTGACTCTGATTGGTATAGAATCGATATTTCTTTGATGACGTTTCTTTTCAATAATACCTAGGATTAATACAAACAAAGCAGATAACACTATTAAGAGTAATACCTTCATTTACTCACCACCTTTTTCAGAAAATATAGTTGTCTCTCCTCCCCAAAAAATCTCGCTTGATAAACCATTAAATCACCCCTTTGTAATTATTGGGAAATTTCCCCACTCACATTGGAATCATAATTCAAATTCAGGATAACTGTAATCCGACTATTGTATATAAACGTCTTTATTACAAAATCTAGTAATTACTTACCACTATCAGTAATATAGTTGTTAAAATCGATTCCTGACTGATTTATCCACCTAAAGTCCATATCGAAGATTCGTTACATTTTGTTACATAATTATCCATTTTCTGTGATTTTTTATGTTTTTCTTCCTCTACCTCTATCTTCAAATACTTAAAGATTAAAACTATTAAATGACCAAATAATACATATTTTCACTCATTTTATTTTGGTTTTTTATTTGTCCTTCGACTGTTTGATTGTTATGAATTCAGCTATTCGAACTATAATTGATAATCGTTATTATTACGGAATAAAACTAAATACCCATTTGTCTTTTGCTTTCTTTCTATTACAGTGTTTAATGATAGTGACTGTTTTTAGCGAAAAAGATGAATATTTCATTAATTTTGTAACTTAATGTAACATTTTAATCTACTAGTCATAGTCCATTCGATTTGATTCGTCAAAAAGATGGATAAACGTCCCCAATGACAATAGAAAAAGTCTCCCATTTAATATAAAAATAAATGACCCCGGCTCAATGCCGAGGTCATTTTCTAGATGCTTGGATTCTTTTTTCAAAAACTGTCCATTTTATATAGCTAAATCTTATTACTCCCCCTATCAAGACCATTGGGTCAAGTCCCGAACTATATCACATTGGCTCCAATTCCTTGCGATAAAAAAGAATTTATAGTGTCACGTTAACACTCCTGTAACCATAATGAGTGTGACACGTCCAATCAGTCTTTTTTATAATCTCTTGGCTTCTAAATATCGATTCTTCCAAAAGTCTGAATGAATAAGGTTTCTTTCTTGAACTGTCGAATCTACTACAATAATGAAATTTCCGAGACCTGTATAAATACCCGACATCCATGGGTCATCAGACTTTCCATTTGTGAAAAAAACAATGTCACCCATCTCTAAGTTCTCTATTTCGATGCTTCTTCCCATACTCCATTGAGACGTCACATTACTTGGAAATTCTTCTGATGTAGCCTCATCTACTATTTGCTTTACAAAAGCTGCGGTCGTACCATCAAATGGCTGTGATAAGTAAGTTCTTGCCAACTCTGAAAGCTGATCGGGCTTTGTTAATTCATATTTTCTGGCACTATGATAGCGTGATGACCAATAGCTGCTTGTTGTTAAATCAATAATTCGAACACCGTCTGTTTGAGTTACTAGAATTACTTGATCATTCCCAATGAATATACCTGGAATAAGAGTAGTTGAGCCTTCGAAAAAGATGACATCGCCAAGGGAAAGATCATTTCTAGCAACTTCTTTTCCAACGGCCGACTGTTGGCTAGCATATCTAGGGAGTTGCACTCCAATTTTATTATAAACATATTGAATAAAACCAGCTGTGTCAAAACCAGTACTAGGATCTGTTCCATTTTGCAAATATTTCACACCAATATGTTTACTTGCTTCCTCAATAACAGGAATATCTAAGCGCAAAGTTAAATCATCGTATCGCTTAACACCTGTGTATTTTCCTTGCCAATACTCACTAATATAAGAAATGGTTGTTTCTCCTTCATCTCCAGTCGCATGGACCATATAGTTATTGCCTAAGTAGAGACCGACATGAGAGATTCCTGTTCGCCATGTGTCAGAGAAGTAAATGGCATCACCTGGTTTTATATGTTCATCTAAATCAATGTCTTCAATCGTAGATCCTTCTGATAAAATAGTTTCCCCAACCTGCCACTGTGTATATGTTGCTCTAGGTAAATAAATTTCCAGGCTATCTCGGAATATAGTTTGAATTAAATATGAACAATCAAAACCAGCTAACGTATCTCCCATTAATAAATAGGGTGTATGGATATACTTCATTGCTTCTTTTATTGCTTTATGCTCATGATTCATGTAAGTTTTTGGGTTAGATAATAACAAGATTTCGTCAGTGTATCTTACTGCACCAAAGTAACGCGATGACCAATAAGAATCAAATTCTAGGTTTCTTTCGGCAACCCCACTGGAAGTCACAATATAGAAGAATCCGTCCCCTTTATATATCCCAGAAAGGAGTGAACTTGTACCATTAAAGAAAACTAGATCGCCAGGTTCTAGTTCAGAACGGTTGATCTTTTGACCTGCTTCATATTGTCTTGATGGAAATTTTGATAAGAGGCTTCCAGTAACTTCTTTAAAAACATAATGAATGTACCCACCAGTGTTAAAACCGGTTTCAGGTGTTTCTCCTTTAGGGATGTAAGGTGTTCCTATGAGAGAAGCTGCTTTTTCAATAATAGGATCCTCATATTTAGAAGCTTCATTACTATTATTTTCATTAATCCGTTTTGCTCCAACGTATCTTGTTGACCAATAGGAACTTGATAAACTTACTTCCGTTATCCCAGAAGTAGTAACCATTACTAATGAATCAAATCCAGTATAAATACCAGACATGAAATAATTCCCATTAAAGAAGACAACATCGCCCGGTTGTAAATCTTCTTTTTCAACTGTATCTCCAATTGCCCACTGTTCGAGTGCTCTATCAGGTACCGATAACTGAAGGGCTTCATGAAAGACATAGTGGACAAATTGTGCTGTTGTAAATTGATGGATATTTTCTCCAACTTGATTTAATGCAAATTTCGCTACGGGGTTTGTCATCACTTCAAGATCATCAAAACGCTTAGCACCAATATATCGTTCATTCCAGTAAGAGCTCGTAGCTAAGTTTCGTTCTTCAATTCCTGAGGTTGTGACAATAATAAAGGACTCATGTCCAATGTGAATAGCAGGCATTAAGAAATTTCCTTGAAAGAAAAGAACATCGCCCGGTTGCAAATCATTGCGCTCAATCGATTGGCCCAAATTCCATTGAAGTTCGGCATTGTTAGGAAGAATGATTCCTTTAGCTTGCTCATACACATGTCGTACGAAAGCAAATGTGGTAAAACCGTCAGAGTTGGAACCTTTTAAATTGATTGCTGTTTGCACAACATTGGATTGTGATTCAACAAACTCAGAGTAGGTTGGTTTCATATTAATAGTAAGTAGAAGAAATAAAACTAGTAAAGTAGCTATTGATTTTTTCATAATTCACCTCTTATGTTCATCTAACAACAGATTAACATATTTTCACACAATTTCACTAAATATTTTGCAATTTATACCAAAATCCTATTATAATAGAATATAGAAAGTTAAATCCGTCTAGTTTATTAGTTGATAATCTAACAAAACAATTGTCTTTTCAGTTTAAAAAGCAGAGAGGTTGGAAAGGATATTAATAACACAAAATAGAATTAGTTAATTATTCAGAAAAATCAAATAACAAGGAGGGGTTTTATGATAAAAAGGATGTTTTTTTCAAAGCGAAAGAGAACATGGCACGACTACAATGCTTTTGAACGTAAAATGTGGGGACAACTCTTTAAGGAAAAAACAGCAGAGTTACGTAGGCGATATGGCCATTCAGTTGAATGTTATAAATTAGCGAAACAGTATGCAGATCGCCAAATGAGAAAGTTACGTTATGTGAAACAAGTATCTGATGTAAATAAAAGCACCGACGATATCGTAGCATTGTCTGCAAAAAAACAAGAAAAAGCCGATGAGATTGTAAGTAATTCGCTATCCTCTGGTGAAAAGTGCATCAAATGAACTGATTCACCTTGGCTTTAATCCCAATCTCAATTCTAAATTAGTGAAGTTGGGATTTGTCCTTTTGTTTTGACGTGTTTCTTCTATATATATAGCGTTATTTTTTGTTAGGTTATTCAATAACCAACAAAAAATAAGAGACACAAATCTACCTGATCTATGTCTCATACATTAATTATATTCTAACTTGAGATCAATAAAGCTCCGGAACTCTGCTAGAAAAGACAGGAACATCTTTTCGAATTTGAGTCGCTTCATTTAAATCTAATGTAACTGTTACCGTCTCTTCGTTTGTTGCAGATGCCTTTTCCACTGTATCTCCCCACGGATTAATCACCATTGATCGTCCAGCAAACTCAACTCCATCGTATACTCCAACCCTATTCGCACTTACAATAAAAAGCTGGTTCTCAATCGCACGCGCTTGTTGTAGAATTTCCCAGTGGCTTGCTCTTGCCGTCGGCCATTCTGCCACAACAAAGACAACTTCTGCTCCTTGTAAGGCCAAGGAACGAACAAGCTCCGGAAAACGAAGATCATAACAAATAATCACTCCTATTTTTCTGCCATCTAACTCAAACACCTGAACAGAATTTCTTCCACCTTTTAAATAATTATGTTCATCTAGCATCGGGACAAGGTGGATTTTATCATATGTATAGATCATTTCTCCTTTACGGTTATAGATGTATGAGCGATTATAAATGCCTCCCTCTTCTTTAACAGCTATGGAACCAGCGACAAGATTAACATTATGCTCATGTGCTAATTGTTTAAGGAATGATTCCGTTTCTGCTTTATCTGAATTGACTATTTCCTCTAACGTCGGAAGAGTATAGGCCGTTGTCCACATTTCTGGTAAGACGAGAATATCTGGCTGTTGTGATTTACAGACCGTTTCAGCCCACTCTTTTACCTTGCTCCGGTTATTTGCTGGTTTGCCTGGAATGATATCCATTTGGTAAGTAGCTATCTTCAATTATTTCTCCTCCCAAAAATCATTTTGCTTTCTATTCATTCTACTTCTTCTTTATTCTTACTATCCCTTTTTCTATACCGTAAATGTTTCATCGTATTAATTTTATCAACTTGACGGAAGCGTCGCAAAGCTTAATAATTTTTATATCGACTTTCACAAATCCTTAATTCTTAAGTTTTTCATTGAAAAAACACAGAAAAAAAGAGCTCATTAAGAGCCCTTTTATTCAAACTACTACGCTGCATCCGTTACCCCTCTTTGGCGTTTTGCCAAAAAGAAGGAAGGGTATTTTTTCGCTAACACGAGTAACACAACTAGCGTAATAATCATTTCAGGTAATAAGTTTGAGATGTTGTAGATAAAAGAATACAAGCTTGGGTTCATCCCTTCAGGCGCGTACTCTCCAAACCAGATAACACCTGAAGCAAAGTGACTGAAGAAACGAAGTGTCGTTGCAAAAATAAGTCCTACAACAATAGTAGTCGCACTAGGCACTGTTCCCTTTTTAAAAGCAAAAACACTAGCTAAGCCTAATACAAGATACGGCAACGGGTAATCAAGCAGCAACTGAATTGGATGTACAATATACCCACCTAATAAAAGGTTTAGTATTCCGACTAACAAGCCTGTCACTACGCCTACTTTCCACCCACGTCTAAATGCAATTAGAAAAATAGGGACCATTATTAGAGAGATAGATCCTCCCATTGGCCACAGTGCTCCAAATTTCACTTGCCCTAGAACAATTGCCAAACCAGTCATTACCGCTACCTCAATCATCGTTACTAATCGATCACGAGACACAAAAAAACCTCCCTTTTGATTTTATCCACAAGAGAAGGTTAAGTTAGACAGGAAAAATACGCGCAAAAATGCGCACGTTATTTTTTCAGCCACTTCCCTACGCTAGTATAAACTAGATCAGGTTCTTAGAGTTGAGGGTTCCCCTCTCTCAGTCACTTGACACCCCTAGTGGATAGTTATTTAATTCATAAAGTTCATTATAACATAAATGTCACTTTTCATAGCAACATAAGAACTTAAAGAAAGCGAAGAGAACAGAATTTCTGTTCTCTTCGCTTTCATCTATACAACCTTTTTCTTCCAAATCCCTAATATAAGAGCCGATACAATCGCACCTGCTAAAATAGCGATTAGATACATGAACCAGCTACCAGATACTAGCCCGATAACAAAGATTCCACCATGTGGCGCTGGTAACCCGATTCCGAATAAAGCTGTCAGACCACCAGCAACAGCTGAACCAATAATTAGCGATGGAATAACACGTCCTGGATCGGCTGCTGCAAATGGAATGGCCCCTTCTGTTATAAAGGAAGCACCTAAAACGTAATTCGTCTTACCAGCTTCTTGTTCTTGCTTTGTAAATTTACGTTTAAAGAACGTTGTCGCTAACGCAATCCCAAGAGGAGGTGCCATACCTCCTGCCATAACAGCAGCATGTGGGCCAAAGTTTCCAGCGTCAATCATGGCAATACCAAATGTAAAGGCTGCTTTGTTGATAGGGCCACCCATATCAATGGCCATCATACCACCAAGAACAATACCTAATAGCACCATATTTGTTGTACCCATTCCCCCAAGCCAGCTTTCAAGCCCACGGTTAATAGCACTAAGAGGAGTAATAAGCAGAAGCATAATCATACCTGTTAAAAAGATATTTAATACTGGATAGAATAAAATCGTTGTGATCCCACTTAATTGTTGAGGCAGACCTGCTAATAACTTTTTAACAAGAAGTGCGATATACCCTGCTAAGAAACCAGCAATTAGACCACCTAAGAAACCAGCTTCACCTGTTACGGCAATCAAACCACCTACCATACCAGCTGCAAAACCAGGACGATCAGCAATACTCATGGCGATAAATGCAGCTAACACCGGTATCATTAAAGCAAATGCATTATCTCCACCGATCGTCATTAACATTTGAGCAAATTCATTATCTAGCTCCAGATCAATCAAGAAGGATAGAGCAATTAGGATCCCCCCACCGACAACAAACGGAAGCATATTCGAAACACCATTCATTAAGTGTTTATAAAATCCACCACCGAAGCCGGCTTTTTCCTTAATTTCCTCGCCTTCGTTGCTTTCTCCTGAAACTGAACCTTTATAAACTGGAGCGTCACCGGAATTAATTTTCTCGATAAGCTCTTTCGGACGGCGAATCCCATCCGTTACCGGTCCCTCAAGGACTTTTTTCCCTTTAAAACGGTTCATTTCAATTTTTGTACTCGCAGCTACTATAATCCCTTTTGCATTTTCAATTTCCTCCGGAGTTAATTGATCTTTCACTCCACCTGAACCATTTGTCTCAACTTTAATTGTAAGGCCTTGTTTTTTCGCCTCGTCTTTTAACGCATCAGCTGCCATAAAAGTATGGGCAATACCTGTTGGACACCCTGTAACTGCTACAATATCGTACCTACCTTTAGCAGGAGCTTTTTCTGCTTCAATTTCTGCTGCTTGCTCTTGTTCCTTCTGATCAATAGCAGCAATGATATCTTCTTCTGACTTTGCCTTTAATAAAGCTTCACGGAAGTGTTCGTCCATTAAAAAAGTCGATAAACGTGAAAGTGTTGCCAAGTGTTCTTCATTTGCTCCAGCTGAAGCAGCAATCATAAAGAACAAATGGGTCGGCTGGCCATCAAGCGCTTCATAATCCAAACCATTTTCTGAACGTCCGAAAGCAATCGCTGGTGTTTTAACTGCCTCGCTTTTTGCATGAGGAATCGCAATCCCTTCACCCAGACCTGTCGTGCTTTGCTCTTCTCTAGCTATTATCGCTTTCTTAAACTCAGATGCATCATTTAATCTATTGGCGGCATCTAATTTCGTTACTAATTCATCAATAGCTGATGATTTATCGCTTGCTCTCATATTGAGTACAATTGTATCTTTTTTTAATAAATCAGATATCCTCAAGTTACTCACCCTTTTCTAATTCTGTGATGTCAATTTCTTTTAGTAGCGATTCGATATACTCTCGTTCGGCAAACCCTTTTGAAAACGCAGTTGCACTACCTGTCGCTACAGCAAATTTAAAGCTATCTGCCAACGACATTTTTTCGTTTCTTGCACATATAAACCCAGCTACGGTTGAATCACCGGCGCCTACAGAATTCCTTACAATCCCTTTAGGTGTATTCGCAAAAAGAATTTGTTCCCTCGTTCCTAAAATCGCTCCATCTCCTGCAAACGAAACAAGAACACGCTTTATTCCTTGTGCTGTTAACTTACGTACGTAAGGAATTGCCTCTTTTGGATTTGCTATTTCCACCGAGAATAATTCCCCTAATTCATGATGGTTCGGTTTAATAAAAGTAGGGTTTGCTTCAACAACCCTTTTCATCGCTGCACCACTAGAATCAATGTATACTTCAGCGTTTCTTTCACGAGCATCCTGACATAATGTTTCATAAATGTCAGCAGGTATAGTGGAAGGGACACTTCCAGCAAGTACCAATTGGTCACCCTCTTTAAGAACTGTTAACTGTTTGCGTAACCCTGCTACATTCTCACTTGTTATGTCTGGCGATACTCCATTGATCTCCGACTCTTCTTCTTCGCTTTTCACTTTAATATTAATTCGTGTATCACCGTTTACACGGATAAAGTTTGTAGTAATGTTTTCTTTCCCTATTACCTCTTCCACATACATTCCTGTGAACCCACCAATAAAGCCTAGCGCTTCACTTTGATGCCCTAACCTCTTTAGAACTCTGGAAACGTTAATCCCTTTCCCTCCTGGTGCTTTATAATCATAGGTTGATCGATTAACTGTTCCTAGATTCATTTGGTCGATTTGAACAAAGTAATCTAGAGCAGGGTTCAATGTTACGGTATAAATCATAAGCTAACCACCTCTAGAGTTGTTATATTTCGTAAGTTGCGATGATAGTCATTATCGATTTTTTCGCTTGTAATTATTGTTGCGTCTTCTGCGTTACTAAATTTGCTAAAAGCCACTTCCCCGAATTTTGAATGATCTACCAAAACAAAATTATGACGAGAACGTTTCATTGCACTTTCTTTAATAAACGCTTCTTCTGGATCAGGAGTTGTACAACCATCTTGGATCGTTAAACCATTTGCACCTATGAATGCTTTATCAAACCGAAATGATTCGAGCGTTTTAATGGCATTTCTCCCAACCATAGCTTTTGTACCAGACTTAACATACCCACCTACAACATGGGTCTCAATATTAAAATCTAAAAGTAAAGAAATATTGCTAAGCCCATTTGTCACAACCACTACATTTTTCGCTTCTAAAAACGGAATCATTTCAATAGTTGTTGTACCCGCATCAAGAAAGATACAGTCTCCCTCTTCGACCATAAAAGCTGCCTTTTCTGCAATCCTTCGCTTCTCTTGACTGTTTTTGATTGTTTTTTCAGCAACAGAAGGTTCATCTAGGCTTTTTTTAAGTAGCGTTGCGCCACCGTGAATGCGCTTTAATTTCTTCGCATTTTCAAGTTCTGTTAAATCTCTTCTAATCGTTGACTCAGAGGCTCCTGTTTCATCTATTATTTCTTGGATCTTTACTATAACCCTATCTTTTAATAATGAAAGAATGATTTCGTGACGTTCAATTGTAAGCAATTACTATCACCTCTATATAGGAAGTATACCTTCAAATTCAATCAGTTTCAATCATAAAAAATCATTTTCGGTAAAAAACAAAAAAAAACGGTCTCTTTTAGAGTGACCGTTTTTCAACAACAATATTAATTATGCTGATATCTTCAGTGAATCATTACTTTTCGTTTTCTATCTCTTCAACTAATAGAGATAACTCCGTCCAACGCTCAATTGTTTTCTCTAACTCACTTTCTAATGATTCTTTTTCTTTCATTTTTTCTTGAATAACACCATAGTCGCTACCAGCATCAATAATTGCCTTATCAACTGTTTCAATATCCATTTCTAACTTCGTAATTTTCTCTTCGATGTTATTCCACTCTTGCTGATCTTTATAGGATAGCTTTTTCCTTGGGCTTTTCTTAGAAGTTTCTTGCACTTTATTCTCTTTTTTGATCGATTCAACCTGCTCGGCTTCTTCTTTTTGTTTTAGATAATCTGTGTAATGACCTTGAAATCTTAATACAGTCCCTCCACCTTCGAACACTAACAAATGATCTACGACTCTGTCTAGAAAATAACGATCATGGGAAACCGTAATAACGACTCCTGGAAATTGCTCTAAATAATCTTCTAGTACGGATAATGTTTCCGTATCTAAATCGTTCGTTGGCTCATCCAGAAATAATACATTGGGCTCGCTCATCAATACTCTTAATAAGTAAAGACGTCTTCGCTCACCACCAGATAATCTACGGATATATGTATATTGCATAGACCTCGGAAAAAGGAATCGCTCTAACATTTGCTCTGCTGTAATTACCGTCCCATCAACTGTATACACAACTTCAGCGATTTCTTTTATATAATCAATTACACGCAACGAGCCGTCAATTTCTTTATCCTCTTGCGTATAATAGCCAATTTTGACCGTCTCACCAATCGTTATGGTTCCTTCATCTGGTTCAATTCGTCCTGCTAACATATTTAATAATGTTGATTTCCCCGTTCCATTTGGCCCAACAATTCCTAAACGTTCACCTTTAACAAGTAAATAATCCAATGATTGAATAAGGACTCGCTCATCAAATTTCTTCGTAACGCCCTCAAGCTCAATTACTTGCTTGCCTAAACGCTTTGATCCGATCGCAAAGTCAAACTCACCACGACTAGAAACTCCTTCTTCTTCCTGTAGATCTTCAACGCGCTGAATGCGTGCTTTTTGTTTAGTAGTCCTCGCTTTTGCACCTCGTTTAAGCCAAGCTAACTCACGTCGAAGAAGGTTAGCACGTTTTTGATCTCTTTGAGCTTCTTGCAACTCGCGCTCTGCTTTTTTTTCAAGGAACATTTCATAGTTTCCTACATATTTAAATAATCTTCCTTGATCAAGTTCATACATATGATTGGTCACACGATTTAAAAAGTACCGATCATGGGTGATGAGAATGATTGAACCATGATAAGTTGATAAATAACTCTCAAGCCACTCAATCGTTCCATGATCAAGATGGTTTGTCGGTTCATCTAATAAAAGTAAATGTGCTGGTTGAATCAATGCTTTCGCGATTGCCACACGCTTTTTTTGTCCACCTGAAAGTTGCTTTATTTTTTGCCCATAGTCATGAATACCCAGCTTGGATAGAACCGTTTTCGCCATCGTATTTGCTTCCCATGCATCTAACTCATCCATTTTTTGTTGCCATTTCATAAATTGTTTTTGATAGTCATCGCTCTCTGGGTTTTTCTCAAACAGCAAAAGACTTTGTTCATACCCACGCATCGCAACCATCATTTTTGAATCGCCAAAATAAATTTGTTCCATAACGGTTAACTCATCATCTAATTCTGGTTGCTGTGGCAAATACTCTATTTGAAAATCATTAGAATGTGTTAGCTCACCACTATCGGCCGATTCCATCCCAGCTAGTATCTTTAGCAGTGTAGACTTACCTGTACCGTTTATTCCAATTAAACCAATACGTTCTTTTTCCCCTATTGTAAAAGAAAGGTTATCAAACAATGTCTTATCGCCATATGTTTTTGTTAATCCTTCAACCTGTAACATGCTCATTTTTTTCCGCCCTTTTTTTGAAGTATGTATCTATTTTATCGTAACTCTCACGTTGTTGCATCTTTCATATGTAGGATGACTCGCATACTTTGTTGTTGGGCTTGCGTGCATTCACATGTTCGTTCCATTTCGCTCCAGTCACTCGCACCCGCTAGGAGGTGCCGAGCCTCCTTGGCTGCGCCTGCGGGGTCTCGCCCCTACCTCTAAATCCCACAGGAGTCGAGTGACTTCCACTTCATTTCACCACGAGTAAAAACTTTCTAACAGCAACAATCCTTACGAAAACTGCCTATGTAAAAGACAAACGTAAAAAGGCTACTAATACAGCAGGATAACTGCCCCATTCAGTAGCCTCTTTTTGTTCCCTTTAGACTTAATATAATTTTTCTTGATAAAAGTAGTTGGGTTTTACAATCTTATCTTCATAATCTTTATGAAATATGTGAGTTGCAGCCGGAGAGACTGGTGGAATCAACCAGGACCAAGTTCCCGTCACTTCTCTGCCCGTCTTACGTTCCTTTTCCTCAAATTGCTTAAATTGCTTTGCTGCCGTATGGTGATCGACTATGCTTACCCCTTGCTTTTTAAAGGAATGTAATACAGCTGCATTTACCTCAATAAGAGCACGATCTTTCCATAATGAAGAGTCCCTTGTCGTGTCTATCCCTAACAGATTGGCAACTTTCGGCAGGACATTATAACGTTTTTGATCGGCTAAATTTCGAGCTCCAATCTCCGTCCCCATATACCAACCATTAAAAGGCGCTGCCTCATATGTGATGCCTCCAATTTCAAGCTTCATATCAGCAATAAACGGAACACCGTACCACTTTAATTGAAGATCTTCAAATTTTGCGATCATCGGATGTTCTATTTTCACTTCTACTATGTACTCTCTCGGAATTGAAAAGCATTGAGGTTTTCGGTCCATGATTTGGATCACTAGTGGCAATACATCATAGGCTGTTTTCTCCCCTTGCCAACCTAGCTTTTCGCAAAATCGAGTGAAAACTACAGAGTCCGGATCACCTATAATGCCTTCCTTCGTTTCATAACCAGCATAACGAATAAGCTGGTGATTCAAAATCCGTACGAACCCAGGACGAAAAACAGTTATCGTCGGAATAACCTTACCACCATTAGTTCCATATTGAAGATGAAAGAAAAGAGCATTCGCTATCTCCTCTTCTGTTGTGAGTTCCCTCTCATCAAGCACATGCATTGACTCCCAAAACAAACGACCGATACAACGATTGCTATTTCTCCAAGCCATACGTGCGCCATGCGCTAATTCTTCATACGTTTGAGTATAAGTACCTGTTTCATTGATTTCTTTTTCTATTTGTAAAAGCCTTTTCGCTGCTTCATCTTCACTTTTTCCTAATTCTCTATAACACGTTTCAATAAACGATCGCGCTTCATCCAACATATTCTTTTCACCTCGTTTATAGATATCCTTCATTTTATTGTTCACGAGTTTTCCTTTTCTACACAAATTCATCATACCTCAACAACAAATAAGAGGAAGTGTCTAATTAAGAACAATCATTCTGTACTAATTAAGCAATTCATCGATAGTCACCACAAAAAAATACGAGGATGACTCGTAAAGAATAGGGTTTCTCTACGTCATCCTCGTATTTCAGACAAAACTTTTAATGAATTCTTCTTGCAAAATCTACAAACCGAAACTTGTCCGGCCGATGTCTTGATTCAGTATACTGAAAAAGTGTTGTATCATCTAAATAAACATGACTTTTAACAACGACAATCATATTAAATTCTTTTAGGTCAAGAAGTTCTTCATCTTCTTTTGTTGGTAATTCAACAGTAATTTCTTTCTTTGCAAAACTAATCGATAAACCAAGTACTTTTTCAATATAGGAGTAAATCGAACTCTCACAAATCTCTTTAGTTAGTCCAGGTACAACTGAAGAGAGTAAATAGTCTTTGTCTAGGATAATACGTTCACGATCAATTTCACGTACACGCACTACATTCCAAACGTCACACTCTTCCACCGTTTGAAATTCTTCTTGCATCTTTTTTGAGATTCGTTGTTCTTCTAAAAGCACAACTTCCGTTTTCGCTCGCTTTCCCATTTTATCTGCTAGTTCACGAAAACTTACGAGACCAGATATCGGGAAGTTAATCTTTGTTATATCAAGCACCATCGAACCTCTGCCCTGCATCTTCTGAATATAGCCATGTTCAGATAACAACTTCAAAGCCTTTCGAATCGTTTCTCGCGAAGCTTTAAATGTTTCAGCTAAATCATGTTCAGAGGGTAGGAGTTCATTGGCTTTTAAAGTTCCATTTTGAATTTGCTCTGACAGATCATCATAAATCATTTGAAATTTGCTCTTTGTCATTTTATCTCACCTAAAGTAAGTGTATCATGTTTATTTTACATAATAAACGAGAGACTCATATGGGCGAAGCTCCATCGTTTCCTTAAGTGGCTTGGCGTCCTCATAATTAGAGATCAGTACTTCACTAGTGCTGCCTAATTCGACCCACTCTTTTGGCGCTTGAAACGTTGCCTCTTTTCCGTAGAAATTATTAATGACAAGAACCTTCTCATTTCCATTCGAACGCTCGTAAACAAACAACTGTGAGTCTTCTTTCAATAAAAGCTTATAGTCCCCTACTGTTAAAATATCGTAATCTTTTCGTAACTGAATCAATTTTTTAAAATGATAAAAAATCGAGCTTTGGTCAGTCACTGCACGTTGCGCGTTAATTTCTTTATAGTTTCGTACGACAGGAATCCATGGGGTTCCTGTTGTAAACCCAGCATTTTCTTCATCATTCCATTGAACAGGCGTCCTAGAATTATCTCTTGATTTACGCTTAATAATTTCCATTATATCTTCTTCTGGCAAGCCTTTTTCTTTCATGATGCGATAATAATTAAGCGTTTCTACATCTCGATAATCCTCAATTGAATCAAATCCTGGATCAGTCATTCCAAATTCTTCACCTTGGTAAATGTAAGGTGTCCCTTGCATTAAATGAATAGTTGTTGCAAGCATCTTAGCTGATTCCTTATGATACTTTGTGTCATTTCCATAGCGAGTTACAACCCTTGGTTGATCATGATTGCACCAGAAAAGCGCATTCCATCCTCCACCTTTATTCATCTCAACTTGCCATTTTGTTAATATTTCTTTTAGAGCCAGAAAATCAAAGTCAGCAAGAGCCCATTTTTCCCCATTAGGGTAATCGACTTTCAAATGATGGAAATTGAAGGTCATGCTTAGTTCATTACTTTTTGGATTTGAATATTGAATACAATGTTCAATCGAAGTTGATGACATTTCTCCAACGGTCATACTGTCATACCTAGATAAAACTTCTTTGTTCATTTCTTGCAAAAATTCATGGACTTTAGGACCATCCGTATAAAACTTACGACCATCACCAGGCGCTACACTACCATCATCATTCGGAAACGTTTGATCTTTTGAAATTAAATTAATTACATCTAAACGAAATCCATCAATGCCCTTTTCAAACCAAAAATGCATCATATCATACACATGTTGGCGCAGCCTTTCATTTTCCCAATTAAGATCTGCTTGAGTAACATCAAACAAATGCAAATAGTATTGACCTGTCTTTTCATCATACTCCCATGCATTTCCTCCAAATTTCGATTGCCAATTTGTCGGCTCCCCACCATCAACAGGGTCTTTCCAAATATAGAAATTTCGATACGGATTATCTTTCGACTTCTTTGATTCTTTAAACCATTCGTGTTCTGTTGACGTGTGATTGACAACTAAATCCATAATTAGCTTCATTCCACGCTTATGCGTTTCTTCCAGCAAGCGGTCGAAATCTTCCATATTTCCGTATTCCTCATGAATCGAATAATAATCGGAAATGTCATATCCGTTGTCTTTTTGAGGTGAAGCATAAACAGGTGTTAGCCACAATACATCAACACCAAGGTTTTTTAAGTAATCTAACTTTTCAATAATTCCCTGTAAATCTCCAACACCATTCCCCGTTGTATCGTTAAAACTCTTAGGATAAATTTGATAGACAACTGATTTTCTCCACCATTCATTCATCGTTAGCACCGTCCTCTATTAACATTTTCATTGTTCCAGCGAAATCAGAAATACGTATACGAGATAGTCCTTATTCTGATATGTATAATTCTTAAAAAGGGTAACAACTATTCGAGTTGCTACCCTTTTTTTGTCAACATTATTACTTCCCTAAGCGCTTGTAAGCATTAACACCCATCTTTGTCTTAGCTAAAATCATCGTTAAGATAATTGGAACAACTATTGCAACAAGCATTGCAAGGGCAAACATCAACATGTGTGGTACTTGAATTGAAAGAATTCCAGGGATACCACCAACACCAATTGAGTTCGCCATAACCCCACTTCCTACAGAAATGATAGCTGCCATTGATGACCCAATCATTGCAGCGAGGAACGGGAACATATATCGTAAGTTAATACCGAACATCGCTGGCTCTGTGACACCTAAATAACAAGAAATGGCTGCTGGAACCGAAACCTGTTTCTCTTTTTCATCTTTACGATTTAACATAATCATCGCGACAACAGCTGACCCTTGCGCAATATTTGATAATGCGATCATCGGCCATAAATTCGTTCCACCAAATTCACTCATTAATTGTAAATCAATTGCATTGGACATATGATGGAGCCCTGTAATGACGAGTGGTGCATAAGCAAATCCAAATAGCGCTGCAAACAACCAACCAAAGGCAGATGTTAAACCTGCATAAACAACTGAAGAAATCCATGAACCAATAGTCCAACCAATTGGACCTAGTACTACATGCGCTACCAATACCGCTGGAATTAACGCGAAAAATGGAACAAAAATCATTGAAACAACGCTTGGAATCACTCTACGTAAACCTAATTCAAGGTACGCAAGAACAAACCCAGCAAGAATAGCCGGAATAACCTGCGCCTGATACCCAATCATATCTACTGTAGCAAAGCCAAAATCCCAAACTGGTATTTCATCCGTACCAATTACACCATAAGCATTAAGCAATTGTGGAGATACAAGTGTAATACCTAAAACAATACCAAGAATTTGAGTGGTCCCCATCTTTCTAGAAATCGCCCACGTTATCCCAACCGGCAAGAAATGAAATATCGCTTCACCTATTAACCATAAGAACGCATGAACACCAGCCCAAAATTGTGATACTTCTACTAATGTTTGCGTTCCACCGTTCATCATATCGATTTCGCCGATTACGTTTCTAAAACCTAATATTAGACCCCCAACAACTAACGCCGGAATTAACGGCGTAAAAATGTCAGCAAGATGTCCAATCATTCGCTGCAGCACGTTCATATTTTGCTTAGCAGCAACTTTTGCGTCTTCTTTCGATGTATCACTTACTCCGGCAATCTTTGTAAACTCGTTATAAAAAGAAGCTACTTCATTCCCTACAATAACCTGAAATTGACCGGCATTGGTAAATGTACCCTTTACAATATCAATTTCTTCTACTTTTTCAACATTTGCCTTTTTAGGATCATTTAAGACAAATCTCATTCTTGTAGCACAGTGAGTTACAACGGAAATATTGTCACTGCCTCCAACATGCTCGAGCAACTCTTTAGCTGAGTCTGTGTATTTACTCATCTCTCTTCCCCCTTTATCGAACGATTACTCCGATTTTATGTTTCAACAAATTTCATTTGTATATACAAGTGATTACGTTTTCATTCTAACTTGTATGTACAAGTGTGTCAACAATTCCCTCGTAGTCGTAATTTTCTAAAATACTTAGGAAACTTTCGTATTTTACTCCACCTTTTTGATTAGTTAGTGGTATTTTTCCTTTGTACTAACGAGATATTCCCCATAAGAATTAAAAAATAAACAAAAAAGAGCCTGACCCCACTCGGATCAGACTTCCACAAGATTTAAAGTGCTTATTATGTTTTTTGTAAGAGTAAATTCACACCAATCTTCTTACAAATGGTTACATAGTGCATAAGAGTCAGAAGAACAGCCCCCATATTCATCCCAAGAATAATTCCATCCATTTGTAAACTCGGCATAGATCCTAAGAAATACATCATGGCAAACGAGAAAATGGATGAATAAAGTGCATGAACAAAGGCTTCTTTTACTAACCCAATTCCAATCAAATAGGCTTGCATCGGAATCACAAAAAAATGAAACAAAAAGTAAGGAACTAATAACTGTAAATATCGAATAGCCGGTGAGTTTTCAAAAAACAAACTTGTTAATGGCTCAGCAAAAAAATAAAATATTGCTACTGCAGGTACCCCATACGCAGCCGTTAATAACATTACTTTTCTAAGCAGAGAACGCAACTTTTCAATATCGCCCTTTGAGTAAGCCTCAGATACAGTAGGAATCAATACGATTAACAGAGAGTGAGCAATAAAAGCAGGAAAGAACCCAATTGAAAAAGCCACTCCCGCCATTTTCCCGTACTGAACCATTGCTAGCGAGTCCACCATTCCGGCTCTAACGAGAGTTTCTTTTATAAAAAAAGGTTTCACTGCAAAAGTTGCAGCATGGAATATTCGTAAACCCGTTGTTGGTATTGAGACTTCCAGTAGACTTTTTCTAACTTTGCTACCAGCCAAATTCGCTCTTGGTTTCCGTTTTAACACACGCATTTGGATCAAAAAAGCTACTAATAGAAAACTCAATACTAACAATTCACTCGCTATCAATGTACACAGAGCGACTAATAATGCCACTTCTGTCTCAAAGGATGTGAACATAAAGAGGGCAACTAACAAGATGAGCTGCCCAGCACGTCTCAAGAAATTAGCAAAGGCAATTTTCCCCATCTTTTGGGCACCCATAAAATAACCCCTTGCGACAGAGGAAAACGCAATAATTGGAATAAGTAGAATGAATAACCAAGGGACAAGTGGATGATACCGGTCAAACACCGGGATAATTGGGAGTAACCATATTGCAATAATAGAGAAGACCATCGTGCAAAGAGTCGCAAAACGCAGCGCATGCATTAACATACTACGATGAAAAATTTCTTCCTTCTCAGCTACAAACTTAGAAATGGAAATAGGAAGCTCAAGACTTGCTATTACAACTATGAAAAGAACCGTTGGCAGAATAGACATATAAAGCCCAAGACCTTCTTCTCCAAGCTCCCTTGCCAATACCATGTTAATTAAAAACTCAATACACTCACCAATAAAAGCCACAACAATTAATAATAACGCGCTTTTAAAAAAGATTTTCAAAATAATTCTCTCCCTTACATCCTGTCCATAATTTATATGAGACAAGTAGTCAAATTATGGGTAAGAAAAAGAAAAAATTTGTTAGACACAACAAAAAAGGGATGTGCCTAAAGGTCAGGTTCAGACCTTTGGACACATCCCGATTTAAAGCCTTGAGAGAAGTGGGTCACCCCTCTAGAAGGCACATAACGACCGGAGCTATTGCAACCTCAACTTTAGCTTAGTTAGACACGCATTCATTTATTGCACGAGCAACCGTCCGTACAACCATTTTCACTTCATCTTCATTGATAATGAGAGGTGGGGCAATCGTTAGTACATTATTAAACCCAGCAACAGTTGCCCCATTTTTCCCGATAATGACACCTTCTTCTTTACATTTCGCAACAACTCTATTGGTATAATCGGCATGAATCGGTTCTTTTGTTTTCTTGTCATTAACTAGTTCGATTCCAATTAGTAACCCTTTTCCTCGTACGTCCCCAACCTTAGAGTGCGTATCAAGGCATTGCTTTAATTGAGTTACCATATCTTTCCCGACCTCTTCAGCTCTCGTATAGAGGCCTTCATTCTCCATGATCTCTAGATTCTTTAAGGCCACTGCACACGCAGCTGGACTTCCTCCAAATGTATTGACATGTCTAAAATAATCGTATTCTTCTGATCCTTTAAAAGCATCATATATCTCTCTTTTTACAGCTGTAATCGATAGAGGAAAATAAGCGCTTGTAATCCCTTTTGCCATTGTTATAATGTCTGGCTTCACTCCATAATTCATAAAACCAAATGGTTTTCCTGTACGACCAAATCCACAGATGACTTCATCAATAATCAATAATGCACCCTTTTCTTTGCAAACTTCCTCTACGGATTTCAAATAATCGTCCGGTGGTAGAAGTATCCCGCCACCAGTTATAATTGGCTCCATAATAACAGCAGCTACCGTTTCCTCTAACTCCCAAACCATCATTTGCTCAATTGCTTTTACTTCTTCTCGATCTCTTCCTATCTTTTGGTCATCAGGTGGGTTGCGATACGTATCTGGAGGGGCGACATGCAGAAAACTAGAAGCAAGTGGTTCATACTTGAATTTTCGTTGGGCTTGCCCAGTAGCAGCTAATGAGGCCATTGTATTTCCATGATACGCCCGATACCTAGAAATAAATTTATATCGATTAAGGTCTCCTTTTTGTTGATGATATTGCCGAGCTATTTTAAAGGCTGCCTCATTCGCTTCTGACCCACTGTTTGAATAAAAGATAACATAGTCTCCATCCAATAACGTGTTAATCTTCTCTGCTAACTGAATGGCAGGCAAGTGACTATGAGTAAGAGGAAAATAGGCAAGTTTTTTCATTTGCTCATAGGCAGCTTCTGCTAATTCATCCCTGCCATAACCTATATTTACACACCACAATCCAGACATTGCATCTAATAGACGATTCCCTTTTTCATCGGTCACCCACACCCCTTTAGCCTCTTTTGCAATAACTGTATTATCAGGATTATAGGGCTTCATTGCATGCCATACGTATGCATCATCTTTCTTTTGGTTCAAGTTGTTTTCTGAATTTGACATAACCGTCCCTCCTTTTTATACATCTTTATTTATTGCATCGATACTTTAGAATGGGAGATACCGTCTAACGTAAGGCAGAATTGTTGTAAACCCATAAAAAAAGAACCTTACCTAATCTAATAAGTAAGGTTCTTTTCGTCATATCTATTATGTAGTTCTAATTAGGCGCTTAGAAATAATGCTCCGTAGCCAAGCCCACCTAAAATCACAAAGGCAGGATGGACTTTCCACTTTTCTAATAATAAGAAACCAGCAATGATTAAAAACAACGTATGCCAGATACCTGCACCTACATAGGAACTTTCTAAAAAGCGATATGCTAATACTCCTAATAGGATCGCGATTGTTGGACGGATTAGAGATGTCATGTTCTTTACTTTTGGAGAATCTTTAAATTTATATAGGAGTCCTAAAAGTGCAATCATTAAAATTAAAGAAGGGGCAACCGTTGCAAAAACAGCGACTATTGCACCTATAACACCACCAACCTCAAAACCGATATACCCTGCCATCTTCGTGGCAATCGGTCCAGGCAAGGCATTTCCTAGTGCTAACACTTCACTAAATTCTTCTACCGTCATCCATTGATATCGGGCCACAACTTCATACTCGACTAGTGGAATCGATGCGGGACCTCCACCATAACCAACAATACCCGGGATAAAAAATGCAAGAAATATCTCCCAATATATCAATTAGTTCACTCCTCTCTCTTGCTTCACTTCTTTTTGTGGCTTATTCGGTTTAAACAAAGCATATGAGAGTAACACTGCTATAACGATCCCCGGATGGACGTGTAAAAATTCAATTAACAATAAACTGACTAAAAGCATCGTAATGCTAACTGCCCAACCAAGACCTTGTTTGGACTTTTTAAAAAAGTCCCACGTCAGTGTTGCCATCATGACAACAACAATCGGCATGACACCTCTAGTCATCCCTTCCACCCACGGTTGATCTTTGAAAGATGTCAAGGCTGTCAAAAGGACTATCATCATAAGAATCGTTGGAACAATCGATGACAGCACAGCATTAATCATTCCTAACACACCCGCAACGCGATAACCGATATACCCTGCCATTTTCGTGTTGATCGGACCAGGCAAAGTATTGCCAAGGGCCAAGACGTCACTAAATTCGTCATCATTCATCCATTTAAACGTCGTAACAACTTCTTTATGAACTAAAGGAATAGCAGATGGTCCTCCTCCAAAACCTAAAATACCTGACCTGAAAAACGCAATAAATAAATTGATATGAGTTTTCACAAGTAAACCTCCGTCATTTGTTAAAAATACCAACTTCTATAAACCCTTTAATAACCTAAGGCTAAGCCATCTCCCCTCGGATCAGCTCCACCATGCTTAAGACGGTTATTATCGATTCGAATCGCCCCTGCATGCCCCATGACATCAGTAAATCCATCCATTATTTCTATATCATGCCCAAGATCTTTTAGAGATTGAATTGTCTCCTCTGGTATTCTTGATTCAACTTTCAAACTATTTGAGCTAGCTCCCCACGTTCGTCCATATAACCATCTAGGCGCTTCAATGGCTGCCTGCACATCGAACTGATAATCTATCATTCTTGTAACAAGGGCTGCCTGTGTTTGTGGCTGTCCTTCTCCACCCATTGTTCCATATACAAGGTGTGGTGCGTCTCCATTTAACAGCATCGCTGGATTTAACGTATGGAATGTTCTTTTATTTGGCTGCAAACAATTAATATGATTCGGATCCAACGAGAAAAAGCTTCCTCTATTTTGCAATAGTACCCCTGTGTTTTTTGGAATAATTCCCGATCCGAAATCATGGTAGATACTTTGAATGAAAGAAACCGCATTTCCTTCTTTATCAACAACGCCAAACCACACTGTATCCCCTTTTGGATCTAACTGCTTTTCCATTTGCTTTGAAAGCTGCTGATTAATTCGATTAGCTAGTTCCATTCCATGTGATTTTGACAGCAAATCTTCTAAAGGAATATCTATAAAATCAGGATCTGTTAACCATTGATCTCTGTCTGCAAATGCAAGTTTCGTAGCTTCGATGAGTAAGTGATAATACTCTGTAGAACCTTCTTCAATTGAGGAAAAGTCAAAGTTATTTAAAATATTTAAAATTGATAATGAAGCCATCCCTTGTGTGTTCGGTGGCAGATTATACGCTGTATAACCTCGATAATCGACACTAATCGGATCTACCCAATTAGAGCGGTGCTGTTTAAAATCATTAAGTGTTAACACACCACCATTAGCCTGAAGTTCTCCGACAATTTGTCTTGCTATATCTCCTTCATAAAACACTTTAGCACCTTCATCAGCAATAGCTTTTAATGTACGCGCCAAATCTTCTTGCTTGATTACCTCTCCTTTTTTATAAGTAGTACCATCAGGCTTCAGAAAAATACGCTTAAATTCATCAAAACGTTGTAAACATCTAAACTCAGTATCATCTTCTTTAATATTCACATTCGTCCAGCGCTCTTGACTCGACGTTACAGCAAAGCCATTTTGGGCATAGTGGATAGCTGATTGCAATAGATCCTTCCAAGAATATGAATAATCAAGATTATTTTTTGAATACTGAAATACTTCCTCCCAACCAGCAACTGCTCCCGGTACGGTATTGGCCGCTAAATAGCCTCGAGCCGGTATTTTCTTCAAACCTTGGTTTTCGTAATAGGAAATGGAAGCATTCTCTCCTGAACGCCCACTACTGTTAAGAGCTTCCACTTTTTTTGTCTTTGCATTATAAATTAACCAAAAATTATCTCCCCCAATGCTATTCATATGAGGGTACACAACAGAGATAGTAGAAGCCGCTGCAATGGCTGCCTCTAAAGCATTACCTCCATTTTGTAAAATGTTCATTCCTGCTTGTGAAGCTAAATAGTGAGGTGTAGTGATCATTCCACTAGGTCCCATCGTTGTCGCACGATAAGCTTGATTATTTTTAGAAGTCATATATCCCACCCTTTCCTCTCTATACTTATTGTATTATCTTTTGTTAATTATTTTAAGGATAAATTTATACAAAACGAAATTTATTTTCAGTTTAAGTTAACTAAATGTAACTAATTTGAGCAGATTAAGCACTTAATAGTTTTAAAGTGTATTCGTCCATTGTACATCATATTTAAAATATTAAGAATTTTTTGTAAGGAAATCTAACATGAAAAATTGTAGAACTGTTTAAAAGTCAGGTCCCAAGATATTTCTTTTCCTGTTCACTTCGTTAGATATAATTTCAGACAACCACAAAAAACCTCTCCAAAACATGAAGAGATTTCTTTAAGGTTTTTTTTCAGTGGCCTCTTTCTTATCTCATCCTTTAAAAGGCAAGCTAATATCAACCGTTGTCCCCTTTCCTTTTTCACTCTCTATTTTCATTTCGCCACCATGTTCTTCAATAATACGGGTACTAATCATCAAACCTAGTCCTGTTCCTTCTTCCTTCGTTGAGAAAAATTGTTTGCCAACTTTATCTAACTTTTCCTTCGGGATCCCTTTCCCCTCGTCAATAATCAGAATATGAATAAAGGAACCCTTCTTTGTAACGTTAACAACAATTGTCCCCTCTTGCTGCATTGCCTCAACAGCGTTTTTTAAAATATTAATGAGGACTTGCTTTAATCTATTTTCATCACATTTGATCATAACTTGTTTCAAGTTCCGGTCCATAACAAGATCAATTTCGATATTATAAATAATCGCCTGAGTCTTTGCTAGTGTAAGAACAGTCTCAATAATATGAATAAGATTGTGTTTTTTAATCATCAACTCTTTCGGTTTCCCCAAAAGGAGCAACTCATTAACAATCATATTAATCCGATCAATTTCCGATAACATAATTTTTGTATAAGTAGTAGAGTTTGTATCTAGGTTTGAACTTTCCATCATTTGTAAAAAACCTTTCAAACTCGTAATGGGATTCCTTATCTCATGGGCAATGCCAGCTGCAAGCTCACCTAATACAGATAACTGTTCAAAATGTTGCAACTTCTTTTGATTTTCTTGTTCTTCTCTGATATCTTCCATGATTAAAACGTAACTCGAACTAGATTGATCCTCTAACATCATCTGCTGTAATCCCACATCAATTGTATTCCCAGCTAACGTTCTCAGTGCCCCAGCAACCACTCGAGACTGATTACCAAGTTCTTTGGTATCGGCTACTTTATTATTGCCTAAATGTATATAATTGGCTATCGGCTCAGTAAGTATGTCCTTTTTCTTCTTAGCTTCGAACAATTTTAGTGCCGCTTGATTCACATAACAAATCTCTCCATTCGCTACTACTAATAATGGTAGAGATAAATATTCAATAATTCGTTCTGTATTCTGCTGGACTAGCCTCTCTTTTTTTTCGTATTCTTGGTAAATATAAAACAATATGCTCCCTATACCAAAAAGTATCAACCCTTGCATGACAACACTCTTAACCAAATACATTATGAACACAATTAATACACTCAACAGAAAAATCCCGATTAATATACTATATCTCTTCTTTAGCATAGTTCCTCCTCTTAAATAGAAAAAAACCTAACTTCTCTTAATAAGTGAAGTTAGGCCATGTACGACTTTTTATTTCCCACATTTACCTTGATTATTTTATTGTAAAATAAATATCATTATTGATTTATCCCTCTTTAGGTCCCAATCAATAAATATGTCACGAACAGACCTTTTAAGCATTTCTTGAAATTTACCGTATCGATGAAAGTAACTTTTCTCTAACTCATCCTTTGTGAAAATTAGTTCTCTTTCAAAACCCTTAGAAATCAAAGCTTTTTCGATTGGTATTAATATCCCAAATCTATTGACGATAATAATGTTCTCCGAATGAAATACCGTTTCAATACAATCAGGAACTTTTTGAACTAAAGCACTGATACGGGCAATTTCAGCCTCAAAAGAAGGTAACGACGAAAAAGGCTCTATCTCGCGCATCTGTTCAATCTCCTTTTCCAGTTCAAGAACAATGACGCCTGTATTATTCGGGAAGTTCCAATCATGATAATAGTCTGCTATGTCTGCCCCCAACGATATTTGGACAACTCCTTTTAGCTCCTCCAAAACATTGGCAATGATCAAGGTTCTAGCATTATCAACATCGCTAGATTTCCCTTGCTGAAGAAGAACCTCTTCCATAGGGGATATAAACCCACGTATATGTATGACCATATTTCTTTTTGAAAGGGTTGCTGTACATGCTTCAGGTCCTCTTCCAAATTTCTTTCTTAATAATTTACTTATGTAACTGCTTATATGATTTAATTGCTCTTGAAACTCCAACATTCAATCCCTCTTTCAAAAGGGCACCATAATCAATGCCTTTAAGACACCGACCATCACTAGTATACCACAAGATAACCTTTTAACGTTACCTTAAATTGTAGTCGAATTAGGTCCCCTTCATTTATTTACCACGAGAGTAGTTATATCTGAGTCCGTCAGTCTAGTTTTTTCTTCTTATAATAGCTTCCCCAAAGTTCCAGCATTTAATCATAAAATATTCAATACACTTCTAACACTGTTTTAAAAATTTTGTTCTGTTTTCTGTCTCAGCTTTTCATAGTCCCTATATAATAAGATAGAGAACCTATAGTGTATAAATAACTATAAAGTTCTTATTTTGTCTATAATCCCACATTAAAAATAATTGTTTAACACGACTGCCGGTAACCGTTTCAATTTCATTGACGTATTGGTAATAACTCTTTCTTATCTCGAATGAACGTCCCATTAATAAATCATCGTAACCATTTTCAAATAATAGATTTTCAGTTTTCGTTAAAACACCGGAACATTCCAGAACTAGTAATGAAGAAGAAACAAACTGGGCTTTTATCTGATTCGGCTTTTTATGTATTTTTTCACTTATAGCCTGAACTTTCTCACTTATTGCTAATCGAAACGACTCCTCGCCTATTTCTTTAGCTAAGCCTTTTTCGTTGGTAAGCAGAATTACTCCTAAATTTTGTTCATAATCCCAATCACAGTAACACGTATTAATATCAAATGTTGTTAGAAGTGAAGCCTCTAATTTTATTTCATCAAAGATTTCCTTCATTAAAATCTTTCTAACTTTGGAGGCAAGGGATACTTCATCATTCCTTATCAAAACCTCTTCCGTTGGTGTCTTAAAACTATTAACATTAATGACAACAATATTGTTACCAACCTCTACATTACAAGTTTCTGGGCCTTTCCCGAATTTTCTTTTCATTACCTTTGATAACAAACTGCTAAAATGTGTTAAATCCTTTTGCCGACTACTTTCCTTGATCATTTTTTATTAACGTCCTCCTTATAAAGCTAGTGGGGAAAATTTTATAAATACCCTTACGAATTACATTGTTTTTTTACTTTTATACCCAAAATAAAAAATGGCCTAACTTTCCACAAGCGTGGAGAAGTTAGGCCATGAATAAGACTTCTATACTATGTATATATTCTTCCATTTACCAATTATATTTAATTATTAGGTTTATGAACGTAGAGTATGCCTACTACCTTTTAGAAAACTATCATTGACACTTCTAGACAACAATCTACTTAACTGTATCATACTATCACGTATTATTCAAATAATACTCTCTGATTATAATATTAAGGCAATTTTTTATAAATTAATTTTGGATTACTGGATTAGATAGTAAGTCAAATCCGGTAATCTGGCATTCGACTACATCACCTTCACGAATAACAGCAGCCCCTGGCGTACCAGTAATGATCATGTCTCCAGGTAATAATGTCGTCACATGTGATAAGAAGGAAACGATGTAAGTAGGCCGATAAATCATGTTTTCTACTTTATTTTCATGTTCAATGCTTCCATTTACAATTGTTTTTACTTCAAGTGTTGCTAATTCAGGGACTTCGTCTTTTGTTACCATCACCGGCCCAACGCTAAAAAATGTATCAAAGCTTTTTGATCTTTGCATAAAACGAGGATTTTCGGCATGAATATCAGCAGCAGTCATATCTAAAGCTGTGGTATAACCTGCAATGAAATTTTCGACTTCATCTTCCGGTACATCTTTCCCTTGCTTTCCAATAATAATGGCTAATTCTGCCTCTGCAGTTGTCCTTGTTGATTGTCGAGGAATTTCAATCTGATCTTTTGTTCCGATGATACTAGTATCAGGTTTCATAAAAAACACCGGATCAGAATCTTCTAATCCTCCTAACTCCGATCTCATTTTCACATAATTCATTCCTATTCCCCAAACTTTCCGAGGAGTACGATAGAGTGGGGCATATGTAGGCTTGGTAAGAGATTTTAATTGCTTTTTGGCAAGTCGTGTTTCTCCTTCTTCTTTATACCACTTATTTAACTCTTGAAATTGACCTGTTTCCAATAATTCGTAAAGAGACTGAGCAAAATTAGTATTTTCCATCTCATTTATAATCTTTATAGGTATAACTCCTTTATTCGTTACAATTCCGGCCGTTTCTCTTCCTTCAATACTGACTGTCGCAATTTTCATAGTCATCACCTAGTATTTAAAAATTAGTTGAATATATTTTCGTTTTCATAAACCCATTGCAGTAACTTAGCATCTTGTTTCGGTCCTGCAATAACAGATAATGCAATTGGCAATCCATCTTCTCCACTAATAGGAATCGTCACTTGAGGCAACCCACCAAGTCCTGCAATACAAGACAATTGCATCGTTTGTGATCGGCGGTTTTCAATCTCTTCACCTGATTGATTTCGAAAAGGTGCTTTTCCCGGAGTCGTTGGAATAACTAGTAAGTTATCTTCTCCCAATAATTCCTCCAACCCTACTTGAATTTCTTCTATTAGTTTTTGCTCAGGCTTCTTTTCTACTTCGCTTAATGAGCATGCCCATTCAAATCTAGCGCCAATGTCTGGTCCAAATTTAGGCTTAACCTCCTTAATCCATTTGCCATGTGTTTTCGATATTTCTAGCCCTTGCAATATTCGAAAGCATTTCATCCATCTTTGTAACCCTTCTTTGGCTGTGGTAATCGATTGTGATGGGAACGTTTGCTTTAGTTGTGCCACAAGTGCAGAGAGAGCTCCCTCACTTTCTTCATCCACTAACTCCCAAGCATCTGTAGGAAATAGTAATGTACTAAATGAATTCCCACTCGAAGAATGAGCTTTAAGTAACACATTCCCAATGTCCTTTAGCAGCCTAGCATCCCTTGTCATCCACCCTACCGTATCAAAACTCTCAGCCAAAGGAATGACACCTTCAATTGCAACATGATTATGTGTAGGCCTAAATCCATAAATCCCACAATATGCTGCAGGTATTCGAACAGACCCACCCGTATCTGTACCAAGCGCAAAGTCAACGAGCTCAGCAGAAACAGCAACTGCCGAACCACTCGATGAACCACCTGGAATTCGATTATTCGCCACCGGATTTACTGGTGTACCGTAATGAAAATTTTCACCATTCAAACTATACATCAACTCATCTGTTATCGTTGTCCCATGTAATGTGGCTCCTGCTTGTAATAAAGCGTCTATGGCAGGTGCGTTCTTCTCTGCCGGAGTATGCGTTCTTAACCAATCTGGATTGCCCGCACTTGATGTAACCCCTTTGATATCAAATACATCCTTAACAGAAAAAGTAACTCCAGAGAGATTGCCTGTTCCGAACGGTTTCACAACAATATTTTCATTTATAAACACATTAAAGTTACCTTTCACTCGAGCACCTCCCTTAAATTAAAATACTCTTCTCTTGATCTTTGTTTTGATACACATCTAACGCGGATTGAACACTTGCTCCTACATTTACCTTGACCTTATGTCGCAAAAGTACGGCTTCTAAAGCACCAAGTGTTAGCAAGACATTTCGTTGCTGACAACTATATCCCATTGTTCCAATCCTCCAAATCTTTCCATGGAGTGGCCCAAACGAGCTTGCTATTTCAATCCCAAATTCATCAAGTAACATTGACCGAACTGAATCACCATCGACTCCATCAGGAATGTTAATACACGTAACCGTTGGCAGTTTGTAGTTATGATCCCCAAATAACGTTAATCCCATCGCTTCAATACCAGCAACTAACGCCCTTTCATTTAAACGATGCCGTATGTACCTTTGTTCTAACCCTTCTTCTACTATTAATCGTAACCCTTCATATAAACCATAAAGCATTGATGTTGCTTCCGTGTGATGGTTAAGTCTAGCTGGACTCCAATAATCTTGGAGCTGGCTTAAATCTAAATAGTTACTGCGAATTTTCCGGGCATTACTTGAAACTTGTTGATCTGATACAAGACCTTTTTCAATTGATTTTCTTTTCAACAAAATATTTTCAATTCTCTCATTATACGTCAGAGGAGCCATTCCAGAAGGGACAGAGATACACTTTTGCGTTCCAGTAATAAGTCCATCAATCATCCATTCATCTGTTTTCACATCTGTTCCAGCTACCGTCGCAACCGCATCGACAATGAGCAATATATCTTGTTCTCTACAAGCTCGGCCTATTTCCTCTAATGGTTGCATTCTACCAGTTGATGTATCACCATGAACCATAGCAACCACCTTGGGCCGGATTTTCTTCATCTCTTTAATAATATCCTCTGGATCAAAGACACTTCCCCACTCACAATGAACCAAATGAACTTCCGCTCCGTAACGCTCAGCAATTTCTGTTAGCAAGCCTCCAAAGCGACCGAATGAAGGAATTAGAACTTTATCTCCTTGTTCAATCACACTGCATAGCATTGCTTCAATCCCTGCCCTAGAAGTCCCGTCAACGGGGAAGGCCCAATGATTTTTTGTTTGCAACACCTCTCGCAATAGCTTCATCGTTTCATTCATTAACGAAGTAAAGCTAGGATCAAATTGACCTAATATAGACGAAGACATTGCTTGCAACACTCTAGGATCAGCCTCGACTGGTCCCGGAGTCATAATCATTCTTGCTGGAACATGTAATCTGTTTGGTTTAAGCATTTCTCTACCTCCCATTTTTTTCTCTCATTACTGTGCTAATTTGACCAATGCATTTAACAATACTTGTGTACCAACAACACAGTCTTCTTTTTCCGTCCACTCTTTCGGGTTATGGCTAATACCGTCTTGTGATCTTACAAAAATCATCCCCATTTCTGTCACTTTCGTCATCATTAGGGAATCATGTCCCGCGCCACATTGTAGTTTCATTGTCGGTATTTTGAGCTCTGTACAAGAAGCTTCTAGTACATCCACTACTTCATTTGAACACGTCGCTGGATCTACGGCCTTTTTAACATCAATCTTTGATTCTATCTCCCTTTGGGCACAAATAGTATTAATAGATTTTTTCACTTCATTTACCATTTCTGCTCTTGCTACTTTATCAACATGTCTTAAATCAATAGAGAAAGTCGCTCTGCCCGGAATGATGTTTACGCCACCTGGCTCAATTGCTAATTTTCCGACTGTTCCCACTCCACTATACTTACTCGAAACTCGTTCAACTTCAAGCATCACTTCTGCCATCGCAAGTGACGCATCTTTTCTCATATTCATAGGTGTTGCTCCTGCATGGTCCGGGTTGCCACTTAGAGTTACCTCTAACCAGACGGGTCCTTGAATATCTGTAACAATCCCTACAGGCAAGTTGTGTTCTTCAAGTACTTTTCCTTGTTCAATATGCATCTCCACATACGCCTTGATCGATTCTGGTTCTCTTCTTGCTTGCTCATAATCTGCAGGGGTAAAGCCAGCTTGCTGGAGTGCTTCACTCAGCGTAATTCCATTGACGTCTTCTAATTCCAATGTTTCTTCATTTAAATGACCAGAAAGAGCTTTACTTCCAATATAACCAGTCCCAAACCTAGTCCCTTCCTCATCCGTAAACGAGATTACCTCAATGGAGTGGGTAAGTTCGACGCCCGATTCCCTAATAGAGCGAACTGCCTCAACAGCACCTAGTACTCCTAGAGCCCCATCAAATAATCCTCCTTGAATAACGGTATCGATATGAGAACCCGTCATTACAGCTGGTGCATGAACATCCTTTCCTTCAAGTTTCCCAATTATGTTCCCAATAGCATCAACACGGACATCTAACCCCGCCTCTTTCATGACACCGATTAGAAACTCTCTAGCCTGTAAATCTTCCAAACTTAATGAGAGTCTTGTAACTCCTTTTTCATCTACATTAGAACCAGAACCAATTTCCCCCAACTTCATAAGTGTATTCCATAACCGTTGCTGATTTATCTGCTGTACAGCGATCATTTTATCACTCCTCTTTATATTACGTGCCAGTTATTATGTGTTTTCATTTTAGATAACTAAACACGGTTAGTCATTATTCATATCGCACAATAAAGAGGTATGTATTTAGATAAAATAACCAACGTGTCTCATACTTTTGGGTTGGAAATAGTGTAGTAATTGTAAAAGCAACGATCATGCTTGTAAGATTATATCCCCTTCTTTTTTTCGAAAACTAAAACACGGATAGACCAAGACTTTTTACAATCTATAACAAAAGGGGTCCACCCTTTGTTAACATACGTCTGCTACATGAAAAACGTATGTAACTAGTTCCGGTAAGACCCCTAGCAACTTCTCTTGTACTCCGTGCGTTCAATATTAAACTATTCGTTTGTTGGCAAAAAATCATTTGTAAAAATATCATTAGCATCAAAAGCTTCTTCCAATAATCCTATTTCGTACAATTGTTCAATCAATGTTTGCCAACGCTCTTCTGACATATAACCAAACCCATACTCCTTTGCATCTCCTCCATAAACAAAGTCCCTTTGCGAATCTGTCTCAAACTCTAAATCTTCAAGAGCAAGATCTGGATTGGCCCCATGAATAACTTCATTAACTTCATAAGGTGATTCCTCATAATACTTCCAACCTTCTACAAATGAAGTTACAAACTCACGTACTGTTTCTTCGTTCTCTGCAACATAATCTTTTGTAGCAAACAAAACAACATTATAAGGATCAAACCCTGAATCAGAGACTAAAATCGTTTCTGTTTCAACACCTTCTTTTCCTAAGAAAAACGGTTCAGATGTCACAAACGATTGACTAACAGAGTCCAGATCATCGATAAAATTAACATGCTGACCAGTATAGCCCATTTCCGTCACTCCACTTAAATCATACTTACTAGTTAAGAAATCCCAATAAGGAATTCCCGGTTGAATAAATGCCGTTCTTCCATTCATATCTTCAAAGTTACGAATGTCTTCCCCTTTATGAAACATTAATGACGCTGGACTGCCTTGCATCGTTGCAGCAAGAGTAATGAGTTCAATCCCTTCATTTCTTGCAAGGACAATTTGGTCAGCATGCGCTAGACCAAACTGAGCATTTCCTGATGCAACAATCTGCATCGATGATACTTGTGGGCCTCCTGCTTCTACCTCAACATCTAACCCTTTTTCAGTGAAATACCCTTGTTTTTTTGCTGCATATACGCCACCATGTTGACTTTTTGGAAACCAGTTTAACACAAGCTTAACGGATTCTGTTTCATTCGTTCTCGTTGCTCCTTCACTTTCCCCACTGGACTCTTGTCCACCACAGGCCACAAGAACGAATAGTGTTACTATACTTAAGATAAGCATCTTCATCTGAAACATTTTCATAGTTTAACCCCTCTCAACAATTGATTAATACAACATATAGACTTAATAAGGCTATTAGCTGCCACGATATGTACTATATCCACCTGGAGCAATTAATAATGGAACATGATAATCCTGTGTTTCATTCAAAATAACAAATTGCACTGGTACAATATCTAAGAAAAGAGGTTCATCTGCTAGATTACTGGCACGGAAGTAGTCACCAACATGAAACTGTAGTTGATAGATGCCTTTTTCTAATCGTCCTCTTTCTAATAAAGGATGATCGACTCGACCATCTGCATTCGTTTTAGCTTCTGCTATTTTTTCTAACTGGCTATTTTCATGCTTTTTCCAAAGCTCGATTCGAACATTTCTAGCCGGCTTCCCTTTGCTAATGTCTAAAATATGAGTCGTTAGCTTCCCTTTCACTACCACACCCCCAAAAGTTATCTAAATACTTACATCTACATCTTTTATCATTTCTACCAACCTAAATCGAGCAATTTTACCGACTTGTTCTAACGCTGTCTGCATTTCTTCTTCGTAAGTATTGTTCATTCGTTTTGTCATACTACTTTTTAAAAAATCTTTATTTTGTCCTTTAACAGTCATAATAAAAGGGAAGCTAAACTTCTGCGTATAACGTTTATTCATTAATGAAAAATCCTGATACTCTTGTTCTGTCAATTGGCTTAATCCTGCATCCTGTTGTTCTTGCGCTGAAGACTCAGAAATAGTTAGCTTCGTACCTAAATCTGGATGAGCCCTTAGTAAAGATAGTTTTAATGACTCTTCGGCTTGCCATACTTCTTGAATCATCAATTCATACATTTGATCAAAATTTTTAAACGGATGATGTTTCCAAGACTTTTCAGATACCCATGGTGAATGTTCAAAGACAGATCCAACCTTTTCAACAAATTCCTCTTTTTTCATCAAATTGACTTCTTCCATTGTAATAACGATGGTTACCACCTACCCCTTCACCTATTAAACTCAATTTAATAACGTCCCCTAACTTGTTATAGCCAAATCATAAAAGGAAACTAGTACTTAGTCATTATTTACAACGAACAAATTGCCCATCTTGCATTGTTCAGTAAGACCAAAGAAATTGCCATTTCAGAAATGAAACATCTTAGTCCTATACTTACCGTTATGAAAGGAGAGCCTTAGAAAACGAATAGTACCCTACTTTACTCTCGAAATTGTAAAGAAAATCGTTTGTTAGAAAACGTAACTAAAAAAGCGAATGACCAATCTCTCCTTTAATGCTTACCCCATTGTGAGCCTTTTTTTATTAAGCTATTTTCGTAAAGATTGTTGCTATTAGAAAGTTTTTACTCGTAGTGAAATGAAGCGGAAGTCACTCGACTCCTGTGGGATTTAGAGGTAGGGGCGAGACCCCACAGCCGAGGAGGCTCAGCATCTCCCCACGGAAAGCGAGTGATTGGAGCGAAATGGAACGAACATGTGAATACACGCAAGCCCAAAAGCAACAAAGTATGCGAGTCAGCCTTTATTAAAATCGTTTACCATTCGTCACAGTTACTATTTTGTGCTAATTAACTAATAATTCGATATATTTTGTCAGATTATCTCACAAAGATGTTTCGGAATATTGATTTTTCTTGTACATTGTTCACAATAGAAAATATTTGGCGAGGAGGACAAAGGATGAAGTTAATAGAAATTTTAAACCTGCCAACTTTCAAAGAAACGATAGTCGTAGGTGGAGAACTGGGGTTACAAAAAAGTGTTCAATCTGTAAATCTTATGGATGCTCCTGATATTATTCATTACTTAGGCGATGAGCAATTATTATTAACGACAGCGTACTCCATAAAAAACAATCCTAATGCCTTAATTGAGCTCGTAACACAAATGGCTAAACAAGGTTGTGCTGGATTAGGGTTAAAAACAAAAAGGTTTATTGAAAAGATACCTGAAGAAGTAATCGAGTTAGCCAACGAAATGCACTTTCCAATCTTTGAGATCCCTCTCGATTATTCACTCGGCGATATGTTAAACGAGGCTTTAAGTTGTATTCTAAAAGAGCGTACACATGAATTAAATTATGCTTTAAATATTCATCGTGAATTTACCGACATTGTTGTTTCAGGTGGTGGATTCTCCAATATTATTGAGAGCTTAGCTACAATTTTAGACTTGCCAGTCATTTTACTAAATTACCGTTTAGATATAATGGCTTATTCTCACGACATTGATAAAGAGTCATTTTTTGAAATTTATTGGTATATCCACGAGAAAATTCACCACGAGAATCTTGACACATATAAAGTGTTAACTCTCCCTCGAGAGGATGGAAACAATAGCTATACCGACTTTTCAATCTATCCTATAAATACAACAAATCAACAAAAGGGATATATAATTATATTCGGAAGTACTTTATCTAGTAAATCCTCTTTTACATTAGCTATTGAACAAGCTGCCAATGTAATATCATTTGAATTTATGAAACTCCATGCACTCGAACAAAATTCACGCAGATTAAAAAATGAATTCTTCGTTGATTTGGTTGACGGAGCCATACCGAGTGAAGAAGAAATCATCAACCGAGGTAAAGCCTATCATTTAAATAAATCCCTCCAATATATTTGCATAACTTGTAAAATTGACGGCTCCTCTGATCTATACCAAGACACGTATCCATTACAAACAGAAAAAGAAACTAGCCTCCAAAGGGATCGTATTTATGAACTAATGGAATCTGAATTAACAAGGCAATTTGACTGTAACGTTTTTACGAAAGGGGATTTGTTTACAACATTACTAGGGTTTGACTTTTATAATGATGATATTGAAAAGAATGTTTGGGACGTTATTACTGAACTACAATCAGATCTTTTTCGGATAATTGACTCATCCATGTCTTTTGGAATTAGCAATTACACGGAGAATATTACAGATATCCCAACAGCTTTCCAAGAAGCAGTAGATGCTTTAAAATCGGGTTATCGAGAAAATAAAAAACGCTTTATCAAAACATACCGAATTAAAGAGCTTGCCGAAATCTTTAAAACGATCCCTTCACAAAAGTTAAAAGAATTTTATCGATCAACTCTAAGAGATCTAGCTTATCCAAAGGATAAAGAGAAAGAAGATCTAGTTCAGACACTTTCTGTTTTTCTAAACCATAACTGCCAGATTTCAGAGACAGCCAAAATATTGTTTATTCATCGAAACACTGTTATCTACCGAATTAAAAAATGTGAAGAATTGTTAGGAATTGAGTTGAAGGGGTCCGATGAAACGCTTACTTTACGGACAGCTTTATTTATTCGCTCATTCATCCATAATAAAAACGAAAAGTTATTACTTTAGATAACAGCCCTTTGCCTAGTCATCAAAGAGTGGTTTCGAATCCACTGAAAAAGGGGAAAATCATACCTTTTGAAGATCTAAAGGCAAAGGCACTGGGATAGAGTCAGCGAGGCCATGGCTACACACGCCGTGCGCTTTTTGAAAAATTCCTCAAAAAGCTTAAACGAATACGGCGGCTACACACATGGTTTCGAGTCCATTGAAAAAGGGAAAATCGTACCTTTTTCAATGGACTCTTTGTAGTGCTTTTTGGTATTCTTCTGGAGTATCAATATCAAAATGGATCATTGGATCATTAACAGCAACGTACTCTTTTTCGATTAGAGACAACACCTCTTTTCCACCTGCATCCCCAGTAACTTTTGAAAAGTCATTGGCCTTGAAATTCCCCCAAAAAACAGGGTGCCCAGGCTTGCCGTTATAACATGGACGAATAACAAAAGGGCTTGTTGCTCTCGCTCCACTCAGACACCCTTTTGTTACTACTCTACTAATTGTTTCCTTTGAAATATTAGGCTGATCACCTAAAAAAACCATTATTGAATTTATAGAAGGGGCTACACTCTCTATACCAGCTAAGAAAGACGTACTTTGGCCATCTCGATAATCGTTGTTTTTAATCCAAGAAAAACGACGATCTGTCATTTCGATTTCGTCAATTATCTCATCAGCGCGATGACCTATGACCACCTTTACTTCATCAAATGAGTGTGCCATAACATTCTCTATCACGTGTTCAAGAATAGACTTACCAGCTAATCTTAGTAGCTGCTTTGCAGAGCCCATTCGAGCTGAAACACCCGCAGCTAAAATAATTGCACTAACTCTATTATATTTCATCACATAGAACCTCACCTTTTACTAGTTCACTTGCACTTTTTTTCTTTTTTGAGCTTTATCAAGTACCCTTCTTTTATTTCTGACTTTAATTAATTCTCCTAAAATACTAATACTTATTTCTTCGGCCCCTTCGGCATCAATATCCACCCCAATTGGTGAGTGCATCCACTCTGGCACCACATACGACTGCAATAATCGTTCTGTTCTTCTCTTGGGACCTAATACTCCTAAATATTTAGGTTGATTCCGCAAAAAATAAGTAAGGATCTTTCGGTCACGTAAAAAGCTATGCGTCATCACTACTACATAACCGTTTGGCTTCAGTTCATTCTTATTAAGGAATGTCTCGGGATGTTCAACAATTAACTGTGCTGCATCTGGAAAAAACTCTTTCCGACACCGGTCTTCTCTTGGGTCAATAACAATTGCGTAGAAATTTAGTTCAGCTGTTCTTTTTACTACTGGCTCTACATCCACTCCTGCTCCAAAAATATAAAGAGTATCTTTTGGTTCGTGTAATTCAAACAAAAGCTGTGAATTCAATTCTAAATTTAATTGATATTCGAAGGTACGTCCTTCCTTATAAAAGTAAGTTACTTCATTACGTAACGATTGCTCCGTTTCATTCATATTACAAGAACCAACTTTTTCACCATCTGTCGTAAAAAAGGTATAGGAACCACTTAATTCATCATTCAGTTCTCGAACAGAAATAAGCTTGTGTCCTTTTTCTAGTCGGTCTAACACAGGAGGCCAAAAGAGGTGACTATCTACTTGATCTTGCCAACAAATCGGTTCGACCAACACTTTAATTTTGCCATTACATCCAGCTCCCTGTCCCCAGCCTAGATCATCTTCTGACCGCAAGTCGTATTCGATTGTTTTTACGCTTCTTTTTTCAATAACAGTATCAGCATGAATTCTCAGGTCTTCTTCTAGACATCCCCCACTAATCATTCCATAATGGACGCCATTGTCTAAAAATAACATTTTTGCCCCTTCATGACGGTATGCGGATCCATCAACTTGAATTACCGTTGCTAATGCGCACGTACGATATGGTTGTTCTTTTAGAATACAAAGGTAATTATAAAGCTCCTTCAAAACAACCCTCTCCTTTCAATGACTATCTTTTGGCATCTGAACTTACTTTCCTTAGAACTCGATAAATTCCACCATAGCCCGTGCAGCGACATAAATTCCCTGATAAGCCTTCCTTTAACTCATCAAATGTTGAGTTTGGATTTCCGGATAACATTGCCTTAATTGAGATGACCATGCCTGGGGTACAGTATCCACATTGAAATCCCCCCTCTTCTAAAAAAGCCTGTTGAACTATATCCATTTTCTTTTCACCTATTCCTTCTATTGTTACGACTTGCCTCCCTTCACATTGGTAAGCCATTGTTAAACAAGAATTATGTTGTTTTCCATCTATCAACACCATACAGGCACCACATCTGCCAATCTCACAAGATATTTTCGTGCCTGTTAAATGTAAATCACTTCTAATAACGTCAACCAATCTTCTTGACGGATCACACTCTATACTTATGGGCTCTCCGTTTAATTCAAAAGAAAATTGATGCGTGGTAGTTTTACCTTTCTCACTTATTACATCGACATTTTGATTGCCCATTTACTTGCCTCCTATCATGAGGTGATTAAAATTGGAGATATCACCGAGTAACATTTCTCGTTTCACTGGTAATTCCGTTAACCAAACCCCTGTAGCCTGCTTAATTGCTGAGACAATTGCTGGAGCTAAAGCAACTGAACTAACCTCCCCTACACCACGAGGGCCAAAAGGGTCGTTCTCAGGTAATTCTTCTATCGCATCGACGTGATGGTCTTCAGGTACGTCAAAGATTGTCGGAATTAAATACGTATCTAGGTTTTTCGTAACATATTGACTAGCGCTCATAAGGGCATCTTCCGTAAGTGTAAATCCTAGTGCCATCACACTTCCCCCTTCTATTTGACCTAAATAACCCATTGGATTAATAACTGGCCCTGCTGCAACTGCATGGTCAATTCTTTCAACAGCAACCTCACCTGTTAATAGATTCACCTCTACTTCAACAATTACAGATGTACTTGTATATAAATAGTGTCCTCCGATGACCGGATCCGGCGTTACAGGGTAATGAAACTCAGTCGAACATTCAAGGCACTCACTATTTTGAGCTAATTGAGCGTATGTGATTACTCGCTCTTCCTTTCCAGATACGTTAGCCCAAATCCCACCACTTCCTGTTTTTAATGTACCTTTAGCATACCCTGTTAACTTACTTACTCTAGTAAACATTCCTTCTAAAAACGGGTCTTTTAACCGGTTTAACGCTTGCCAAACCATGTTTGTTGTTCTAGAAGCTGTTGATGATCCACTTGATGGCACACGACCGGTATCACCTATAATGATATTGATATCTTCTTTTCTACATCGAAAATGATCAAGCAATAAAATTTCTAATGTTCCAATTAGTCCCTGCCCAAATTCCTCATGACCAAAAGCCACTTCAATTTTTCCTTCGTTAGTTAGTCGAATTGTTCCACCTGCATGGTCAGGAAGCCCGTAGCCTAAACCAGACCCGTGCATCGCAATAGCAACACCAACGCCACGCTTTTTCCAAGGTTCACTTGTATCCTGGTCTGTATTTTTCCTCTCCCAAAGTGGAGACTGCTGAATCGCTGCCCACACTTGTTCCGGTCCATTCGTTGGCAAGATTCGCTGTCCCATCGGACCTAGATCCTCTTGCTTTCGTAAGTTTCTCCTTCTTAATTCCCATGGGTCGATGTTTAGTTTTTTAGCTAAGCGATCCATCTGACCTTCTAACGCAAAAATGACTTGATTTCCTCCAAACCCTCGAAATTCACCAGAAACACCATTATTTGTGTAAATCGCTTTCCCCCTCACATCAACGTGGCTTATGAGGTATGGCCCCATCGCATGCTCTGTGGCAAAGTTGAGCACCGGAGCTCCAAGAGTTGAATATGCACCTGTATCTGATGTAATTTGAACTTTATGTGCGATCAATTCCCCCTTCTCATTGACTCCTGTTTTCATAGTTATTTTCATAGGGTGACGTTTGATGCCGGCTTTAACCGACTCCCACCTTGAGTTATGCATTTTTACTGGTCTATTACAATGAAGGGCAAGTAAAGAACCATAGGGCTGGATGTTCAGTTCATCTTTTCCACCAAATGACCCTCCTATTGGACTTGAAACAACACGAATTTTTTCCTCATCGATATTTACTATGCGCGACAGTTGCATGCGGTCTTTATAACCGTGCTGCGTGGGGGCATAAACCGTCAATTTCCCTTCTTTGCTAGGAACAAATACTCCTCCCTCTGTTTCAAGATACGTGTGCATTTGCCTAGGAGTTAGATACGTCTCTTCAACGATGTAGGCACATTGCTCAAACCCTGTCTCTACGTCACCTCTGCTATAATTCGTTTGATGCAGGATATTGCCATTCGGATGTAGCAACGGTGCATCTGGCTGTAATGCAACCTCTGGTGAATCAATTATTGGAAGCTCCTCATACTCGACTTCAATTAACCGAATCGCTTCCTCTGCAATTTCTTTGGTTACAGCAGCTAATGCTGCAATCGCATCACCTTTAAAACGGACATAATCCTCACAAAAGACTGGTTGATCCGGATTACTAATACCAAATCCATTCAATCCAGGTATATCACGATGGGTTAATACTGCTATTACACCAGGATAATTGAGGGCTTTTTCCGTATTTAAGGAAACTACTCGCGCATGTGGAAACGTACTTCTTAACACTTTTCCATATAACATGTTTGAGAATTTAATATCGGTTAAATAGTGCAGTTCTCCAGTTACTTTTTCTTTTCCATCTGGCCTCTCTCTCCATCTGTTACCACTCAAGCTACGATTGAGTCGCATGTCCAGTCCCCCTTTTACTAGGTCCGTTATTGATCAACTCACTTACAATTAGATTTGCTACTACTGTTTTCTTATACTCTTCTGATAGAAAAGGATCCGATACAGCTAAATATTCCTTTTTGATTAACCGATGAACTTTCTCTATTATTTCCTTTGAGAGTGAATTGCCAATAAGCTCTTTCTCTGCTTTTTTCAGCCTCACTGGCAAAGGACCTCCTCCTGCAGCCAGTGCAACACTCTGAAGTAGCCCATCTGTGTTAATGATCCCTCTTCCAGCAACTGTGACTAGTGCAGCAGTAAAGGTTTCACGCCGCCCCACCTTTGTAAAAAAAGAAACCTCTTTTAAATTAACTTCTTCATCTATATCAATTTTTAAATCCACTAAAATTCGGTTATCGGATCTTACATCATTCGTTTGCAATGAATGTAACCACTCCTCGATTGTTTCCGTCTCAATCGAGTGGCCATCAAACCAACTCATCTTCGCTTGATAAATCATCAACGCAGAGATTGTATCACCTGCAGTTGTATAAATATTTCCACCAATTGTAGCTTGATTTCGTATTGATGGGGCAGCGATACAACGACATGCCCTTATAAGAGGGGTTACATACCTTTGTAAAAGTGGACTTTGAATACAGTTAGTCAGACTAGTTTGCGAGCCAATCACGATCTCTCTTCTGCCATAAGAAAGACTCTCTTTAATTCCTTGCATCTCAGCTATATTTTCCAAGCTTATAAGATTCGGTGCCATCTCACGTAGATTTGCCTCCCATTGCGTACGAAGCGATGTTCCTCCTGATACATAACAAAACGCTTCTGGCTCAAGATTCATTTGTATTTTCCATGCTTCTTCTAAATTATTTGGTCTCCAAATCGTTTTAGTTGTTCCCACCTTTTAAACCACCTCTTTCTAACATAAGGCACCTGGATTTGTTATCCATTGTTTTTCATCTATGTATTAATTTTCTACGATTTACCTTAGCAAAACATAAATTTTGTCAGGAAAGTTAACAGGTTTTTTATCTCCTGCGTATTTTTTACTACGCTTCAAGCACGAAAACACTTTTAATCCATTAATATCAAAAAAATATTAGTACTTTAGATATGTATTGTGCCATAATCGAACTAGATAGAATTTAACAGTCCTATTGGAAGTATGGTAGAAAACCTTCCCGTGACAGATCAATTTCAAAATTTATAACAGAAAGAAGTGACAAATTTGGTTAGAATTTTTTCACGAAAAGAAAACTCCCCAGTGAGTATCATGTCTTCGATCTCAAATCAAAATAATGATGTTTATATAAAAGTAAAACCGTCAAGCACCGTCAGCAAACAAATTGAACTAATCAATCTAACAATAGAAGATTTAGCTATCATTCGTGCTTTTCAACCAGTTATTAAGGAAAATCTAGACCACATCGTTGCTCAATTTTATAAAAATTTAGGGAAAGAGCCATCCCTTATGAAAATTATTAACGATAATAGTACAGTAAGCCGTTTGCAGAAGACCCTTTACACTCATATCTTTGAGATGTTTAGTGGGCAAATTAATGACGATTTCATCCAAAAAAGAAACATTATCGCTTATGTTCATGTCAAAATTGGACTTCAGCCCAAATGGTATATGTGCGCGTTTCAAGATTTGCTCTTATCATTAATGGAAGTAATTGATGAACATACAATCAACAAAGATGAGTTAAAAAGAGCGACGGTAGCTGTCACCAAGATCCTTAACCTAGAACAGCAACTTGTATTAGAAGCTTACGAATTAGAGAATGAACGAATCAGAAATGAAGCAGAAGAAAAAAAGGACCTTTTAAAAGAGGAAGTCAAGAAAAATGCTGCAGACCTAGCAGCTGTCAGTGAGGAAACAAGTTCTTCTATCCATGAAATAACGAGCAAAACGAGTGAAATTAAGAAATTAACTGTATCAAGCTCTGAAATCGCTATCACTACAGAAGCGAAATCAAAGGATGGCAAAAATCGCTTAATTAGTTTAGAAGAGATTATGATCAGTACACAAGATAATATGAAAAGGATCTCTGCTCAAATGGAACAGTTAATTTCAACCTCGAAAAAAATAGAGCAGATTTCACAAATTGTTACATCTATTGCAGATCAGACCAACCTTCTTGCTTTAAATGCTTCGATCGAAGCAGCTCGTGCTGGTGAACAAGGAAAAGGATTCGCCGTGGTAGCAGGTGAAGTGAGGAAGCTAGCTGAGAATACGAAAGAGACCGTATCTGAAGTTTCAAACCTAGTCAATGAAATCAATCGCTATACAAGTACGATGTCTGAATCGATCGATGAAAACAATAAATCGATTGAAAGAGGGACGAAAGAATCTAGTCAAACAAACCAATTTTTTGATGAAATTCTAAGTTCAATGGAAACGATGAAAAAACAAAATATGATGATTTCCGATGAGATGAAAAACTTGGCTGAAATCTTCGATGAAATTAATCAATCTGCTGAACACGTAGCCGCCTCTTCAGATAACTTAACGAATGTGACTGCTTCTTTGTAACATAGAATTTCCCTTAAACTAACTGTCAAATGTAAAAGGTCTTTTTTACATTTGACAGTTCTTACAATAAAACGTCTTTCGCGATGAAACCTCATCCTTTATAATCGTTTGTCCACAGCGTTGACATGCCTTCCCCTCACGATCATATACATAGCAATGATTATTATAGCTTCCAGTTAGTTGATCACCCTTGTAAACAGGAACATCCATGTAGCCACCTAAAGAAATTCCCCTTCTTAATATCGATTGAATACTATCAAAAAGCTTCTTTATCTCATCATCTGTTAATTCATTAACTTGTCTCTTCGGTAAAAGCTTGGCATTAAAGCAGATCTCATCAGAATAAAGATTGCCGATACCAGAAAGAAACTTTTGGTTAATCAACGTTGTTTTTAACTTCCCTCTTTTTTTATCCATCATCGTCATAAATGCATCTAAATGAAAAGAGGAATCTAATGGCTCTGGTCCAAGTTCAGCAAACTCTTCTTGGAGTTGTTCTAGCGTCATTAAATGCAAATAACCTAGCCGTAAGCCAATAAAAAATAACTTTCTAGTTCCAAATGATAGCGTTACTTGTTTTGTTCGATCAGGTTCATCATCATCTCCACCTAGATACATTAAGCCTCCTAACATTAAATGTAACAATAAATTTCCACCTGAATCTAACTTGAATACAAGGTACTTTGCTCTTCTTTCAATCGCTACAATTGTACGTCCTCGAACTTGTTTAATGAAGTTGTCAACAGGTACATTCACTGTTTTTTCTCTCGTTACATCGACATCAGTAATTGTTTGTCCTACTAATTTTTCACTTAAGATGCGTTTGTATGTTTCCATTTCTGGTAATTCTGGCACAAAGTTCTCCCCAATCTCTATGTTGTTATACGATAGGATCTCTGACATACTTCAAAAAAAGGTTAAACATCTTTCCTTTTCTTGTCTAAAGGATCTGGTTCTGACGGTCTATTTTTTATTAGGATGAGTGGAGCACGTATCATCAAGTCCAACCATTCTCCAAACCTGTATGGCGCAAACGGAGTAGTATAATAATTCCCAAAACTCCTTAATCCAACTAAGTGAATATTAATTAAAATATAAACAATAACAATTCCAAATAGCCCAAATAACGTTGATGCAATCATGACAGCAAAGCGTAAAAGCCGGAATGTAATACTGACATTATAGGCAGGAATTGCAAATGAAGCAATCGCTGTAATCGCAACAACAATAACCATTACCGGACTAACGATCCCAGCACGAACTGCAGCGTCTCCGATTACTAAACCACCTACAATTCCAATCGTTTGTCCAATCGGTCGAGGTAACCGTATTCCAGCTTCTCTTAATAACTCAAATGTGATCTCCATTAAAAATGCTTCGATAAATCCAGGAAATGGTACACCTTCACGCGTACCTGCAATCGACATAGCCAAAACGGTCGGAATCATCCCTTGATGATAAGAAACCATTGCAATATAAAGCCCTGGTAAAAAAACAGCTATAGCAGCCGCTAAGTAACGAAGCATTCTGATAAAGCTGCTAATTTGCCAACGATCATAATTGTCTTCTACAGCTTTCATTAAGTCACCAAAAGTAATAGGGGCCATTAAAACGAATGGCGTTCCATCTAACGCAACAATGACTTTTCCATCTGTTAAAGCTGTAATCGTTTTATCGGGCCTTTCCGTTCGCAATACTTGTGGGAAGGGAGACAGGATATTATCTTCAACAAATTGTTCTATAACCCCAGTTTCCATTGTCAGATCCATATCAAGACAAGAGAGTCTGTAACGCGCTTCCTCAACAAGTTCTTCATTTGTCACACCCTTCAAATAAACGATAGCAAAATCTGTTTTAGATCGTCGCCCTAACTGTCCAAATTGCACAGTCAGATTCGGATCACGTAGTCTTCTGCGAATTAACATAATATTTGTATGCAGAACTTCATTAAATCCATCACGTGGGCCACGTACAATTACTTCACTTTCAGGTTCTTCAATAGCTCTTTGATTGAATTGTCTCGTTTCAAATAAGATCAACTTATCTATTCCATCAATAACAAGTAGTGTTTCACCTGACATTAGAGGTAACATTGCTTCATCTATCGTTTCTTTAACAGAAACTTCAATGAATGTTACTACTTCTGTTAAGATGTGCTCTAACAATTGAGAAGGAATTAAGGGGTCATTTGATTCAGCAAAATAAATGAGTGGCTTAATAATTCGATCTTCAATCCCCGAGTCAAAAGCTAAGCCATCAACGAAATATAGACTCGCTTTTAAATGAGAGCCTATTTTAAAATTACGTTGAACGATGTCATCACTTTCACCAACAATGTTATTAATTGTTTGGTTCATAACAGTAAGGTCTTTTGAAAGTGTAATATCATATTCATCAGCCTGACGAACTTTTTGCTCATTTAATTTCTTTAACAGCCTTCTATACATCTTCTCACTTCACCCCTCCTCAAGCTCTCCCGTTGTCATATAATGTCGAATTTCGACATCGGCTTCCACATTGATTTCGGCATCAGAAAAAGCCCCACCAATGCCATCCCAGCGCTCCTTAATCTCTTGCCAATACGAAAAATTATTTAATTTAATTTGTTTATGCAACTCAAAAAAATCCGCATGAAACTCAGTCTGAGCTTTTTTAATTACTTTCATTGCTTGTCTTTCAATTTCTTTTCCGACCGCTTCTTCTAGATCACCAATCACTTCAGGGGAGTTAAGTTCTATACCATCGATCCAGTTTTCTACGAAAAACCCTTCAGCCCGAATCGTAATATCAAAAATATCTTTTCCTTCCTTATGCGAGTATGTCACGGATGTTTCTGCATAATCATTTTCATAGACAAAAGGCCTTTGTTCCTTTCCATAAAAGGCTTCAACTATTTCATTTTCCACTGTTCCAGTTACCCAACTATACCCTTGAATATCATATTCACCGAGCCAACCAACCATTTTATTTTCCTCGCCTAAAAATACGGCAGCACCTGCTATTTTAAATTCTGTGTCCATTTTAACGATTCGTGGAATAATATAGCTTTGTTGACTAATTACATTACTTATTAGCTCGCCAATGTACTTTTCAGGTGGTGTGTTATGCGCTTTAGACGCGTTTTCATTAATCATATAAATTGATCTAGCCGGCATTACTTCTAAAGGTAACTTCTCCTCAAAAATCTCATAACCATTCCCTTTTGAAATCAACACACGAATATCCCTTCTCATTTCATGATCTCGCACAAAAAAATCAATAACATGTTCAATTATTCCTTCTCTTGCTAATTCCTCATTAATCATTAAAACTTTTAAATGTTCATAATTCATCGGTCGGCTTCTTCTTGACGAAAAGTTTCGATTTTTATTAAAACTCGTCATCCCTGTTGAACTAATATTATAAAAAGGACCTTCTCCAACATCGCCACCTCCTACTTCTCCTCCTTCTTCAATTTGTCCAGGAATAACAACCTGATTTGTCATTTTGTACATCCCCTTAGGAAGTGATCGGCCGGTTTCCTGTCTATATTTTTGGATTATTTCCTCATCATCGATCGGATCAAAAGCAACTCCTGTAACAAAGCTTAATTCTTCAATTTCTGTAAGGTCCCAGCATCCCGTTAAAAAAAGAAAACTAACAAGAAGTGTGATGAATCGTATAATCATTTTGCTAACCCCTTATCTTGTTGTTGATTCCTATCCTTGGATCGAATCCACACAGTTAAAAAGCCAATAAGCAATCCAACGATGATTAACGCTCCTCCTGCATAACTAACCATATCTCCTAAAATAAATACTTCATCAATGGAGTTAGGAATAAACGCAATTATATAGGTCAAAAACGTAACACAAGCAGGAACCCACACTCCTTTTTTCACATTGAATATATCTTTTTTTACTGTTTGAACAGCAATAATTTGAATAATCGACATTGTATTAAAAATAGCCATTATCCAAATGACAATCATCAATGGCTCAAACCTTTCAATTAACCCTTCAACAATTTCTACTTCCGTTGCCAAAGCAATCGTTGGATAGACGATGGTTTTCACAGCGTCAACCGACATAACGGTGTAAGAAACAACAACAATGAGGAAATATAATATCGTCACAAAGAGAACCCCTACGTTGAGAGGCAACGCACGTAAATGTGTTGCCTTCATATTAGCTAGCCAAAAAAACAATATTTCTATACCTAGAAAAGAAAATAAAGTCGGTTCAAAGGCCGACAGCAAAGGCGTCACTCCATAAGGCAAAATAGGGCGCAGTTCACTTATATCGATATTTCCAATATTAAAGAGGATTAAGATTAAATAGATAATAATAATAAATGGCGCAAACATTAAATTTAAATGAACAATTCCTTGTACACCTTTTGTAACCGCATAGGTGGTAGTAAGTAAGATGATTGCTAGCGTTATTTCCGGTGGGGTTCGATCGAGCAAGAACATTCGGACGATAATCGCAAGTGTACGCGCTTCATATGCTAAAAATGGGATGAAGTACATAACAAATAAAATTGCCAATCCTTTAGCTATCCACTTTCCAAATCCTTTTTCAGCAATGAATTCAAGGAGGCTTTGACCGGGAAATTGCTTTTGTAGCTGAACAATCATATAAACCAACCCCATCACAATCAGCGCACTAAGCCAAACAGAAATCCAACCGTCTCCTGTCTCCATTGTTTCAGCTAGTGTACGAGGCAGGGTTAACACTCCAATAGCAAGTAAAATCGATATTAAGGTAACTGCCATTTCTACAGGAGAAATCTGGTAATTATCTCGACTCATTTCTTCACCCCTGTTTCGGTTGGGCCTTTTGATTATTACGATTTTTCAATAGCTCTTTTCTTTGACTTTGATTTTCTTTTTTCATCCAAGGTAACTGCAAGAGCTCAGTCAACTTACTATTTATATACTGAGCAGTTATAATTAGCAGTGCCGTTCCAACACCCGACCAAAACACTCCTCTTTGAGGCAGAAACCCGAATACTCTATCAACTAGCTCTTCCATTGCATCACCCAATATTTAGAGTTATTTCCTTTTTATCATTCGCATAAAAAGGAATAATATGTTTCCTCATTAAATAAAAAATAGCAAGGGTTGACTCTGCTAAGTCACCCCTTGCTATTCTAATTTCAATTCCTATACACTGAATGCTTTTTCACTGATAACAAGCTACTGAAGCATGCTGCGCTCTACTTCTTTCATTTGATAAAAGTACCCTTTAGCCTCCATTAATTCAGTGAAGGTGCCTGCTTCAATGACTCTTCCTTGATCCATAACAATAATCTGGTCCATTTTCTCTAGCCCTGCAAGACGATGACTAACGATAATAACCGTATCCTCTTTCGCCTCTTGAAACAATAATTCATAAAGGCGTTGTTCTGTCCAATTGTCTAAAGAAGAAGTTGGTTCATCTAAAAGCCACATACACCCTCCACTCGCAATTGCTCGCGCCATAGCAAGCCTTTGCTTTTCACCACCTGATAAATTTTGCCCTTTTTCTATCACACGATCCGATAATCTAAAATGAGGTAATTGCACATCTAGTAATAACTGTTGTAATTGTTCATCACTACATGTACTTTCAGATAACAATAGATTTTCCTTTACTGTACCATAGAAAAAATGACCTTCTTGAAGAATCACATTTGTTTGATCCCAAAGTGTGTCTTGTTTAAACTGATCAACCGCAATTCCATTTAATAAAATCTCTCCCTTATCAGGATTGTATAAAGTAAGAAGCAATTTTAACAATGTCGATTTTCCAGATCCACTCGGTCCAACAATCGCCGTTTTTGATCGTGGTGGAATTGTTATAGATACATCCTTTACAGTTGTACGAAATTCATCAGGGAATGTAAAACTTACACCTTTAAATTCAATAGATGGAATTCCATCGAGAGATTCACTCTTTTCCTCGTTTAAAGATGTTGTTTGTTCTTCTACAACCGAAGACAGTCGTTTAGAAGCACGTTCTGCCTCCTCATAGTAAATCGGAAAGAGAGCCATCGGTACAGAATGCTCAAAAATAACGAAACTAATCATTACTAGCATTGCCAAATAGATCCCATTCAAGCTTCCATTTGCTACTAAATACGCGCCTACTGCTAACACCGACCATGCTAGTAATAGGCCGATAGCCGTGTTGACCGATTGATTCTTAACTAGTTGAATCCCTTCATGCTTTTGTTCATTAATATATTGATCAGAGGCTCCAACAAGTTGTCGCTCCTTTTTTGTAAGTTCCTGATGAACCTTCAAATCTCGAAATCCACGAAACCACTCTGTCATTTCAATTGAGAGGTGCGCTCGTTTTTCAATGATTCTACTGCTTATGTCTCTCTGCTGTCTAGCAAACAAGACTGGAACTACAAACCCTGTTAGAACTAACCCAATCGTCAAACAAACAACAATAGGTAGAGAGAAAAATGACACAAAAGCTTTCGTACTTAAAAATACCAATACCATTATAATAGGTGGATAAATAACACGAAGATACATATTTTGAAGGCTTTCAACATCGCCAACAATACGCGCTAGTAGATCGCCACTCCGATACTTCTGAAATAAACTCGAACCTACACGTTCCAATTTTTCATAGAAACTAACCCGTAAGTCACTTAGCATTGTAAATGTTGCTCGATGAGAAAAGTACCTTTCTCCATAACGGCTGCTTGCCCGAATAAAACTTCCGAGCTTAACAACTGCAACCATTGCAATTAATACATACAATGGAGGCTCAAGGGCTGCATGTGAGATTAAATAACCATTAGCTGCAAATAATCCAACAGCAGCAATGCCAGCAAGATACCCTAACACGATTGATAAGATGATATCCTTTTTTTCCCGCATCATCATTTGAACAATTTGAAAAAGTTCTTTCATCTTTGTTCCTCCTCTCCATGAGCAGAGAACAGTTCTTTATAAGTGGATATAGAAGCCACCAACTCATCATGTGTTCCTTGAGCCATTAAAGCTCCTTCTGAGAGAAAAAGAATTTGACTCGCATTCTTAATCGTTTGTAAGCGATGGGCTACCGTGATTACGATTGAGTCTTTTGCCAATTCGCGAATGGAATCTTGTAAAAGCTGTTCTGTTACGATGTCTAACCCAGCTGTTGGTTCATCAAATAATACAACTGACGGCTTCCTCAAGAAAGCACGGGCGAGTGCAATTCGTTGTTTCTCTCCTCCTGAAAGGCCCTTTCCCCCTTCACCGATTTGAGTCTGATAGCCCTCAGGCAGCGAATTGATTAAATCAAATATTCCTGCTTTTTTCGCAGCGATCTCAATTTCATTCTTAGTTGCAACTACGCCAAGAGAAATATTTTCTTCAATTGAACCAGCAAATAAATATGGATGTTGTGAAATGTAGCTAATATGACGAAACCATTCCTTCTCTTGGTAATCGGTTAATGCTCGCCCATTAATCGAGATGTCACCATAAGAAGGTGGAAGTAAGCCTGCTATCATATTTAAAAGTGTCGTTTTTCCTGTCCCACTTTTACCGACGATTGCAACTAGACCTGTTGAAGGAAGTTCAGCTTGTATATTTCTTAACTTAAATCCTTCAGGCTCATACTGATATCCGAGCTTCCTCAATTCAATTGTAATTGGTGCCTCAATTGAACAAGTGCCCCATTCCATCACTTTTTCTTGTTTTTTTAGTTCGTCCTCTATTTGGTTCACAGCTCCTGTGCTGCTTCTTCCTGCATGAAACGCACTGCCAAGATCTTTCAAAAAGTTAAAAAATTCCGGAACTAATAACAGGATGAAAAAAGCTGTAAAGAAACTAATTTCATTAAAAACAACGAGACGCAAACCAAGTTCCAATGCCACAAGTCCAATGCTTAACATTGAAATCAACTCAAGCATTAAAGAAGAAGTAAAGGCTACTTTTAAAATCCCCATCGTACCGTCTCGAAAATTCAGACTGCTCTCACGAATCCCTTCTTTATATTGCTTTGTACGACCGTATAACCTCAAACTTTCAAGTCCTTGTAATGTATCAAGAAATTTTCCAGAAAAAGCTTTCAAACGATCAAGCTTTTCTTCAGATTTACGTTGAGTCATTCCCCCGATAATGGCCATAAATAAGGGGATAAATGGCGCAGTTACTAAAATAATTAGACCTGAATAAAGATGTTGGTTAAATACTACAATCAAAATCATCAGAGGAACAATTGTAGTAATCATACGTTGAGGAACATATTTACTATAGAAACTATCTACCTCATCAACAACCTCTAACATTACACTTACTTTTTGCCCCGTCTGATTCTTATATGAAGAAAGTAACGAGTGATCAGAATAAGCTTCAAGCAACCTTTTACGATAGTGCTTTTTCACATCAGCTGCCATTTTCACACCTATTTTCCCTGTCAAATAAGAGAGAAAAGCCCTAATAAATAGGACTCCTAACAGAATGAATAGAAATGACAGGACTTGATCAAACGTTTGTTTAGTTAAAAAGAGACCATCAACAATTGAAACAATCAAATATGCTTGTAAGATCACAACAATCCCAAACAAAAACGCTAAAATTGACAGTGTATAATAACGTCCCCTCTGTGCAAGTGCCAGTTTTTGAAGTGATTTCATCGGTTAATCCTCATACTTTGTACTTTTCGTTGCTACCAAAAAGGAAATAACCATCGCTAACACTGCAACAAGGGGTGGCGCGTAAAACAATAGAAAATCATGCATAGTGACTTCCTCCTTATTTCCCTTTTTGAATGTAAGGCTTATTCATAATAAACAACTTAAAAACTAGATAGAGAGACGGGATAAGAAGCATCAGGCCTAGTATAAACACAACAATTAATGCATAGGCCATCGTCTGATTCGTAAATCCATCATAAATCGTGATATACGGATACAATATATACGGATAACGCGATACCCCGTATGCATAGAAGGCCAAAGCAAACTGTAGTACGACCAATATAAATGACCAGCCATACCTCTTTCTTTTTAATAACCATAAGCTAACAAGGAAACAAATAAACGATAGAGCAAACAGCCACCAAAGTGAAATAAGGCCTTCATAATGGCTTGGATTATGCCACCTCATTTCGATGATGATCCCTAGTGCTGTTAAAATTGTTGGAAAGCTCCAAATCCATGTATACTTCTCAAACAGTTTTAATGCCTTTTCATCCTGTGCAACCGAAGAATAGTAAGCTAAAAAACTAGCTGAAATAAACAATACACTGACTAAACTCAGAGCAACAATTGACCATGCAAATGGGCTCGTCAACAAAGCTCCGTAATCCAGTTCAATACGCCCTGATGAAGTTTCACGAATAAATCCTCCTTGTGACACAATCAGAGCCGTAGACAAGGATGCCGGGATAAGGACACCTGTCACCCCATACATGAGCGTATAGCCTACATGTCCTTTTGTTCCATATGTCCCAAATGCATAATAACTACCCCGAAGTGCTAATAAAATAATTGAAATACTGATTGGAATCAATAAAACTGTACCAAAATAGTAGGCTGTACTTGGAAAGAAGCCAATCATTCCAACAAAAAAGAAAACAAGAAACACATTTGTAATCTCCCAAACGGGGGACAAATAACGCTGTATAACCGTATTTACAATATGGTGCTTCCTTGTAACAATAGTTGATGCATTAAAAAATCCTGCCCCGAAATCGATCGATGCTACGATGACATAGCCGAATAGGAACAACCACAACACCGATATTCCTAAGACTTCAACTGTCATTTCGCAACACTCCTTCTACCATCAGTGAGCTTCTCTAGTTCACGCTCAACTGGGTTCTTTTTAAACATGCGCGTCAAAACAACTGCTGTCCCAACCATTAAGATGAGATATAGGATAGCAAAAGCAATAAACATCAACCAAACATACGGTGAATCCGTTGCTCCCTCAGCCGTCGTCATGAATCCTCGCATAATCCAAGGTTGACGTCCAACTTCAGTGAACCACCAGCCTGCCTGAATGGCAATCATCGCCAACGGTCCCGATGTCACTAGCAAGAAACGAAACCATTTCCGTTTTATAAGAGACCAATTACGCCACAACGCAATCCAATAGAATAAAGAAAGAATCGTCAGCCAAATCCCCAGCGTCACCATGATGTCAAAAAAGTAATGAACAATATATGGTGGGTGATACTCTTCTGGGATATCGTTTAATCCAATTACTTCTCCGAACGGATTACTGTGGACTAGCAGACTTAATGCGTAAGGAATTTTAATAGCATACTTCACTTCATTTGTTTCTGTTAATACACCGTAAAGAACAAGTGGCGCCTCACCTTCTGTCTCAAAATGCCACTCAGCTGCAGCTAATTTTTCTGGCTGGTATTCAGCTAGAAACTTACCAGATAGATCGCCAACAACTGCTGTTGCAATAGAAAAAATCAACGCAATCTTCATGGTTAAAGCCAATGCTTTACGATGATACTCATGACGGTTGCCCTTTAGTAAATGATAAGCTGCAATCGATGCAAGTACGAACGCCGTTGTCATATACGCAGAGGTTAATACATGAGCTACCTTTGTCGGCATCGCCGGATTAAACATTGCAAGTAAAGGTTGAATATTCGTTAGTTGACCATCGACTAACGTAAAGCCTTGTGGTGTATTCATAAATGCATTTACGGATGTTATAAACAATGCTGACATCGCTGAACCTATTACTACCGGGGTAAGCAAATAAAAATGATGCCTCGGATTTTTAAAGCGATCCCATGTATACAAATAAATCCCAAGAAAAATAGCTTCAAAGAAAAACGCGAACGTCTCCATAAATAGAGGCAGGGCAACAAGCTGACCAGCAAATTCCATAAACCTAGGCCATAATAAGGCTAATTGCAAAGCAATTGCCGTACCGGTTACAACACCTACGGCCACACAAATGACATACCCACGTGCCCATCGCTTAGCAAGCAATATATAATGCTCATCCTGCCTTTTTAGACCAAGCCAATGAGCAATTGTTATCATAATCGGAACCCCAACACCTAATGTCGCAAAAATAGCATGCACAGATAGTGTTAGCATCGTTAAATATCGACTAAATTCTACAGAGTCCATCTGACTCCTCCTCTCCATTGCCTCTTTTGAAGATATTGATATTGTATCGGCAAAATGTATGTGAATTGCATCACAAACTGTACGATTTCGTTACAGAACAGTGATCATTTGATGACAAATGGAAAGAGTTCTTAGTAAGTTGAAGATTATAGAAATAGTTGTTACAATCCTGAAAACAATTCTTTTTTATATGTAATTTGATGTCGGAGGAAATAAGAATGCAGTATATTTACGACGTTCGTGTGAAACTGCCAAATGGTGGAGAAAAAATGTTAGCTGAGTATAAAGGAGCACAATACTTATCGTTAACACAGAATGATTATAAAAAGATCAAAAATAAAAGGAGGGCTCCAGCCTTCAATAAGTTGGAGTCCTCCTTTATTTTCGATCTAGGGTTCTTTACTACTTTCCTTAATGACTAAAAATCTATTGTTTCTAAGTACAGTCCACTTGCCTCTGCCATAAATGCGGCTTGTTTTCGCTCTCTTGACTTTATAATTTCAGGGATCGCTTCCGGACTTACCTCATTTAACCCCACTTGTATCAATGTACCAATGATTTTCCTAACCATATTGTGTAGAAAACCATTCCCACACACTCTAATATCAATAAAACCTTCACGTTCTTCTATTTCCATTGAATGGACCGTACGAACCATAGACTTCTTCTTAGATTTAGCATTTGTAAAAGTAGTAAAATCATGTTCTCCTAGAAAGTGCTTGGATGCATTACGGATTTTTTCAACATCAAGCTTTTTATCAACATGCATACTGTACTTTCTCATAAATGGATTTGGTTGTTGCTCATTCCAAATCCTGTACAAATACGTTTTATCTTGAGCATTATACCTTGCATGAAACCGTTCGTGGACTGCTGTAACATCAACAATACTTATATCTTGAGGCAAATAACGATTTAAGTACGTTTTCATTTCTCTTTCTGTTATGTTTTCTTTTATTCTTACATTTGCTATTTGATTCAGTGCATGTACACCTGCATCGGTTCTACTTGAACCGATAATTTCAATCTTTCTTCCTAGCATTTCAGAAAGAACACTCTCAATTTTTTCTTGAATCGTATTTTCACCTTTACCTAACCTTTGCCAACCTCTATAACGACCACCATCATATTGAATGACTAATTTGTAATTATTCATTGTCTTCTCCTTATCGCAACTTAACATTCCCGAAACAGAATACAAAATACAAGAGCTCTCATACACCAAATCACCATATGAGAGAGCAATTAACCTTACTACTCATTATAACCGATTTTTAAAAAATCTATAGTAAGTCAAACGGAGGAGACAAATCAGGTAGTACCAGTTTCAGTTAAGTCATTCAAATGATATAATAAAGACGATAATAAGCCTTTTCTTTACAGACAATACACTTACAGCGATTGCCTTCTTCTAATTTTTGTACGTGTGGAGAATGAACGATTTTTAAACCCTTTGTAACGTGTGATTTACAAACAAAAATCATACCTTACACCCCTTTAGCGTAATAGTCCAATCTAAGCAATGATTACAAAATACTTTTGGCCACTAGCTGAAATTTTGCAATTGCTGAAGCTAAGCCCACTTTTACAAATTACCCTTACCCCTTACTTACATAATAATGAAAACGTATTGATTTCCTCAATCGCAATAATCTATAGTATTTATAGATACAATCTATAAATAGGTAAATATACTATTATGAGGTGAAAGTATGGAGATTCATCAATTAGAATATGTTCTCGCCGTGGAAAAATTTAAGCACTTTTCATTAGCAGCTGAAGAAATTAATATTTCACAACCTACCTTATCGCACCAAATAAAAAAATTAGAAACGGAACTCGGCTTGCAATTGTTTATACGAACCACACGTTCTGTAACTTTGACACCTGCTGGAGAAGACTTTGTAAAATATGCAAAACGGATTGTTGATGAAATCCAAATGCTCAAACATACAATGGCCGAGCACCAAACGACTAAAGCCGGCAAGATAAAAATAGGAGCAGTCCCTAATATTACCTATTTAGGCATAACTTCTTTAATCGGTTCATTCAAAAAAAATTACCCGGCGATAACTATTAAACTATATGAGAACAACTCTGAAGAACTACTGAAAATGATTCGAGAAAATGAAATTGACGTAGCTTTTATCAATTCATCAGATATTTCCCCAATGTCAGTCGACTTTTATCCATTGCTCCAAGATGAATTTGTTTTAGTTGTTAATAAAAATCATCCATTCACCAACAGAAAAAAAGTTAATTTGTCTCAACTAGCAGGTGAACAATTTATTTCTTACAAAATGGGAACGTTATTAAAAAAAGAATTTGTCCAACTATGTAAAGAGGCAGGCTTTGAAGCTGATATCATATTTGAAAGCGGTCACATAGAGACTTTAAAAAATTTCGTTGAAGAAGGAGTAGGCATTTTACTAACTTCTAGTCATGCAGGCACATCCTTGTTAACTTCAAAAACAGCAATGGTTAAATTAACACCTTCTATAAAAAGATACAATGGTATGGCACTTTCAAAAAAAGGCACCTCATTATCGGCAAAGGTATTCCGTGACTTTATTCTTACGCATAAGGACACAGTCACACTTACTAATTTTGACCTTGATTGAATCCCCCTTATAAGTGAGAAACGAAGGCCTCAGCTTAGCCTCTGTTTATTGGAAAATTTGTAGAATTATGTTGAATTTACCAATACCGTGATTTAAACTATTGTTATATTCACAAATAGTGATTTCTGTTCACTCAAAAATGAAAACGATATCAAGTAGGTGATAATCCGTTCCATATTGATACAAGAAGATGAAACTATTCTAGCTTTCATAGAATAGTTTTTTTTGTGAGAAGGTTACCAAGAATCTAAGAAATTTGAACTAGTAACATTGTTCGCATAGAAAAGGTAAGGAGTCTTCGAAAATGAAAACGTTTTTAAGTAAATTAACGAACATCAAGACTAAGTTGATCATTGCTTTTACTCTTACATTGCTTATACCTACAATAAGTATTGGAGTAATATCTTTTATCACTGCCAAAAATGCAGTGGAAAGTGAAATGCTTAATGGTTTTGCAAGTAATATTCATCTTTTAAACATGTCAATAGATAATACCATTAATTCGCAAATCGATAATCTCAGCTTACTTTCAGAAAACATTAGCTCAGAAGATCTTGAGGGCAATAATACATCGGCTATAGAGGAACAATTTCAACAACTCACTCAGCTACAAGCTGAAGTACAAAGTGTCTTTGCTGGGAGTGATACAGGCTTATTTATCATTAAGCCTGATATTTCTATCGATAATGATTACGATCCGAGAAATGCAGACTGGTATCAAGAGGCCATTAGTCATCAAGGAGAATTGATAATTTCTGAACCCTATTTATTAGGTGATACTAATGAGTTAGTCATTACGCTTTCTCAAACAACCACGGATGCATCAGGTGTTGTCGCTTTAAACATTGGATTAGATTACATTCAAGAGCTAACGACCCAAGTACAAATTGGCGAACAAGGAGCCGCCGTACTTTTAGACCAAAATAGACGCTATATTTCACATCCAACGAGAGAAGCTGGCATGGAAGCAACTGAATCCTTTCACGATGAAATGTATGAAAATCTCTCAGGACAAATGCCGATTTCAATTGATGGGGATGATAAAGTGATCGCTTTTGACACTATTGAGTTAACCGGATGGAAATTAGCTGGGTCTATAGAAGTTTCAGAAGTTAATGAAGCTGCAGCACCTATTCTATGGACAACTATATGGGTGATGGGTATCGCCATTATGGTAGGAGCAGCGGCGTTATACTTTATTATTCAATCAATTATTAAACCACTAAAAGAATTAAAAGAAAAGGCAGTTACACTGAGTGAAGGGGACCTAACACAAAAAATTGATGTAACATCGACTGATGAAATCGGGCAATTAGGCCTCGCCTTCAATGAAATGCAAGATAGTTTAAAAACACTAGTCATTGAAATCGACCAACATGCTGAACAAGTTGCAGCTTCTGCAGAACAGCTAACAGCTAGCGCTGAACAAACATCTTCTGCCACAGAGCAAGTCGCTTCTTCAATCCAAGAAGTATCAAGCAACGCAGATAAACAAATGGATGGGGTCGATCAAAATGCTCAATCATTACAACTGATTTCTAAAGGTGTAGCTGAAATTGCCGATTATACTTCCGAAGTGAGCGAACTATCTAAAGTCACAAATACACATGCTGAAGCTGGGGGAAAAACGGTAGAGAATACAGTCAATCAGATGAAGTCAATTCAAGAATCAGTCATACAATCTGATAGTAGAATCAAATCTCTTTACGAGCGTTCTAAAGAAGTGAGCTCAATTTTAAATGTAATAACAGATATTGCTAACCAAACCAATTTGCTAGCTTTAAATGCAGCCATTGAAGCAGCAAGAGCTGGAGAAAACGGAAAAGGATTTGCAGTTGTTGCAGATGAAGTGCGTAAGCTAGCAGAGCAATCCCAACAATCTGCTAATGACATCTTTCAAATAATTGAAGGGATTCAAAAAGATACAGAAATTTCTGTTGAAACAATGGCCCGTGTTACTAATGATGTTCAGACAGGTGTTGAAGTTTCAAATGAAGCAATCTCTCAGTTCCACCACATTCTTGAGAGCACACAGGCAGCTTCTACAAAAATAGAAGATGTAACTTCTATTGCTCAGCAAATGTCTTCTTCCGTTCAGGAAGTCACAACAATCGCAAATGAGCTAAGTTCAATCGCACAAGGCAACGCTGCCTCTTCACAAGAAGTTGCAGCATCAACAGAAGAACAATTAGCCTCTATGGAAGAGATCTCCATTTCTGCCAAATCGCTATCATCAATGGCAGAAGAATTAAATAGCTTAGTAACAAAATTTAAATATTAATACAGACTCTGGTCCCAAGCACGCAATCAATTATAATGGGGCCAGCTTTTTTGTCTTCCCAATCTCCCTAGAATTCTAAAATTAAAGTAGAAGAACTTACAAACATGTGATTTTTTTCACATACCTCTCCCCCTCCATCTACTAAACTATAAGTATTCGCTGTAACCAAGAGCCACAATCTTCTTAACTCAACAAGAAACACTATAGATTTGGTTGAAAATAATAATCGAAAGAGAGTGAGTAACGTGTCAACAAATAAAAACCGATGGCTTATTGCTTTATCAGCAGTAGCTATCCATTTATCAATTGGGTCAACTTACGCTTACAGTGTCTACACAAATCCAATAGGTGAATCAATAGGCTGGACATCCACACAAGTAACACTGGCATTTACTATAGCCATTGCTTTTCTAGGCATATCAGCAGCGACCTTTGGTAAAATGGTTGAAAAGAAAGGTCCAAGATTTTCAGCTACGATAGCAGCTATACTTTTTAGTACGGGGCAAATTGGAGCAGGTTTTGCTGTTATGTTTGAATCACTACCTTTGTTCCTCATCATGTATGGCGCTGTTGGAGGAATTGGTTTAGGGCTTGGGTATATTTCTCCTGTATCTACCTTAGTAAAATGGTTTCCTGATCGAAGAGGATTGGCTACCGGAATTGCAGTATTTGGGTTTGGAGCCGGTGCACTCATTACGAGCCCAGTTGCAGCTAGATTAATTGAGAGTGTCGGCATACAGAACACTTTCTTTATCCTCGGGGCAACTTACTTTATCTTAATGATCGCTGGTGCATCCTATATTGTTCGACCACCACAAGGTTGGATGCCTAAAGGAATGACAGAAGTAACACAGAATAAGAAACAAAAAGCAAAACAAGATTTAGCTCAGCTTACAGCAAATGAAGCAATCAAAACAAAACGCTTCTGGATGCTATGGGTAATGATCTTTGTTAACATCAGTGCAGGTATTATGATTATTTCAGTCGCTTCCCCACTTTCTCAAGAAATGGTTGGCTTAAACGTAGCAGCTGCTGCTTCTATGGTTGGTTTGATGGGAATCTTCAATGGTGGTGGTCGAATTGGCTGGTCTAGTGTGTCGGATTATATCGGACGCCCAAACGTCTTTTTAATATTTTTCGCCATTCAAATTATTGCCTTTTTAGCGTTGCCACATATAACTAATGTAATCTTGTTTCAAATACTAATTTTTAGTATTATGACTGCTTATGGTGGTGGATTTGCAATCCTGCCTGCTTTTATTGGCGATATTTTCGGAACAAAAGAATTAGGAGCGATACATGGTTATATTTTAACTGCATGGTCTTCGGCTGGGATCGTTGGTCCAATTGTAGTTTCATATATTCATGACGCTACAGGAAGCTACACACCAACATTCCTATTCTTCACAGTATTATTAAGCATAGCGTTACTCGTATCCATTATGATCCGATTTGACATAAAAAAAGTTAGAAATGCTCAAGTTGCGACACCCTTAAAAAAGGCAGTTTAATAGGAAAGAAATAAACGTACTACATTTAACACGTAGTACGTTTTTTTAGTGTTGAATTGATTTCGCGAAGTGAACTCGATCTGACCACCATACTACATTTAAGATCCATAGAGAAAAAGTGTGATAAATGCATTTGTTCATGGTTTCATACGACATGTTATTGTTTTCTCTCTATATATGATTCATACTCCCTTGAACTTTTCACCATAAAAAGACATAACCCTCATAGAAAGATAAGAGTTATGCCTTTTTTATTTAAGAGATACTTTTCAGTTCCTTATTAGCTCATTTATTAAAATTTCGCAGCGACTTTTGCTACATTTTCTAAGCCGTCTGCAATGATGTCCTCTGTGCGATCAGTATATTGGTTATGACCTTCAATGACAACTGTTTCAGGATCTGTAATGCCCCAAAATCCAAGAAGCGTTGTTACATAGTTAACAGCCATCTCCATAGAAGCCATCGGTTCAACCGAATAATCTGAACCACGAGCACCCAATACAGCAACTTTTTTATCACCAGCTAATCCAACCGGGCCATTTTCTGTGTATTTGAATGTTTTGCCCGCTTGAGATAGATAAGAAATATAGGTTACTAATGGAGCTGGAACAGTAAAATTCCATAATGGGAAAGCAAATACTACTTTCTCAGCTTCTAAAAATTGGTTTAAGTACTGTTCAACTACATCTGCAGCTTTTGCTTCCTCAGCTGTTAATTCAAGCCCTTGACTGCGTTTATAAGAGCCTGTAATAGCTGTGTTGCCATAGTACGGTAGATCAAGATTAAATAAATCTAGTTCCGTAACCTCTGTATTTGGGTTAGCTTCCTTAAAAGTGTTTAGAAACGTTTCATACATTTTTGTGCTTACTGCTTGGTCTGCTGGACGGTCATTTGCTTTAATAAATAGTACTTTTATCATTTTTTTATTCTCCTCTTTTTTAGCATTTTGTTCTTTATTTGAAAATAATTTGCTTAAAATACCCATTTCCTCACCAACACCTTTTATTATTCATCCACGTTATACTTGATTTATTAATTTTAATAATTTCATATTTCGACAATTTTCTAATGTTTCAGCTTCATTTTCTCTATCTCTAGTTAGACTGCCCTTCTCTTAGTCTTCTTTTGAATGAAAGATAAGATTATCTAATGCAAGCATTGACTTATTCGCAATCACAAAGTAAATAGAAATAGCTAATAAAAGTATATCTACCTCATATCCAGCCAAAAAGCCTAAAGGTAGTTTTGCAGTGAATATTGCTCCAATCATAATTAGTGCGAATAAAATAGAAATGACTCTTGTTCCAATCCCTAAAATGATTGCTATACCACCAATTAATTCTATTATTGCTACCACATAAGCTAAGAAACCGGGAATGCCTAAGCTATCAAAGTACCCAGCGATGTTTCCAATTCCCCCCATGAACTTATCTAAACCATGAATGAAGAATGTAAAACCTAATACGAGCCTTAATACCAAAGCCCCTATTTCGAATCTTCTTAACATCCTCTCCCACTCCTTATAATTTATCTAACTTAATTATTTGTAAGTAACTAAAATATATATAATAAATTAGTTACTTACTTTACGTAAGTTAGTATATTTTAATTAATTCATATCGTCAAGTAGGTAAGTAATAAAAGATAATATAATTATTTATTTTACTATGATATAATAGGTCTATAGGAGTGATTTACTATGGATAAATCTCAAATCTGCCCTAAATTTGAAGAAGCCATGGGTATATTAAGTAAACGCTGGACCGGATTAATCATTTATCAACTGCTGTCTGGACAACAACGCTTTTGCACCATTGAATCCGCTATTGGAATAAGTGGAAGACTTCTATCAGAAAGATTAAAGGATCTAGAGAAACAAGGAATTGTAAAAAGAGAAATCTATCCAGAAACACCTGTTAGAATTGAATACTCCTTAACTGAAAAAGGGGTATCATTAGAGCCTCTTATGATTGAAATAGAAAAATGGTCTGAAACTTGGATTGAGACCGAAAATATATCAAACCATTAATAAAACCCGAATTGTTTACTATTAAACAATCGGGTTTTTCTTTAATCCCACTGCCATAGAATATTCAAATAATTCCATATTCACCATTGTCACTCGGTAATCAATAACGATAAAATGGTGATAGCAGCCTTGAAGGAGACGATCAGATGGAAACACTTGGTATGGTATTAGGTGGAATTGGACTTTTTTTGCTCGGGATGCATTTGATGACCGATGGGTTAAAGTCTCTAGCCGGAAATGCCTTAAAGGATTTGTTAAATAAATTTACTGGAGGAACCATTTCTTCCGTTTTATCAGGAACATTTATTACAGCATTAATTCAATCCTCCAGCGCTACTACATTTATGACAATTGGGTTTGTGAGTGCAGGGCTACTGACCTTTAGTCAGTCGATCGGTGTGATAATTGGAGCGAACGTAGGAAGCACCAGTACAGGCTGGATTGTTTCAGCTATTGGGTTTCAAGTCAATATGACTTTGTTAGCTTTACCACTTATCGGGATCGGTGTCCTATTAAAATTTTTATTTAAAAGCAAGTTAGAAGCTCATGGATTAGCATTAGCAGGTTTTGGCTTATTATTTCTAGGCATTGACGTCCTGCAAAATGGAATGGGGAACTTACCTGATTTTATCGACTTTCATTATCTAAGTGGAGAACAATGGTGGTGGACGCTTGTATTGGTCATCGTCGGAGTCATCATGACGGTTGTTTTGCAATCCTCCAGTGCGGCAGTAGTAACAACCCTTACCGCTCTGCACACAGGAGCTATTGATTTTGACCAAGCGGCCGTATTAGTCATTGGACAAAATGTAGGAACAACTGTTAAAGCTTTTTTAGCAGCAATTGGAGGAACAATTGCCGCAAAACGAACGGCTACAGCCCATATCTTATTCAACTTACTAACAGGGGTTATTGCCCTTCTTTTTCTACATTGGTTATTACAGATCGTATTTCTCATTACAGATGGATTTAACATTACCGATGCTGCAGTGGCGTTAGCTATCTTCCATACATTATTCAATGTTATTGGGGTCGTAGTCGTATTAAGTATACTTCCATGGTTTAAAAAAATGGTCAAAAGAATTATTCCTGATAAAGAAGAGAACTACCACCAATTTTTAGATCCAACTGTTGCATCTGTTGGACCTGTTGGAATTGAAGCAGCCAGAAGAGCCATGATCCAGATTTTCTCTTCCATTTCCGAACAAGCTCAAAAGGTCTTACTTGAGAAACATTCTGTTGAATTTAGTAAGGAAGAAAAAGGGTTACAAGAGGTGCAAGAATTTTTATCAGCAGTTGGAATTGAGCCCACTTCTTCTCAGCAACAATACGAAGAACATTCAGCACTTATCCATGCCTTAGATCATGGGGAGCGACTGATTAAAGCGTTAAAAGATTCAGATGACTTTATGCATGGAGTAAAAATGGATCAGAAGGTAAGAGAATTAGTGAAACAGCAAGCAGAAATATTCGAAATAACAATTGAAAAAATGAAACAGAATGAATGGGAAAGCTTAGTGGAGTTAACTGAGACCCACTCTTCAAGAATGGCAGATCTACGAAAACAAGATCGCCAGAAGCACTTTCAATCATCCGTCCATGATCATACAGATATTCAATCTGCTATTAAAATCGTGCAAACCATTCACTATGTTGACCGTCTCGCCTATCATTTGTGGAGGGCCGTCCACCATTTAAATAAAAAAGACGAGGTTCGAAGGAAAAAACAGATTCAATAGTTCATAACATCATTACCTATTAGAAGCAGGAAAACCTTTAACTGGTTCCTGCTTCTTTTTTTGACACGTCGCTAATCTTTTAAGTACCACAAAAAGTTTTGTACGGTTGATTCGACGGTTTAGGTAGTGTCGAATAGGCTTCCTGTTCTTGAGAATGGGCGTAAGGACTTGAAAGAGCAGCCAGTAGACGCTCCATTACACTGTAATCCCCATGCTGAACCGCGGCTTCTAGCGCCTCTTCTACCCGGTGGTTGCGAGGGATGACAGCAGGATTGTTGTTTCTCATTAACTGATGTGAAGTTTCTTTCGGTTCTTGCTGTCTGTCTACCCTCGCCTGCCACCGCTCATACCATTGTTCAAATTCTTTCGTACCAAACAGGGCCTCACCCTCATGTCTCTCAAACGTTAATGCGCGGAAAGTATTGGTATAGTCGGCACGGTACTTCTGCATCATGCTGAGTAAGTCTTCAATAAAGGACTCATCCTGCCCTTCTTCGTTAACGATTCCAAGTTTCGCTCTCATGCCAGCTAACCAATGATTGCGATACAATTCTATAAAATTTGAGATCTCATCCTGGGCCAATTTGACAGCCTGTTCCTGGTCCTTATGCAACAGTGGTAAGAGAGCTTCAGCAAACCGAGCTAGATTCCACCCAGTAATCTTCGGTTGATTCCCATAGGCATAGCGGCCTTGGATATCAATGGAACTAAATACCGTTGCTGGGTCATAAGCATCCATGAAGGCACAAGGCCCATAATCAATCGTTTCTCCACTAAGGGTCATGTTGTCAGTGTTCATCACCCCATGAATAAAACCAACCAGTTGCCATTTTGCTACCAGTTGAGCCTGACGTTTAACCACTTCCCTAAGCAAGGCAAGATAGCGATTTTCATCTTCTTCAACATTTGGATAATGGCGCTTTATTGTATAATCTGCAAGTTCGCGAAGCTCCTCGTTCGTTCCCCATTTTGCCGTATATTGAAAGGTTCCAAAACGTAGATGACTTGAAGCCACACGAGTTAGAATTGCACCAGGCAGCGCAGTTTCACGCATCACTGACTCACCAGTTGTCACCACTGCTAAGCTACGAGTTGTAGGAATCCCCAGTGCATGCATTGCTTCACTTATAATGTATTCGCGCAGCATTGGCCCAAGTGTTGCACGGCCATCTCCCCCACGAGAATACGGTGTTCTACCTGAACCTTTGAGCTGAATATCCACTCTCTCTTCTTCAGGTGTAATCTGTTCCCCAAGTAAAACGGCCCGACCGTCTCCTAACATCGTAAAATGACCGAATTGATGGCCGGCGTAAGCTTGAGCGAGAGGGTTGCTCCCTTCTGGAATATGATTGCCTGCAAACACAGCTAAACCTTTATTGCCTTGCAGTTCCTCCCCGTTCAAGCCAAGATTTTTTGCCAACGGAGAATTGAAAATAATCAATTCCGGCCGATCAACAGAAGTTGGACTGACTGTTGAGTAAAATGTTTCCGGTAGACGAGCATAGCTATTGTCAAAGTTCCATCCTATATCTATTGTCATCATATCCCCTCTTTTGTTTTGACGAGCTTATTTTCCTTTCTAAATATAATCACTGTTATAGAATATTTATCAATCATTTTCCACCTTACTTCCTATACTATTTTCTACTTATGCATAGGCTTTATACACGGCTAAATGACATCGAACGAGTTTATGTTGCTTCTCAGATTTTCTTATTAAGATAAAAGAAAAGCTTTAATTAGGATTGGAGTTGCAGTCATACAAATTGCATTTGTTCTAACAGTGACTTGTGATACAATATTGTCTATTAACTAGTGTATTATGGAAATGTATAAAGGAAAAGGCATAATGCACAATACATAAAGAAAGGGTGAACTATACATGGAACATAACTCTTCCAATTTTATTCGCAGTATTATAAAAGAAGATTTAGAGTCGGGCAAGCGCGACCATGTTATAACTCGATTCCCTCCAGAGCCTAATGGCTACTTACATATTGGACATGCGAAATCAATCGTGATTAATTTTGATTCAGCAGATGAATTTAATGGTAAAACGAACTTACGCTTTGATGATACCAATCCACTGAAGGAAGATTCGGAGTATGTTCATGCTATTAAAGAGGATGTTAAATGGCTTGGGTATGATTGGGACGGACTATTTTTCGCCTCTGATTATTTTCAAGAAATGTACGAAAGAGCCGTCATTCTTATCAAAAAAGGAAAAGCATATGTTGATGATCTTTCTCAAGAAGAAATCCGTGAATACCGTGGAACATTAACAGAGCCAGGTAAAGAAAGTCCGTACCGCAATCGCTCTATTGAAGAAAACTTAGATCTCTTTGAGCGTATGCGTGAAGGTGAATTTCAAAACGGCGAGAAAGTATTACGGGCGAAGATTGATATGGAATCACCTAACATTAACATGCGTGATCCTGTTATTTACCGTATTTCTCATACCACTCACCACAATACAGGAGATGAATGGTGCATTTATCCAATGTACTCTTTTGCTCATCCATTAGAGGATGCTATAGAAGGAGTTACTCATTCGATCTGTACGACCGAGTTTGAGGACCAACGTCCACTGTACAACTGGATCATTGCAGAGTGCGAAACGCCAAATGTACCTGAGCAATATGAATTCGGACGCTTAAATATCACAAATACAGTTATGAGTAAACGAAAGCTTAAGCAGCTAGTTGACGAAGGTGTTGTTGATGGCTGGGATGATCCTCGTATGCCGACAATATCCGGCTTACGCAGAAGGGGTTACACACCAGAAGCGATTCGAGCATTTGTACGAGAAACAGGGGTATCAAAGGGATCAGGAACGGTAGACTCGCGCATGCTCGATTACTTTGTCCGAGAAGACTTAAAATTAAAAGCACCTCGTACGATGGGGATACTTCGTCCTTTAAAAGTAGTCATTACAAACTACCCAGAAGGACAAGCCGAAATGCTCGATGCCGATATTAATCCTGAAAATCCAGAAATGGGTACAAGACAAATTCCATTCTCACGGGAGATTTACATTGAACAAGAAGACTTTATGGAAGACCCACCAAAGAAATATTTCCGTCTATTCCCTGGTAACGAAGTTCGTTTAAAACATGCCTATTTCATTAAGTGTGAAGACGTTATTAAAGACGCCGACGGAAATGTAGTAGAGATCCATTGTACGTATGATCCGGAAACAAAAAGTGGATCAGGCTTTACTGGCAGAAAAGTAAAAGGAACACTGCATTGGGTCGAAGCAACACAAGCAGTACCGGCTGAATTTCGCTTATATGAGCCACTCCTTTTAAACGAAGAACCAGAACAAGAAGAATCAGAAAATGATGCATCAGTGGAAGTAGAAAAAACATTTTTAGATCAAGTAAATCCTAACTCTCTTCAAGTGTTACAAGGCTTTGTAGAGCCAAATATGCAAGAAGTTAACACAAATGAGAAGTTTCAATTTTTTAGACACGGCTATTTCAATGTTGATCCAAAAGATGCAACCAAAGATCAGCCAGTATTTAATCTGATTGTTTCCTTAAAGAGTTCATTTAAGCTTTAATCTAACTACCAAAGACCTGTAAATGATTACAGGTCTTTTTGCTTTTTTATCCAAGTTACAAGTATTTCACTCGAATAACCTCTCCCCTTCTGTAAAAACTAAAATAATACTAGTTATATTTAGTTTCACATAAAAAGGAGGAGCATTGATGGTTTCCTTAGATGATATTGTATTAGCTCATGAAAAGATGAAAGGTATCGTACATAGAACTCCTTTAGATTACTCACATACTTTTAGTGAGTATTCAGGTAACGAAATTTATTTAAAGCTTGAGAATTTACAAAAGACAGGGTCTTTTAAAGTACGAGGATCCTATAATAAAATGATTTCATTGAATAAAGAAGAAGTGAAAGAAAGTGGTGTTGTTGCTGCTTCTGCAGGTAATCATGCACAGGGCGTTGCTTATTCAAGTACAATGCTTGGCATTCCATGTACCATTATCATGCCAACCGGAGCTCCACTAAGCAAAGTACAAGCTGCGCGACGGTATGGGGCTAACGTTGAATTACAAGGAACCGTATTCGACGAAGCCCTTTCCTATGCTCAAGAATTAAAAGAGCAAACAGGAGCTGCTTTTATTCATGCCTTTGATGATGACTCGATCATAGCTGGACAAGGAACTGTCGGTCTCGAGATCATAGAACAAGTTCCAGACGTCGATGCCATTGTCTGCCCAGTTGGTGGAGGTGGATTGATCGCCGGTCTAGCAGCTGCAGTGAAAGAAAAGAAACCGTCCATCAAAGTATACGGAATTGAAGCTGCTGCATGCCCAAGTATGGCTGAGTCTCTAAGGAAAGCGGAACCCATAACAGTTGATGCTAGTCCGACAATGGCAGATGGTATTGCCGTCAAAAGGCCAGGTCAACGCTCGTTTCAATTAGTCCAAAAATACGTCGATGAAATGTTCACCGTTGATGAGATGGAAATTGCCCAAACAATGCTCATGCTGCTTGAGAGGAATAAGTTACTAGTGGAAGGATCAGGAGCTGTATCACTTGCTGCCATGATAAATCAAAAGCTCCCTATTAAAGATAAGAAGGTTGTAACTGTTTTAAGCGGTGGAAATGTAGACGTAAGTTTCATATCAAGAATTATTGAAAGAGGAATGGTAGAGGCCGGACGCTTTATGCGTTTCAATACCATTTTGAAAGATAAACCAGGAAACCTTGAAAAAATACTACAAGTTGTAACAGAACACCAAGGAAACATATTAGATATTTCCTTTAGTCATATGGGCAATAAAATTTACCCAAGTTATGCACAACTATCCATTTCTGTTGAAACAAAAGACCATCACCACATTGAAGAGATCTTACATGCGTTAAAGAAAAAAGGATATACAATAGAAATGGTCTGACAAGAACCTTTTTACAAATGTATGTTTCATCTTTCTTTTTAAACCATAACAAAACGCATGTGATTGTCTCCTATGAAACAATCCGTGCGTTTATCCCCATTTCTTCTGCATCGGCATCCATAATCTCATTTTATATTTTTACTCACAAAAAATTCTTGATCCCTCTGCTATTTGCTAATGTTATAATTCTGTTAAAGTCCTATATAGATTCTACTACGCGAAAAAAGTATACACACTTATTTAATTACTACCACCGTTATAGTAAGTGAACCTTTTCACAAATTATTCATCTTAAGTGCTTGCCTAACATTCCTTCTCATTATATGGTAAATATAAGCATATAACTATTATGTGTCACTAAAACCACTATCTATTATCTAAGTCCAGCCATAATCATTCTTCATTAATCAATCTCTTACATTCTCATTTACAAACTATTATTTTCACTATCATGCGTTTCAATTTTGTTTTGTTGGGGTAAAGGTATTTATCATCATCGGCTACTCTTCACTAAATCTATGGAAATTTTCATGAATTCTCACCACTTGTTTCTTCCTACCCCACAATTGGGAGCGTTTAAATTTTCATAGATACGTAAATGAAAGAAAAGATCGGCCTTGCCACTTGTAAAAAAAATTCTCTAAACCAGTCTTTATTACTTTCTTTTTAAGAAATAGTTTATTATAATGATTATATAATAATAATTATTATAGTTTATAAGCTTCTTATGACTAGTCATAATTAATTATTACTTCTTGTACAAAGAAAGGGGAAAAGAATATGGATACTAATAACACTTCAAACACTGGAGGATGCCCGTTTCATCATGGTGGCGCTACAAGTAACAAAACTAGTGGAACAACGAACAGAGACTGGTGGCCAAATCAGTTAAACTTAAATATTTTACATCAACATGACAGAAAGTCTAACCCTATGGGAATTGACTTTGACTATACAGAAGAATTTCAAAAGTTAGATTACGACGCTCTAAAGCAAGATCTTCATAATTTAATGACAGATAGCCAAGACTGGTGGCCTGCTGACTATGGTCATTATGGTCCGTTCTTCATCCGTATGGCTTGGCATGCTGCAGGTACATACCGTACAACCGACGGTCGTGGTGGCGGTGGTACTGGTAACCAACGTTTCGCCCCACTTAACAGCTGGGCTGACAATGCCAACCTTGATAAAGCACGTCGCCTTCTATGGCCAATTAAGCAAAAGTATGGGAACAAAATCTCTTGGGCTGACTTACTCCTTCTAACAGGTAATGTTGCGATTGAATCAATGGGAGGAAAGACATTCGGTTTTGGTGGAGGACGCGCAGACATTTGGCATCCAGAAGAAGATATCTACTGGGGTTCTGAAACAGAAATGCTAGGTGATAACCGTTACACTGGTGATCGCGAGCTTGAGAATCCACTCGCTGCCGTTCAAATGGGTCTAATTTATGTGAATCCAGAAGGGCCAAACGGAAAACCAGATCCCCTTGCAAGCGCTCATGACATTCGCGAAACGTTTGCACGTATGGGAATGAATGATGAAGAAACCGTTGCACTAGTGGCCGGTGGTCATACGTTTGGTAAAGCACATGGTGCTGGAGATGCCGCTCAGGTTGGACCAGAACCAGAAGCCGCTGCTCTTGAAGCACAAGGTTTAGGTTGGCTTAGCACACACGGTAGTGGTAAAGGCCGTGACACAATTACGAGTGGAATTGAAGGTGCTTGGACAGCTAATCCAACAAAATGGGATAATGGATACTTTGATTTACTGTTTGGTTATGAATGGTGGCTCACAAAGAGTCCTGCAGGAGCATGGCAGTGGCTTATTGTTGACCCTGATGAGAAAGATCTTGCACCAGATGCAGAAGATCCATCCGTTCGTGTACCGACTATGATGACGACAGCAGATATGGCGTTACGCCATGACCCAGAATACGAAAAGATTTCTCGTCGCTTCCATGAGAACCCTGAAGAGTTTGCAGATGCATTTGCACGTGCATGGTTCAAACTATTACATCGTGATATGGGACCTAAAGCAAGATATCTTGGCCCAGAAGTTCCCGAAGAAGATCTTATCTGGCAAGATCCAGTTCCAACTGTTGATTATTCATTAACAGATGCAGAAATAAGTGAACTGAAAGAAAAACTACTAAACTCAGGACTTACAGTTAGCGAACTAGTGACAACAGCGTGGGCTTCTGCTAGTACGTTCCGTGGTTCTGATAATCGTGGTGGTGCGAATGGTGCTCGTATCCGTCTTACTCCACAGAAAGATTGGGAAGTGAACCAGCCTGAACAACTTGAAAAAGTATTTGCTGTATTAGAAGACATTCAAAATCAACTAGATAAGAAAGTCAGCATTGCTGATTTAATTGTACTAGGTGGTAGTGCTGCAATCGAAAGAGCTGCACAAGATGCCGGTTTTGACGTAACAGTGCCGTTTGCACCTGGACGTGGTGATGCTACACAAGAACAAACGGATGTAGAAAACTTTGAAGTACTAGAGCCTGTTGCTGATGGTTTCCGCAACTATCAGAAGAAGCAATATAGTGTAACTGCTGAAGAACTCTTAGTAGATAAAGCTCAATTACTAAATCTTACTGCACCTGAAATGACTGCTCTTATTGGTGGTATGCGTGTACTTGGTACAAACTACGGTGGCACACAACATGGCGTATTCACTGACCGCGTAGGGACTCTTTCTAACGACTTCTTTGTTAACTTGCTAGACATGGGAGTAGAGTGGAAGCCTGTAGACAAAGACGTATACGAAGGACGCGATCGCAATACAGGTGAAGTTGTACGCACAGGAACAAGAGTTGACTTAGTGTTTGGTTCTAACTCGGTACTGCGTGCTATTGCTGAAGTTTATGCTCAAGACGATAACAAAGGCAAGTTTGTAAATGATTTTATTGCTGCTTGGGTTAAAGTAATGAATGCAGATCGCTTCGATCTTAAGCTTGGCAAGAAAGCTCAAACAACAAACAACTAAATGTAAGAGAAACCCGCCGTCAGGTTACCGACGGTGGGTTTTCTTAAACCCAATCAAACAAAGCAGCTAGAAATGTTTATCTATTCTGTTTTGTTAGGCTGAATTTTTTATTCTAGTTGCTAGTTAGTTTTGCTGGGTATAGTGAACAGTAAAAGAGCCAATCAATTATTTTTGATTGGCTCTTTGTTCGTTTATTGATTTCCTTTTTTCACCCATTCAGCTACAGTAACTGTACGCTTCGCTTGATGTTTAACAGCTGCCTCTACGTCCTCAATCATTTTGCCATCTTGGCCGACTGTCACACTCACCCCATATGGATTTCCACCTGATGTAAATTGAACTGGATCTGTGTAACCAGGCGATGCAATAATGGCACCCCAGTGATGCATCGATGTATAGAGATTTAAGATTGTTGCTTCTTGACCACCATGCGAGTTTTGCGCTGAAGTCATTGCACTAACCACTTTGTTTACAAGTTTCCCGTTAAACCATAGGCCCCCTGTTGTATCAAGGAATTGCTTCATTTGTGCTGGCATGTTACCAAAACGTGTTGGTACACTAAACACAATTGCGTCTGCCCATTCAAGGTCATCTAACGTTACTTCAGGCACATCTTTCGTTGATTCAACATGTGCTTTCCATCCTTCATTTTCATCAATGACTGATTGTGGAGCAAGTTCAGGTACCTTTAACACTTTAACCTCTGCACCTAGTTCTTTCGCACCTTCTTCAGCCCATTTTGCTAGTTGATAGTTCGTTCCACCCATGCTGTAATAGATAACTGCTACTTTTACGTTTGACATAGAATTCGTCTCCTTTGTTTTTCCGAATAATTTTTCTAATAGACCCATAATCACTGTAACACCCTTCTAATTCAGACTTACTTTCTTACTAATAAGACTGTACCATTTACCTCTAATTAACTTTTCTTTAATTCGAGATATTTAAGCTGATTTTGTAAACGATTTTGATTTATCGTCTTCATTTTTTAAAAATAATTGACCTAGAGAATACAACTTACTACCGTTTAATGCTAGATGAGCTGCAATAGCTAATAATACTAAATCAAAAACATATCCATCTAAAAAGCCAGCTGCTAAATTCACTGTAAAGATGGCTCCAATCATAATTGCTCCTAACAACACAGAAGCAATACGAGTTCCTAAACCAAGAATTAGAGCGATCCCTCCGACTAATTCAATGATTGCCACCACATATGCAAATCCTCCAGGTATACCAATGCTATCGAACCATCCTACTGTATTTTCAATACCACCCTGAAATTTCGTGGCACCATGCGCTAGAAATACAGCTCCTAACACAAGTCGTAATAATAAATTTCCAAGTTCACTTTTGTTTAACATCATTTTCCCTCCGTTAATTTTGTTTTTTAGTTCTAATAAGTATATTACCATTTAATATATCTCTAATTCAAGATATTTTTTTAAAAAAATAAAACCTTTCCTAGAGTTTTGTCTTGGGAAACACTAACTTTAATTAGTAATCTTATAAAAAAAGTCCGATACACCCTCTGGCATATCAGACTTTTCTCAATTTCTGTTGCGAAATTATTATTTACTTAACACTTGTTTAATACGATCAATCGCCCAGTCAAGGTCTTCTTTCGTCATGACTAGTGGTGGTGCAAAGCGAATAACATTCACATGAGTTTCCTTACATAACAGGCCGACTTGCTTTAACTCTTCACAATAGCTTCTTGCCGGAACAGTTAGTTCAACACCGATGAATAATCCTCTACCACGTACTTCTTTAATAATTGAATTGTCAATTTCTTTTAACTTCTGTTGGAAATACGAGCCTAGCTCGTCAGAACGTTCCGCTAGATTCTCTTCAACAATAACATCTAATGCAGCAACAGAAACGGCACAAGCAAGTGGATTCCCTCCAAATGTAGAACCGTGTGATCCTGGTTCAAATACACCAAGAATATCGCTGTTTGCGGCAACAACAGATATTGGCATAACGCCAGCACCAAGTGCTTTACCAAGAATATATACATCAGGTTCAACATCTTCCCACTCACACGCAAACATTCTTCCAGTTCTCGCAAGTCCTGTTTGGATTTCATCAGCAACGAATAAGACATTCTCCTTTTTACAAAGCTCTTGCGCTGCTTTTAAGAATCCTTCTGGTGGGATGATGATTCCTGCTTCACCTTGAATTGGTTCTAGCATAAATGCTGCTGTATTCGGTGTAATCGCCTTTTCTAATGCATCTAAGTCACCATATGGGATTATTTTAATGCCTGGAAGCATCGGACCGAACCCACGCTTATATTCATCATTTGAAGAAAGAGAAACGGCTGTCATTGTGCGACCGTGGAAATTATCTTCACAAACAATAATCTCAGCTTGGCCGGTAGGCACACCCTTCACGTCATAAGCCCAGCGGCGAACAGCTTTAATCGCTGTTTCAACTGCTTCTGCACCCGTATTCATTGGCAAAAGCATTTCTTTTCCAGTTAACTTTGAAACTCTTTCATAAAAAGGTGCTAGTTGATCGTTATGAAAAGCGCGTGATGTTAACGTAATTTTGTCTGCTTGATCTTTAAGTGCTTGAATGATTCTAGGATGACGGTGACCTTGGTTAAGCGCAGAGTACGCACTTAACATATCAATATATTTATTACCCTCTGGATCTTCTACCCATACACCTTCTGCTTTAGAAATAACGATTGGTAGAGGATGATAGTTTTTCGCACCATATTTCTCTGTAGTTTCAATAATTGAGTTTGTTTTTGTTGTCATAGACATATACTATACCTCCTATATTAAAGTTGCTCGCAAGTTAGTTTAGCTTGAGTGAAATGTAATAAGTAGTCTGGTCCTCCTGCCTTAGAATCTGTTCCAGACATATTAAATCCACCAAATGGGTGATATCCGACAATCGCACCTGTGCATCCACGGTTAAAATACAGATTTCCGACATGGAATTCTTCACGTGCTTTTTCCATATTTGCACGATTATTTGTTATAACAGCACCAGTTAATCCGTACTCTGTGTTATTGGCAACATCAAGTGCATGATTGAAGTCTTTTACTTTACAGAACGCAACGACTGGTCCGAAAATTTCTTCCTGCATAATTCTTGCATTCTCATCGACATCAGCAAAGATCGTAGGTTGAATGAAATAACCTTTCGAGTTATCACCTTCTCCTCCAGCAACTAAACGACCTTCTTCTTTTCCTATTTCAATATAGCTCATTACTTTATCAAACGCTTTTTGATCGTTTACTGGCCCCATATTCGTATCATTCACTGGTTCACCGACTATTAATTCTTTCGTTAGCACAAGCGCCTTTTCCAATACTTCATCATATACATCCTCATGAATGACTGCTCTTGAGCACGCAGAACATTTCTGTCCAGAGAATCCAAATGCAGATTGAACGATTGATTGTGCTGCCAGGTCAAGGTCTGCAGTGTTATCAACAACGATAGTGTCTTTACCACCCATTTCAGCGACAACACGTTTTAACCAAATTTGGCCTGGTTGTACTTTAGCAGCTTTTTCATAGATTTCAACACCAACTTGACGAGATCCAGTGAAGCTTATAAAACGCGTTTTAGGATGCTCAACTAAATAGGCTCCAACTTCTGGTCCACTACCAGGGATAAAGTTAACAACGCCTGCAGGAAGACCTGCTTCTTCAAGTACTTCTATAAATTTATAAGCGACAACTGCTGTCGTTTCTGCTGGCTTTAATAGAACTGTATTCCCTGTAACAAGTGCAGCTGATGTCATCCCTGCCATAATTGCAAAGGCAAAGTTCCAAGGTGAAATGACAACACCTACTCCTAATGGAATGTAGGATAATTTATTCTTTTCAATTTTACGGCTTTCAACTGGATAACCTTTCTTTAATTCAATCATTTGACGACCGTAATATTCTAAGAAATCAATTGCCTCTGCTGTATCAGCATCTGCTTCCTTCCAAGGCTTACCTGCCTCGTAAACAAGGTATGCAGAAAATTCATGCTTACGGCGACGAACGATTGCCGCTGCCTTGAATAAAATATCCGCGCGAACTTCTGGGTCCCACTTTTTCCATTTGTTAAATGTTTGATCTGCTACTTTCATTGCTTGTTCTGCTAATTCTGCATTCGCTTTTGAAACTTTACCAACAAGTTGCTCTCTATTTGAAGGATTCTCAGAAATGATTTTCTCTTCCGTCGTCACTCTTTCCCCACCAATAATAAGTGGATAATCCTTACCAAGCTCTGCTTCTACTTGCTTTAATGCTGCTTCAAACTCTTTTCTATTTTTTTCTACCGTAAAGTCTGTAAATGGTTCGTGCTTATAATCGATCATGTTGTATCTCTCCTTCTAGTTTAATTTGTTTGATATCTTATGAGATTTTCTATACATAAAACTCAATGCAATTTACGTGCCAAAACTAGTAGACTTTTTTAAAGAAATCATCATAACCCCTTATCTAGATGGTTTATAATCTTTCTTTATTTTTACTTATTACATAGTTTTTTACTGACGAGCAAATTTTTTCTGAAATCAGCAATACTAAACGCAAAAATCCTTTGCTTGAATAAAATATTTTGCGTTTAAAGAAAAAATATTTTGCGATTGTACTGATCTTATTTCTCGTGACTACTTGCTTAGTCACATCCCCTCGGGAGACAATCTTCTTCTAGAACACCAAGGGGCATTTCTGATATGATTTTATCTCCTGGGTTAACAGATATTTTGTTAACCTTTCCACTTGCCCCTAGCTCTACTTTTTCTAGGATTCCATTTTCAGACTTAATTACAAATAAAGGCTCCCATTCATAAACATAATCCCCTTCATTTACTAAGACCTTTTCAACAACGCCAGTAGAACCACTTGTAATTACGCGATAACTATTCAATTCCTCATCTCTCCTCTTATAAATATCAACTCAACTCTTGTGTTATTTAATCTATAATGCAATAACATGCCACATTTCCTATACATATTTAATGAAATACGCAACACTAGTTAGTAAATTGCTTCGGGCTGTTATTCTTGCTCTTGTGAGTCATAGTGGTTATTACCAACCACGATCTTGCATACGTTCAGACGGCTGTAAATTGGAAATTTCAATCCCTTTCATTGCTGTACCCAGTCCTTTTGATAATTCAGCAATCAGTTTATAATCTTCGTAATGAGTCGTTGCTTCAACAATCGCACGTGCAAAGCGCTCAGGGTTATCAGATTTAAAGATTCCTGATCCTACAAATACTCCGTCTGCTCCAAGTTGCATCATTAATGCAGCGTCTGCAGGAGTCGCTACTCCTCCTGCAGCGAAGTTCACAACTGGAAACTTGCCTGTTTCTTTAATTTGAAGTAATAAATCATAAGAAGCGCCAATATTTTTTGCTTCTGTCATTAGCTCATCCGTTGACATAGAAGCTACTTTTTTAATTTGCGCTTGCATCATACGCATATGGCGAACAGCTTCAACAATATTCCCTGTACCTGGTTCACCTTTCGTGCGAATCATTGATGCACCTTCACCAATACGCCGAGCAGCTTCTCCTAAATCACGTGCACCACAAACAAATGGAACCGTGAAATCATGCTTATAAAGGTGATACACTTCATCAGCTGGTGTTAATACTTCACTTTCATCGATATAGTCAACACCCATCGCCTCAAGTACTTTTGCTTCAACGATGTGACCAATTCTTGCTTTTGCCATGACCGGAATGGAAACAGCATTCATTACCTCTTCAACGATTGTTGGATCTGCCATACGAGCAACTCCACCGGCCGCACGGATATCTGCAGGGACACGCTCAAGTGCCATAACAGCTACGGCACCCGCCTCCTCGGCTATTTTTGCTTGTTCTGCATTGACAACGTCCATAATGACGCCACCTTTTTGCATTTCAGCCATTCCTCTTTTTACGCGATCTGTACCAGTTTGAACCATAATTTTTACTCCTTTTTAAGTCAGCTTGATATATAAAAGTAATAATAGGTCAATCCAAGCACCACAGTTTGGCAAACTTGGATTTCCCTGTTTTGAAAATTGATTAAATGCTTACACCCAACCACGGAAACGTGAAGCTTCTGCCATCTTACGTACACCCACCATGTAAGCAGCTAAACGCATATTCACGTTATGAACTTTTGATGTGTTATAAATATCAGTGAATGATTTCACCATGGTACTCTGAAGTTTTTCGGCAACTTCATTTTCTGACCAATAATAACCTAAGTTGTTTTGAACCCATTCAAAATAAGATACAGTAACGCCACCCGAGCTAGCTAGTACGTCAGGGACTAATAGTATCCCTCGTTCTGTTAATATTTCTGTAGCTTCTAATGTTGTTGGACCGTTCGCTGCTTCAACTACGACTTTCGCCTTAATTTCGTTAGCATTATCCGCTGTGATTTGATTCGATATCGCTGCTGGAATCAAAATGTCACACGGTAACTCTAATAACTCTTCGTTTGTAATGGTATCTTTAAACAGTTTCGTCACTGTTCCAAATGAGTCACGACGATCTAGTAGATATTCAATATCTAGACCTTCTTCTTTATATAGAGCTCCATATGCATCAGAAATGCCAACTACCTTTGCTCCTGCATCATGCATAAATTTGGCCAAATAACTGCCGGCGTTACCAAATCCTTGAACGACTACTTTTGCACCTTTAAGATCAATTCCAACACGTTTCGCTGCTTCTTCAACACAAATGACAACCCCTCGCGCTGTCGCTGTTTCACGTCCGTGAGAACCACCAAGAACTAACGGTTTTCCAGTAATGAAACCTGGTGAATCAAATTCACGAATCCGGCTATATTCATCCATCATCCATGCCATAATTTGTGAGTTTGTAAATACATCAGGAGCAGGAATGTCTTTTGTTGGACCAACCAACTGACTAATAGCGCGAACATAACCACGACTGAGGCGCTCTAATTCGAGCATTGACATTTCCCTTGGATCGCAAATAATTCCACCTTTTCCTCCACCATAAGGCAAATCCGAAATGCCACATTTTAAACTCATCCAGATTGCTAGCGCTTTCACTTCCTCTTCGGTGACATCTGGATGAAAACGAACCCCACCTTTTGTAGGACCAACAGCATCACTATGTTGAGCACGATAACCAGTAAAAATCTTCACTTTACCATCGTCCATTCGTACAGGTATTCTAACTGTTAACATTCTTTGTGGCTCTTTCATCAGTTCATACACTTCATTTGAATATTTTAATTTTGTGAGAGCTTCTTTAATAACAATTTGAGTGGAGTCTAGAAGACTCTTTTGTTGATCAACTTGTAAATTTTTCGGTTGGTCTACAGAAGTTATAGCTGCCATTTTATACACCTCGTCATTTTATATAGATAATAAGTAATCCTTACAGTTACAAATGTTTCTTCACTTACTACTAGTTGCAAACTTCATGCCAATAAAATCAAATTTTATATTTCACGATGATAAATGCTCATTATATCCATACCTAGCAAGCTTTTAAGACAACAATTTTTTTTGATTTTTAGATTATAATAGATTTGAGATTCACCTTTAGCAAATTTTTTAAATAATAATACCTTTCATAGCAAAATTAATTTCCCTATTATGTTTTCACTTTGCAAATTTTTTTTGCTAATACAGTATTTATTTAGAGAAGAATCCCCTTAACGCAAAGGCAACGTTCTGTGGTCTTTCAGCTAACCTTCTCATAAAATATCCATACCAGTCGTTCCCATACGGTACGTAAATTCGCATTTTATATCCTTCTTTGGCCATTTGCTCTTGTAATTCTGTTCGAAATCCATAAAGCATTTGAAACTCAAATTGATCATTTGAAATATTGTTTTCTTTACAAAAACTTTTAATCTCATTAATAATTACATGATCATGGGACGCAATGGCTGTGTAGCTACCATTTAATAAATGTTGTTTAATAATTTCTACGTAGTTTTTATCAACTTCTTTTTTATCTTGATAAGCGACCTCCACTGGCTCTTTATATGCCCCTTTAATTAAACGCAGGTTTACGCCTTTTAAGTTTTCAATGTCGTCCTTTGCACGATATAAATACCCTTGAATTGCTGTCCCTACATGGCCTTTATATTGTTCATACAAATGATTAAAAAGATCTAATGTCACCTGATAATGTTCATAATCTTCCATATCTATACGAACAAAATTGTTATATTTTTTTGCTGTATCTAATATACGTTTCATATTTTCTAAACATAGCTTTTCATCTATATCCAATCCTAATTGCGTCATTTTTAAAGATAAGTTGCAATTTACTCCAGCATCGTAAATAGCATCTAATGTTTTTATGCAATAATCGGTTGAATCTATAGCTTCTTGCCGACTAAAGACAAACTCACCCAAATGATCAACAGTACAGACAAGCCCTTTGGCATTTAGTTTCTTCACCGTTAAAATAGCACTTTCAATTGTCTCACCAGCAACGACTTGGGATGCACCAAATTTAAGGCCCCATCGTTTAGCACTCTTCGTTAGAACTTTATTTCTTGATAAAAAGAGGAAAAAATTTTTAAATACAAGTTCCATGACAACCCCTCCATTACTCAAACTTGTTTCACACAAATTTATATTGCAAATATCGTGCCACTTTTTAAATGCTTACTTGAGTGGTATTTTCATTTATATGAGCAAATTTTTTTTACCTCCATCTTTAAAATCATTTTAATAACGAAAAAAAAATTTGCGTATCTCTTCACTAACAATTAAAATAAAAATAAAGAAAAGATATAGGGGGAATGGGATATGTCACAAAAGCAAAACTTAGATCAACTTTTGCAAATCCAAAAAATTTATGAAACCCTTATAAATGAAATCGATGTTGGTGTTCACGCCATTGACCAAAAAGGAAGAACGATTATTTATAATAGTAAAATGATGGAAATGGAGTCGATGAAAAAGGAAGAAGTTATTAACAAAGATTTTCTTGATGTATTTATGTTCGAAGAGGGCCAGGGGAGTACTTTGCTTAATGCCTTACATCATAGGAAAGAGGTTAAAAATGAAAAACAAACCTATTTTAATAATAAAGGTAAAGAAATAACGACGATTAATAACACCTTTCCTGTTTATGATGGAGATACACCAATCGGGGCAATTGAAGTAGCAAAAGATGTAACCGTTATCGAACGATTAATTAGAAACAATATAAAGAGTAACGGAAACACCCGTTATACATTTGATAGTATCATCGGAAAGAGCTCTGCAATTCAGGAAGTAATTGAAAACACAAAAAGAGCCACTCGTACATCGTCTTCCGTACTCATAGTCGGGGAAACAGGAACGGGTAAAGAATTATTTGCCCAAAGTATTCATAACGGAAGTGAACGTGCATCCGCACCCTTTATTTCTCAAAACTGCGCAGCAATGCCAGATAATTTAATAGAAAGTTTATTATTTGGCACAAAAAAAGGTGCATTTACAGGAGCAACTGACCGACCGGGATTGTTTGAACAAGCCGAAGGAGGCACACTCCTACTAGATGAAATTAACTCATTGAGCCCTATGTTACAGGCAAAACTATTGAGAGCAATCCAAGAAAAATCAATTAGAAGAATTGGAGATACTGTTGATCGAAAAATTGATGTACGAATTCTTTCAACAATTAATGAAGATCCGATTGAGGCCATAGCAAACCAACGACTAAGAAAAGACTTATATTATCGACTTAGTGTCGTATCACTTTTTATCCCTCCTCTTCGTGAACGTAAAGAAGATATTATTCTTTTAATGGACTTTTTCATTAAGAAATACAATCACATGTTCCAAGTCAATGTGAAAGGTGTTTCGGATGAAGTCTTAACACTATTAACCAATTATGACTGGCCCGGAAACATTAGAGAATTAGAGCATGTCATTGAAGGGGCAATAAATTTAATGATTGATGAAAACGTGATTGAGTTATCACACTTGCCATATAATTTTCGAAGTAAACCACAAAACTCTTTGCCACAAGAGCAGTCAATTATTAGCGTCCATGATTTTACAGCAAATGATCAGCAACAACCTTTACGTAACCTGAAAGATTTCTTACTAGAGGCTGAAGATTATTATATAAATAAAGCACTTGATAGACATAAGTATCATATAACAAATGCCGCAAAAGAACTGGGCCTTAGTAGACAAAGTCTGCAGTATAGAATGAAGCGATTAAGTAAAGATACGTAATAAAAAACCTCCACATCTAAGGTGACCCCCAAAAGTTAGACCAAACTTTTGGGGGTCGGCTCAATCGGGAGGTTTTTTATTACTATTTATAACGATATTCAAATTCGTTACCACCCAATATATTGAGCGATAATTAAAGATGTAACGGCAATTCCAGTCCATACTAATATGAGAGGGATAATAAACCTGAGCCACTTTGTAAACGGAATTTGTGCCAGAGCAAGCATGGCTAGAACCAAGCTTACTGGGTAAATAAGATTTGTAAACCCGTCACCAAATTGAAAAGCTAATACTGCTGTTTGTCGGGACACTCCAAGTAAATCAGCTAAACCGCTCATAATTGGCATTGTTATTAGAGCCTGTCCACTACCAGACCCAACTAGGAAGTTGAATAAACCTTGAACGACAAACATTCCTATGGCAGCAATTGATACTGGCAACCCACTTACTACTTCGTTAACGCCATAAATAACGGTATCTAGAATGTTCCCTTCTTGAAGAATAACTGAAATTGATCTTGATAAACCTATGACTACAGCAGCAACGATCATTTTTTTGAATCCTTCATTAAATGATTCTGCGATCGTATTTGCATTCAAACCACAAATTAGGCCGAGGACGATACTCATAAACGCATACCATCCACCAATTTCAATAAAATACCAGCCCCAGTTTAACAAGCCATAAATCATGACCCCCATACCAAAAATCAAAAAGGCGATAGCTGCCATTTGTCTTTTCGAGATTTTTCTGATGACTTCCTCTTCTTCCTTGATATATTGATCATCTAACCCATCGCCATACAAATAACCCTGCGAAGGATCTCGTTCAATAGTTCTAGCATACCGCCAAACATACCAGATTCCACTAAGTAGGACAACAGCTAAAATCATTGCACGAAGCTCAATTCCAGAATACAATGGCAAATCTGATATGGTTTGTGCTAGTCCCACTGTCGCCGGAGCAGTTAGTGCAACCGAAAAGCCTGCACCAGTACTAACAAGTACCATCGCCGTAGCTGTAAAGCGATCATAGCCCATCTTCAATATTAGTGGAATCATAATTGGAATGTAGATGAAGGCAAGTTCCATTGCACCTGTAAAAGTCGTAAAAAGCCCCATTGGAATCATTAATACCGGGATCACAAGGATTTTGTTTTTCTTGAATGTTGAAATAATTTTGTGAAGCACTAAACTTAGGAGCCCTGTTCGCTCTAGGACTACAAACAACGCTCCGATCATTAAGCCACCAAAAATGATTTCACCTGCCTGAACCATTCCGGTTGGGATCGCGAACATCAAATCAAATAAAGTAAGATTCTCTCCCTCTATATACTGAAATGTCCCTGGCACGATAATTGGTGCTCCCATAGGACCTTCTATTCTTTCAAACTGTCCTTTTGGGACTATCAATGTAGCTACATAGGCTACAGCTAATAATGAAAATAGAATAACATACACATGTGGTAACTCCCACCGCTTCTTCTGAGGTACTTCTCCCTTTATTTCTTTACGTAAAGCGTTGCCCATTCGCTTCCCCACTTTCACATTTTTTTTATACACCTTCTTACCATTTGTATTAACTTTTTTTACCATAATAGATCCGACACTATCCTAAGATTTTAAATACAGCGTTTACAAAAATCCCCACCCCGTATTCCATCGCATCTTCATCAATATCAAAACGTGGATGATGGTGTGGATAAATAATTCCCTTTTCTTCATTCCGTGCACCAATCATGAAATAACAACCCGGAGCCTTTTGCAAAAAGGCAGAAAAATCTTCAGCACCCATTACTGGTTTCTGTATTTCAATTACTTCATCTCCGTAAACCTCGCGAATTGTTTCTTCTATTATTTTAGTAGGCTCATCACTGTTAATAACTGGGCGATATCCACAATCATACTTTAAGTCGTATGTTGCACCATGCGCTTCAGTAATCCCCTTTACGACTCTTTCCATAAGAGCTGGCATCGTTTCACGGTATTTCACATCAAAACTTCGAACCGTTCCGTTAATCTCTACAGAATTAGCAATTACATTTCCGGCTTCTCCCCCAACAAATTTCCCTATAGAAAGAACAAGGTTATCAAGAGGATCGGTATTACGAGCTACAATATGCTGAAGGTTTGACACAACTTGTGCACCAACTGCAATACTGTCAATTGCCTGATGAGGCATACCACCGTGGCCTCCCTTACCTTTTACCGTAATCCAAAAGGCGTCAGCAGAAGCCATTGCCGGCCCATAGGCAATTCCTATTTTCCCTAGATCAAGATGCGACATCAAGTGGGCTGCAATAACTACATCTACGCCTTCCATAACACCAGCATCAACCATTTCCTGCGCCCCTCCTGGAAAATGCTCCTCAGCATGTTGGAAAAAAAAGCGTACTTCGCCTTTTATTTGATCTTTCATTCCAGAGAGTATCTTCACTGTCCCTAAAAGCATTGCTGTATGTGCATCATGCGCACATGCATGCATCACACCTGGATTTTGGGATACAAAATCAAAATCATTTTCTTCCAGGATTGGGAGAGCGTCCATATCTGCTCGTATCCCTAACGTTTTCCCTGGTTGAGGTCCTATTAACCTCGCCATCACACTATATTTTGTAGGACGCGTAACCTCAAGGTTTCCAAACGATTGAAGCGTATCAAAAACATATTGTGATGTTTTTTCTTCCTGATACGATAATTCAGGATTGCGATGAAAATGACGTCTCCATTCAATTACATCATTCTTTACCTTCTCGACTTCATGTTTTAACGATTGAACTAACATAATTATTACCCCCTAAATATTATCAAGAAATAACCTTCCCCTTTTTGTGAAGCTTCCAATGTGTATTAATAACAATGTATTTCTTATACCTTTTCGCAAAGCTTTTGATAAACTAATCTACCACCGATATATGTCTCGTCTACACAAACCTTATCAATATTTTCTGGTCTAATTTCTAAAATATCCTGGTCTAGAACAATAAAGTCAGCATGGTAGTTTGGTGCAAGCTGACCGATTCTAGGAATACGTGTAATCTCTTGGGCAGTTCGCGTATACAATGTAATCGCTGTTTCTATATCTACGCGCTCCTCTTGACCAGTATCAGTATTGTCATAAGCTACACGTGTAACAGCTGATTTCAAGCCAACAAATGGATTAACGGGATCTGCCCATGCAGTTGCTGGAGCGTCAGAAGAGAAAGCAACTGGTACACCTGCCTCTAACATTGATTTAACAGGATATGATTGTTTCGTTCTTTCTTCACCTAAATTGTTTAAATAACTTTCAATTTCTGCGAAAAGAAAAATCGGTTGAGTAACAAAAGCGATACCTGCTTTTGCAGCTCGCTCGATAGCTTCATTCGTTGGCAATGAAGCATGTTCTATTCTAATTGAAGGTGCATCTTTCAACCATCCTTCTTTTTCATAAAACGTATTGATAATGAAATCAATGGCTTGCTCACCCATTGCATGGATAACTAGTTGAATCTGGTTTTCCTTAGCAACTTCAGCTGCTGCTAATAACTCCTCCTCTGAAGTCATTTGGATTCCATAAACTCCTTCTTCACCTTTAAAAGGTGGATTTACCCAAGCTGTCTGGCCAGACACACTTCCATCGGAGAACAACTTAATCCCCCCAATATGAATTGGGTTTTCAGTGTTAGTTTTGTTCTTATCTAAAAAGTTCGTTTCATTCTGTAAATCCTCCCATACATAATAGAGGACCGTACGTTGTTTGAGGCCTTTGTCACGTGCGTCATTATACATATCTAAATAATCAACTGGGCCTCTTTTGGCCATTAGATCTGTAATCGCTGTAATACCATGCGCAAGAAGTTGCGGGCTTAGTTCAGCTAGAGTACATGCATTATCCTCAAGTGTTTTTACAGGCATAATCTTTGTCACTAAATCTTTTGCATTCTCTCGTAAAACCCCTGTTGGTTCACCATTAGCATCTCGATCAATTTGTCCTCCAGCTGGATTTGGCGTGTCCTTCGTAATTCCGGCCATTTCTAACGCAACACTATTAACAGAAATAATATGAGCACAAGTACGGGTTACGATGACCGGAAACTCTGTTGTAGCCCGATCTAAATCCCAACGATTTGGAGCTCTTCCTTCACTCAATTTCCCCTCATCATATCCCCAGCTTTCAATCCATGTACCTTTGTCTTGCACTTGACACTGCTTTTGAATTTCTTGAATTAAATCACCAATTGAATTGACAAGCGGTGCGGTACAGGCAATTTGCTTTGATGCATTCGCTAAGTATACAGGGTGTAAATGAGCATCAATCAGCCCTGGTAAAACCCTTCTCCCTTGCAAATCAACAATTTCACCGTCGATATTTTCTTCTAAATCTTCTTGATTTCCAATCCAAACAACTTTCCCTTCACGGACTGCCATCGCAGTTGCATATGGTTGTTCTGGATTTGCTGTAAAGATCTTACCATTTGTAAAAATTAATTTATCTACTTTTGTCATACTCATCGCTGTTTTCCTCCTCTTCCTTTTTATATCTAATCTTACACTTCAAATAATTATGAGACTCCAAATAGTAAGAGCCATATAATGTCGAACATTATGCTTTTTTTCGTAATGGAGTGGATTTAAAACTACTCATTTTTTTCCCTTCAGTAATTTTGTAGATTACAGTACCAAGAATAAAGCCAATAATTGCAGGAATTAGCCATGAAAATCCATGTGAACTAAAAGGTAATAAAGAAATCAACATACTGATAAATTGAACTTCTACTACAAGACCGATTGTATCGAAAATACTAACAATCATGGTAGTATAGACCATACCCTTATAGGAACCTGCATTTGGAATATAACTTCGAAACAATCCTAAGAAAACGAGTACAATAGCAGTTGGATAAACCGCCATAAATAACGGGAGTGTGTAAGCGATAATTTTATCTACCCCAAGTGAGCCAACAATTACACCAATCGTGCAGATGATAAAAACAACTTTTCGATAACTAATTTTGTTGTTGGTTATATTACTCAAAAACTCTGCCGAAGCAGCGGTCAAACCAATTGAAGTAGTTAAACAAGCTAGTACTCCTGCAATTGCTAACGCTATCAAACCATAGGTTCCAGCTAGTTCAAAAACAATGCCTATCACAAGAGCAGTATTTTCAATTTCACTTGAAAAATAACTACTTCCTGTAGCACCAATGTATAACAGTCCCCCATACACAACCGTTAGTCCAATCGCCGCAATGATGGTTCCACCAATGGTGATCTTCTTCACGTCCGATTTACTCTTATAACCTTTACTAATCGTTGCTGATATAAAAATAGATGCACAGATTATACCTGTTAATAGGTCACCTGTCTGATAAGCATTTATGAAGGAATAGGAAAACGGCGATTCAAGTTCAGTTACAATAGGTACTCCGATAGGATTGAAAACCCCTATGATTATGATAAACATTAAAACAATTAATAAAGCTGGTATCATAACCTTTCCAATTTTGTCCATGACATTTGACTTATCTATCGCAAAATAACAATTTAGACTAAAATACACTAGTATTGCACCAACAGCGGGGATGCTTGGAAATAGTGAATGAATACCAATTTCATACGCTGTAGCTGCAGTTCGTGGTATTCCAACAGTCAAACCGATCCCAACTATGACTATCACATTAAAAATTTTATAAAATCGTGAACTGATTGGAGCGGTTAGTACTTCTAACCTACCTTCTGAATTTAAAATAGCTATAACTGCTAATGCAGGAAGTACAATTCCGGCAAGAGCAAAACCTATCATCGCCACTGGCCAATTTGACCCAGCTATAAGCCCGATCGCAGGTGGAAAGATTAAATTCGAACCAAAGAATATTGAGAATAATGTAAACCCTAAAATAAAGCTATCTTGAATACGTTTACTCATATCTATCGCATACCTTAATTACATTATTTTTATTAAATCTTCATATTTGGGATAAATCCATGAGTAGAACACCACCTTCATTGATCTCCCTCTTAAAAATGCAATTATTATGCCAATTATTAAAATTACGTGAACTTTTTTCTACTAGTAAATAAAGCTCTTTTATTATTCACAATAAAAAAAACTATTCTTATAGCATTTCATAATGAAATAAAATGTTGAAAACTAAAAATTCCGGTGAATATTTTGTCGAAAATGATCAATCATTAGATTTATTTTTCTTGAAATTCCCTAAAACAATAAAATAAAGGGGGGAAAATTTCCCCCCTCATTCGTAAAAAAATTTTTACCTTAAGTTGTACTTGGCCATTTTATACTTCAGCGACTGCTTAGAGATCCCTAACCTTCTTGCTGTTTCTGCAATAATGCCATTCGCTTCTGTTAACTCTCTAACGATAATCTCTTTTTCATAGTACTCAACCGAATCCTTTAATGATTTACGTCCTACTATCATACCTTCATTGATTACTGTGTTTCGTTTCTTATAATTATGAACTCTTTCGGGTATATCACTCATTGTCATTATATTTGAGGAGAGATGATTATAAGCTGTTTCGACAGCATTTTTCAGCTCTCTGATGTTTCCAGGCCAATGGTAATTTTCAAAGCATTCAATCACACCTTCTTGAACATCGTCAATTCTTATGTTCATATTACTATTATAAAAATTGATATAGTAATCAAGTAACAGTTTTATATCATCTTTTCGCTCCTCTAACGTAGGTAAGTTAATGAGGACGACGCCAATTCGATAAAATAAATCTTCTCTTATTCTTTTCTCTGCTAATAAAGCTTCAGGGTCTTCATTTGTAGCTGATATGACTCTTATATTTAGATGAATATTTTTCTTTCCACCAATTCTTCTAATTGTTTTTTCTTCAATGGCTTTCAATAGTTTTACTTGCAAGTTTTTTTCAAGGGAATTAATTTCATCAAGAAACAACGTACCACCTTCAGCTTGTTCAAATAAACCTGGCATATCTTCTGAACCAGTAAAACTCCCTTTGGTTGTACCAAACAATGTACTTTCTAGTAACGTTTCTGGTATTGCACCGCAGTTGAGGGAAATAAATGGCTTGTTGTAACGATCACCTAAATTATGAATCGCTTGTGCAACTACCTCTTTTCCAGTCCCTGTTTTTCCGTAAATTAAAACTGTAGAATCCGTCTTAGCGATCTTAATTAATTTATCTTTAATCGCTTTCATCTTTGAATTAGCAGTTACAATATCATCAATCGTATATATCGTATTGTTCTTTCGATAAATTTGATGGCTTGAATATTTATCTAAAGAATGAATATTTTCTTTTTGATAATAGTGTTTTGAAAATTCAATGGCCCCAATAACTTCTCCGTTTTCTTTTATCGGGTACGTTGAACTAATTGATTCAATCATACTTCCTTTATTTGTAATCATTTTTTGTTTTACATTACATAAAGGGGTGCCGCTTTTTAATACGCTTAAAACTGTACTATTTTCGCATGTTATATTTTTATAAAATGTCGTTATTTTTTTCCCTAAAAAATCCTCAGGTCTGCTATCAAGTTCTTTAAGTACATTTAAATCTGCTAAATCATAGAAAATAATTGTGCCTTTTTTATCGGCCACTAAAACATTATCAAAATTGGTTAACTCTTTAAACTTTTCAACATCAACCTTCAACTTTCAGCCCCCCTTTTTCAAATACTTCGAATCTTTTTAGATTATATAATCATTTGATAGTTTGAGCTAGTCTTCTTTGGTCACTGTCTGTCATAGCCAGGTTAAAATATTACCAAAGCCAACTCTTGGGAAAGTGTATTTAGCTATACGATACCTTCAGCTACTCCATCTTCAATGCCTTTTGTACAATCTCCCTGCATATGAGATAGCATCACGTGATTAAGAACCTCCAAATGTTCGTGCATCGTCTTGTCACCAACAGTAATCCCTTCTAGAACTACCTTCGTTTCGTTGATTATTAATGTATTTCCTTCAATAGCATTTGAATTATATGTTCATTCATACAGTTCAAGAGTAGTAAAACCCTCTACCATTAACCCATTAGGTTCAAACTAAAAAGCCACTCCAGATAATTCTAGAATGGCTTTCAATTTCTTCTACTCAAAATACTATAACCCTAATAAATTAGGAAGGAACAACGAGATTTGTGGAATAAATGTAACGAGTAATACGGCCAAAATAATAACCGCATAGAATGGTAAAAGAGGCTTAATTGCACGCTCTATCTCTAGTTTCGCTACACTTACACCAGCAAATAATGCGCTTCCAACTGGAGGAGTGATATTTCCAACACATAAATTCATAACCATCATAATACCAAAGTGAATCGGATCCATTCCGAAACTAGTTACAATTGGTAAGAATATAGGTGTAAAGATTAACACGGCTGGTGTAATATCCATGAATGTTCCAACCACTAGTAGAACTGCACTAATGATTAATAAAATAATTATCGGATTCGACGAAATACTTAACACACTTTCACTAATCATTTGTGGGATACCAGTGAATGACATCACCCATGACATAACACCTGAAGCTGCAACAAGCAGCATAATCATACAAGTAAGAACGACCGATTCATTCAAGATTCCAGGAATATCTTTTTGCTTAACACTTCCGTATAGCAGTGATAGAATTAGCGTATAAGCTACAGCAACTGCCGCTGCTTCTGTTGCAGTAAAGATTCCAGCAAGAATCCCTCCAATGACGATGACGATGACGATAATCATCAAACTCGGAATCGCTTGCAAAAAGGTGATCAATGCAATTTTAAAAGTCGGTCTTTCCGGAACTGGGTATTTTGCTCTTTTAGCAATAACAAATGCGACGATCATACACACAATACCCCATAAAATTCCAGGTAAATATCCTGCTATGAAAAGTGCAGCAATCGAAGTTCCTCCACTGGCAAGTGAATAAATAATTAAAGTTTGGCTTGGTGGAATGATTAATCCCGTTGGTGCAGAAGCAATATTAACAGCCGCAGCAAACCTTGGATCATATCCTTCTTTTTTCTGCATAGGTCCCATTACCCCACCAATTGCGACTGCCGATGCAACTGAAGATCCTGCAATTGAACCAAATAACATGTTCCCTACCACATTTGTATGAGCTAATGATCCTGGCATTCTACCAACAAGGACCTTTGCAAAGTTAACTAATCGTTCTGCGATTCCTCCGTTCTTCATTAAAATACCGGCGTTTTAGCAGGTTGTGGTTCTGGTAGTTCTACAGAGGCTAGTGATACAGGTGTTGATGCAGGTAGCGAAACTTTGTTCAATATTTCACAAATTTAATGGTAGTTCATAAATTTGTGGGTTGCTCACATGAAAAATCCCCAAAACAATAGTCTGAGGGAACATTAAATACATTATATTTGTATGAACATCTCTAAAAAATACATGTGACCATCCTACCTATTTAAAATGCAGAAGTCCAACCACCGTCAACAGGCAGAACTGTTCCATTTACAAAACTAGACTCATCAGACGCTAAGAATAAGGCAGCTTCTGCTATTTCTCCAGGCTTTCCAGTTCGTGGTGATAGTCCATGAGTTAAGCCTGCTCTTTCCATACCAAATTGATTCACACCCGGTCTAGACAAAAAAAAGAAAAACTATTGTAGTTTTCCTTTTTCTTGCACTCAGATGAATCTTTCAAAACAACTAACATAATATTATTAACTTCTTTTATCTTTTAATTGAAAAAGAATTCTTGTGTTGAACAAAATGTTCAACCTCTTGATAATTTAAAACATTTACATCGCCTTCAACAGTATGTTTAAGAGCGAAGGAAGCAGTTGCAAAGTCGACGGATAACTGTGGTTCATATTGGTTAATTAATGCATAAATTAATCCTGTTGAAAAGGCATCTCCTGTGCCAACTCGGTCAACAATATCGACATCGATCTCAGAAGATTGATAGAAATCCCTACCGTCAGATAGAAGTGCTTTTAAACGATGGTGGTTGACTGATAACTGATCTCTATAGGTCATCGCGATATATTTAAGACCAAAGCGCTCATGCATGGTTTTCATAATCTCTTTATAGTCATCTGGGCCAGGCTGTTCAGGCAGATTATCTTTGATGTCTCTTCCCTTTTCATCTACTAATTGAAGAGGTTCTACTCCAATACATACATCGACATCCTTCATTAGCTCCGTCATCTTTCGTCTAGCATCTTCAAACGACCATAATGAACTTCTATAATTAAGGTCACAGCTCGTTGTTAACCCTTGTTGCTTAGCTGCTGTAAGAGCCAGTTTCGTTAATTGAAAGATTTCCTCATTCAATGCTGGCGTAATGCCACTAATATGGAACCAATCAGCCCCCTCAAAGATTTTGGTGAAATCATATTCAGACGATTTTGACCCGGCAAAAGCAGATCCACTGCGATCATAGATAATTTTAGAAGGTCTGATTGAATGTCCTTTTTCTAAAAAATAAATTCCGATCCGGTCACCACCAAAAAGCATGTGATTAGTCTCAACTTTATAACGAGTTAAAAACTGATCAGCACTAATTCCGAGGTCATTATCAGGTAATTTACTAATAAAAGAACTGTTTAGTCCTAATTGAGCTAATCCGATTGCTACATTCGCTTCACCACCACCATAATGGATATCAAAAGATTGAGCTTGTTTAACCCTTTGATGTCCAGGTGTTGATAATCGAAGCATAATTTCCCCCATTGTTACAACCTTTTTCATAACAGTCGCCATCCTCATAAAAGTTTATATTTTTTTCTGTTTTATCTTTTTAAGATTTCAGATTCAAGCTAATATTCTGCTCATCTACTTTATGACAGCTATTTCTTCAATACCTAGTTTAATCCCCATTTCTCCCCAATATTCTATAGGGTAAACAAAAGATGCAGATACTTGCAGTAACATATCTGCATCTTCTAAACGTATTGTAGCGAATAAAATTATTTCTTATATCCAAGGTTTGGAATACTATTCCAACGATCACTTAAATAACGAACAACCATTTTGGGTTCTCTCGATCTAGTAAAGATTCCCTTCTTGTTCCCTTGGACACGCATGATTCCGAATTTTGTTTGGAAATCAGCAAAGTTCCATAATTGTTCGCCGACGAAGTTAGGTATCTCATCAAACACTTTACTATTCATGCGATAGTAATCTTCTTGATATTCTTCACTGAAAGGTTCACCATACGCACTGTGGAAACCAGCTACCGTATCAGCACCGTATTCTGTATACATAACTGGTTTATCTGGATATTTTTCCTGCCATTCTAACAACTCTTTACGTGTCTCTTCTTCTGCTGCCTTTAAATCACCTGTTTGTAAATACCATCCATAATAACGATTTAAAGCAATGACATCAACTAAGTCTGCACATTTATCATCTTCTGGCGTTGCCATCATAATATTTACAAGCGTGCAAGGACGATTTTGTGGATCCAATTCACGCGCTAGATTGAATAATGGTTCAAAGTACTCGTGAGCACCTTCAACATGTTGAGCAGCTTCATTGGCAATCGACCACATAACCACACAGGCATGGTTTTTATCACGATCAATTAATTCACGAATAACCTGCTCATGTGCTTCTGTTGTCTTAAGAACGCTCCAAGTAGAGCCAGCTTTTTCTGCACTCAGATCAAAGCCAAATCCGTGGAATAAGCCAACCGCCGGTGTTTCGTCAATTACGACAATCCCCTCACGGTCACATAACCTCATCATTTCTTCTGAATACGGATAATGCGACGTACGGAATGAGTTTGCCCCCATTTGTTTCATTAAATTAATGTCGAGTACATTATAAGCTTCGTTTAAGCCACGGCCGTTAACAAAAGTGTCTTCATGTTTACCGAAGCCTTTAAAATAAAACGGTTCACCGTTGATCAAGAACTTGCCACTCTTAACTTCAACCTTACGAACACCAAATGACTCTTCATAAACATCAATACTTTCTCCACCTTTTATGCCTTCTACCTTTGCTGTATAGAGGTAGGCGTTAAGTGGCTGCCACAACTGGACATTTTCAATAGCCATGTTCACATCTGTACCTGAAGTTTGAGCTACTTGTTTGCCTTCCTCGTCCATAATTGTTATGTGTACTTCATCGAAACTCCCTGCTGTATTTACAGAAACTTGCACATCAGCCTTTTTAGTAGCCAAATCTACCTCAGGTACGATTGCAATATCTTCAATGTAGTTGCGTGGGGTAGAGTATATTTTGACTGGACGATGCAAGCCAGCATAATTAAAGAAGTCAAAGTTTTCATCTACTTTACGAATAATGCGTCCATTCTCATCTTTCGTTTCACTATAGTTACCAACTGGTAGAGTCGTATAATCCAACAGATTGCTCACACGGACTGTTAAACGGTTCGCGCCATCTACTAAAAAGTCATTGATTTCAGCTTCAAATGGCATAAATCCACCTTTATGATGAACGACTTCCTTCCCGTTTACATACACCCATGCTTCATGAGTAGCAGAACCAAAACGTAAGACTAACCTTTCATTACGTAATGCTTTCGCAACGGTAAATTCTCTTTCATACCAAATATAACCACTGTGCTCACGAACTTCTTTTGACACCGTCTGATCATTAAATGAAGCAGGAACAGCCATTACTTCATCTGTAGGCAATGCTTGTGACACCTCAATTGGTCCCACTTCTTTATCAATCATAAATTTCCAAATCCCACTTAAATCTAAGACAACACGGCTTTCTGAAGCAATTGGATATAACATAAACTCTCTCCTCCATTCAAGTTATATAATGTCATATTAGTTTGACTTTTCATTCTAATTCTAAATCCATAATGATCCATTTTAGGTTTCCCATTCACAGGATATAATTTCTTTTCGCTCATCGATTTTTCAATGAGGAGGGCTTTTAAATAGAATCTATTTTACATAAACCCTAAATGTAAGGGCTTTAAATTCATTATAGTTCATTAATTTATTTAATAATCGTATTATTTTCACATAATTAGCACTTATATTGCCTTTTATTGTTTAGAATTTTAGTAAAAAGGAAGCTTCATCTCAATAATTCCATAGATAAAACCATTAGTTTACAAAGTTTGTTACAATGGTAAGAAATAAAACGAAATTGGAGATAAGTGGGGAAAGGTATGAAAATTAGAATTGCTACATTCAGTTCAAGAGAGTTTATCGATCACATCTTAAAATATGAAAAAACAATCCCAGACATCATAATGACCCCGTATATCTATGATAATCCTATGGATAGTATTTCTTTGATTGACCAAGTTCATGATTGTGATGTCTTATTATTTGCGGGACCCTTGCCATATTACATGGTAAAAGAGAAAGTGGAACAAATGAAATTGCCTTCGGTTTATATTCCTTCAGATGAATACGCACTCACACTTACCTTATTTAGTACAATGCTCAACCAGCCAAATGGCTTACACCAATTATCGATTGATGTTTATAGAAAAGAATTTATTAAACAAATTGTTAAAGAATTAAATTTAAAGCCTACGGACTGGAAGATAAAGGATTATAGTGACATTATTACAACAAAAGGGGTTCAATTTGATGCGGAGGAGATCATCAATTTCCATAAAGAATTATGGGAAAGTAATCAGAGTAAATATGCGATCACAAGCGTTGATTTCGTTCACCGACGTTTGCAACAATTAGGAATCCCTAGTTCGTATATGATTGTTCCTGATAAGGCAATTATAGATTCTATTCACAAAGCATATACATACGGTCAATTAGCGATCAGTAAAAATTCAGAGATTGCAATAGGTCTTGTCGTATTTAATCAATTGGACAATTCAACACATGATTTCGGAAGTTTAAAGCAGGATGTAACGATTATATTACAACAAATGTTATTAAATCTTGCGAAAGAAACCGAAACATCGATTCGGTTAATCGGGATGGAACAGTTTATTATCTATGGAACCAGAAGTAGTATTGAACAAATGTACGAGGGTCCCTTTTTAAATTCATTTTTAAAAAAGGTCGAAAAAATTCCTGATTTTACAGTTAGTATCGGTTTCGGATTTGGTGTAACTGCTAAAGAAGCTGAGGAGAACGCGAGAGCTGCTCTTTTTCATGCAAAAAAAGATAGTATGACTAATAATGCCTTTCTAGCAACTGCTGAAAAAGAAATTATTGGCCCCTTAACAACAAATACACAAACCTATCGATTAAAAAGCGAAGATCAAAAGATTTTAGAAATTGCTGACCACACAAATATAAGTGTTGCATCAGTAACGAAAATCATTCATTTTATTAAATTACGACATGAAAATAGCTTTACTGCTATTGATTTAGCGGAGTATCTACAAATTAGTCGACGTAGTGCAGAAAGGTTACTAAAAAAGTTGATTACCTTTAAATATGCAGAGAAAATAGGTGAGGAACAACCATACCAACAGGGACGTCCTCGATCAGTATACCGTCTGTTTTTTTAACTTTTTTGATTAGTAAAAATCTAATTATTAAAAGAGCCCAAAGAAAGGTTTTTCACAATGAAATTCAACGTTGGTTGTTCTCCACAATCTCTACTCTGGAGGCCAATCAACGCTATTTTATTTTAGGATATATTTGACTACCTTTAAAGAAACTTGTTATTAACCTTGACGTTTTTAAAAATTTTCTGTATATTCTTTATACATAAAACGACTATATAACGTCAATTGTCGTTAAAGGCTAAAATAGGAAGGGAGATTATATACGAAGCACATTAAGCTGCTAGACCAGAGAAATATGACACCGCTTACACGTATAAGGCAAAAGACTTTTTTATAAAGGAGATGAAATTATGAATATACAAACTACAACAACTAAAAAAGAACGAAGAAAGTTTGAAACTCCACATGCTTTTGTTATTTTATTTACTTTTATTGTTATTGCAGCAATCTCAACTTATTTTATTCCTGCTGGTGAATATGAGCGAACAACGAATGAACGAGGTCAAGTGATCGTTGTTGATGGAACATATCAAGTAATTGAATCAAATCCTGTGGGAGTTTTTGGGATGTTTGGAGCTGTTTATGAAGGAATGCTCCAAGGCGCAGTGATCATTTTCTTTATTCTTGTTGTTGGTGGAGCTTTTAACATCTTTAAAGAAACACAAGCCATTGAAGGCGCATTTGGGAGTATATCAAAGCGAATTACAGGAAGGGAAATTTTAATCATTCCTGTTGTTATGACATTCTTTAGTGTTGCTGGTGCTACTGTAGGGATGTTTGAAGAGGTTCTTCCATTCATTTTAATTATGGTACCAATTATGATAAAACTAGGCTTCGACTCAATGGTCGGGACAGCCGTTGTACTCGTTGGAGTCTCGACTGGTTTCACAGCTGCATTTATGAACCCCTTTACTATTGGGGTTGCTCAAGGGATTGCAGAGATTCCAATTTTTTCTGGTTTGGGTGTTAGGATTACCTTTTGGTTAATCTTTTTAGCGATAAGTATTATTTATGTCATGCTTTATGCGAGAAAAATTAAAAATGATCCTACGAAAAGCGTTATGTACGAAATTGATCGGCAAAGAGAAATAAGTGAGGAACATTCAAAGCAACAATCTTTAACTTCAAGACAAGGATTGATCCTAGGTGTTCTAGTAGCTACACTGTTCGTTTTAGCTTATGGTGTTATTGAGCTCGGATGGTATATGAAGGAAATTTCTGCGATGTTCTTAATTATGGGACTTATCGTAGGCTTAATTGCAAAAATGAGCATTAATAAGATTGCTAAGACCTTTACTAAAGGGTGTGAAGATTTAATACTTGGGGCACTCGTTGTTGGCTTTGCATATGGTGTTTTAGTTGTATTTGAAAACAGTGCAACGATTGATACAATCCTATATGCAGCTTCTAATTTCTTATCAGGACTTTCGACAGCCTTCGCCGCTTTTGGGATTTACGTTGTACAAAGTTTATTAAATTTCATTGTAAATTCAGGTAGCGGACAAGCTGCTTTGAGTATGCCAATTATCTCACCTTTAGCCGATTTAGTTGGGGTTGACCGTCAAACAGCTGTGCTTGCCTTCCAATTCGGTGATGGAATTTCTAACATTTTTTCACCAACAGCTGGATTGCTCCTTGCAGCATTAGCAATGGCTAAGATCTCATGGGTTCAATGGTTTAAGTGGATTTGGCCATTAATTATAATTCATTACGTATTAGCAGGTATTTTTGTAACGATTGCTCATTTATTTATTTGGACAGTTTAACTTTTATGCATTGGGGTTGTGGGAACAGATGAAACACACAAAATTAATAGATGAAATCATTGAAAAAAAACGAGATAAGTTTATTCAAATTAGTGATCAAATTTGGGATTATGCAGAGACGAGTTTTCAAGAAAACCATTCAGCTGAACTACTTTGTGAAAGCTTGAAAAGAGAAGGGTTTGATATAGAAACGGGAGTTGCTGGGATGGGTACAGCATTTATAGCTAGTTACGGAAGTGGAAATCCTGTCGTGGCATTCCTAGGCGAATACGATGCACTAGCCGGTCTCAGTCAACAAAAAGGCGTGGCTACAAAAGAGCCCTTTGAAAGGAATGGGAATGGACATGGTTGTGGCCATAACTTACTAGGTACGGGGGCGCTTGCTGCTGCTGTTGCAGTCAAAGACTATATGCAGGGACACCAATTGTCAGGTACGGTTCGTTATTATGGCTGTCCTGCTGAAGAAAGCGGCGACGGGAAAACCTTTATGGTTCGCGATGGTCTTTTTGATGATGTAGATTTTGCATTAACTTGGCACCCCGCTCCAGTAAATGCCGTTTCCGAAATGAACATTTTAGCAACGTCTCAAGTGTATTTTAAGTTTAAAGGCCGTTCAGCACATGCAGCCGCTTCCCCACACCTCGGAAGAAGCGCTTTAGATGCAGTCGAACTCATGAACGTCGGTGTTAATTTTTTACGTGAACACATTGTCCAGGATGCAAGAGTACATTATGCAATAACGAATTCTGGTGGTTTTTCACCAAACGTTGTACAGTCAGAAGCTGAAGTATTGTATTTAATTCGTGCACCGAAAGCAAAACAAGTAAAGGAAATCTATGAAAGAGTATGTAAGATTGCAGAAGGGGCTGCTTTAATGACCGAAACTGAAGTGAAAATCGTATTTGATAGTGGTACTTCAGAATTAATTCAAAACACGACAATAGATAAAGTAATTGTCGAGAGCTTTGAGAGTTTAGAATGTCCCAGTTATACCAATGAAGAAATGAAATTAGCAGAAGCTATTTGTGAAACACTGTCTGATGATGAAAAAAATAGTTACTGGGCAAAGGGGATTGAAGACAAAGTGCTAACAGATGTCGTCATCCCACAAGACCAACTCAATAAAAACACAGGCTCAACAGACGTTGCGGATGTCAGCTGGGTCACACCAACAGCTCAATGTCTAACAACATGTTTTGCGAACGGTACATCACTACACAGCTGGCAAGCCGTTTCACAAGTGGGAAGTTCGATTGGTCATAAAGGAATGCTTTTAGCAGGAAAAGTAATGGCCTCAACGGCTATTCAAATGATAGAAACACCTGGATTAATTGAACAAGCGAAAGAAGAATTAAAAGCAAGGTTACGCAACGAAAAATATATGAGCCCTATCCCATCCGATTTAAAGCCTCGTATTTGAAGGTGTGTTAAGGAGGATCTATCGTCTTGCAAATAAAAAAAGTAGAGATTTTTCGTCTGAAATTACGATTAAAAAAGTCATTTGTAGTAGCATATGAACGTTATGAGTATATGCCAATTATTTTGACGAAACTCACGACAGCAGATGGAGTCGTTGGTTGGGGAGAAGCAGTTCCTGATCAACATGTTACAGGAGAGACATGGGAGAGTACGTATCAAATTTTGAGAAATGAGTTAGCACCGTTAATTATTAATGAAAATCCGTTTAATATCAATTTTATTCATGAAAAAATGAATCAGAAAATATACGGCGTGCCATCGGCAAAGGCGGCAATTGATATCGCTCTATATGACCTTATGGGAAAAATCACAAGTCAGCCATTATATCATTTAATTGGTGGCCAGTTCCATAGTGAACTAGAAATCCCTCAAGTTGTAGGAATCCAGCCCCCTAACGAAATGGCAGAAGAAGCTAAGCAGTTCGTAGACCAAGGCTTCCGTCAAATAAAAATCAAACTAGGAACGGCACTTAAAGATGATATTGAACGGATCAAAGCCATTAGAGACACTATTGGTGATAGCATTAAGTTGAGAGTGGATGCCAACCAAGGATGGACACGAAGCGACACGCTTAAATTTATCGAACATACAAAAGACTACATGATTGAATGGATCGAACAACCTGTAAAAGCTTCTGACTTTCATTCCTTAGCACAAATTAGAGAAGCTGCTCATGTGAAAATTATGGCTGATGAGAGCATTCATACAGCAGAATCCTTGCTAAGACTAATTGAAAAAGGTGGCATCGACTTAGTGAACATTAAGCTAATGAAGACTGGAGGAATATTTCCTGCCTTAGCACTTGCCAAACTGGCAGAAACGGCTGGTATAGAATGTCAAGTTGGATCGATGATCGAGTCTGCTATTGGTACGATGGCAGGATCTCATTTAGCGATCTCGCAAGCGATTATTCGTTACAATGATATGGCCAGTCCACTTATCTTTGCTGAGGATGTTGCTGAAATTCACTATAATGGCGATCGGCTAAAGCTTGGTAAGGCTCCTGGTTTAGGAATTAACGTGAATGAGTTGTTTGTTAAAGAAAAAGCAGTCCAATGTTGTACGGTCGAATAAAGAAATAGTAAGCAAGGGGAGTTTATTTTTATAAAAAAGATCATAGCAACGATTACATAAAGGTATAACCAAATGGTCATTCTATAACAATTTAAAAAATAAACTTCTATAACCCTATCAATAAAAAAATGAGAACACCTTAATGGTGCTCTCATTTTTTATTTATACATGGTCTCTCGCTATTTTTTTCGTCCATGTTTTATTAAATACTTCTTTATCCTTTTCGTAGGCTGTCATTGTATTCGTGAGATAAAAATTGGTTTCATCACTCGTCATTTCACTATACGTGACCAATTTTGTTTGCCAATCATCCCGACCTACTTTTAATTCCCATTCGCACTGAACTTTAGCAGAAAGGGGGTCATTCTCTTTAATTGTATACGTATTTTTATTAATGCTCCCATACTGCATTCCATTATCGGGAAGACGACGCTCCCCTTCATCAGAGTAGTCCTCTAACTTCCATATTCCATCAATCAAATTATGAATAACGTTACGAGTTCTCTCCTCTTTGCGAATAATTTCTCGTTCCATTACCTTGGCTGTTTCTGGTGGGCCAAACTTGCCACAATCCTTATCCTTTGGTTGTGGTGTGCGAACAGGCAGAATCATACGTGTTTCTTCACCTGCATGCAAAGTCAATGTAACAGGTTTAGGAGAAGGCCATGCTTGTGGCCAGTACGTTGGTGAAATAGCCACTTCTAGACTATGTCCTTTCGGTACCTGTTGTCCCAGTGAATCTAGCTGAACGGTAACATTATATTTTCTCCCAGGAACTAATTTCCCTGGATACTCATGAGAATTGCGATGAGTCAGGTTCAACATGCCATAGCTAATTAATGTAGATTCCCCAGTTGGTGCCTTCACACTTAGGCGTACAGCAAGTAAAGCATCTTCCTGATCAGCAGAAATCACGCCATGAAATACAGGGTGCCCTAATAAATCGATTGTCTTCTCCATTGGTTCAGAAGTAAAGACAACGGATTTGCCATTTTCTAAGCGCTGATCATCTGGGAGGTCACCTGGTTGGCCAAAGGGACAGAATACTCCTGCATATAAACCATGTTGCTGCACACTTGGAACGTTTATTTTTTCATCAGCAAGGAGTTCCTTTTCCCTAGTTAACTTCCCCTCACTCAACCAAAATGCTGTGTCCGTTACGGAGTTAGCTGGCCAAGCATCGTCAGCAACCCACTTCCCTGGTCGCTCATCATATGTCACTTGTGGAAGCTCACTTTCCTGAATCCATGATGTTAGCTTCGGCTCTTCCATGATCCCCGTATCTTTTCCTTTTAGCCAGTGATCCCACCAACGCAAACATTCTTGTAAAAATCCAATGGCCGGTTCTGGAGTAGCTACTTCTGGATATTCATGTGCCCATGGTCCAATAAGGCCTTTACTAACAGGCAAATTTTTAAGTAAACGGAATACTGCATCCGTATAGCCATCCTGCCAACCACTCACTGCAAAAACAGGGATTTGAATTGCAGAGAAGTCTTCACAAACGGATCCATGTTTCCAGTAATCATCCCGTCGTTGGTGACGTAACCACTCCTCCACAAACGGCGGTGTATGTTCAAGTCTCTCCAACCAGTTATCGCGCCAGCTCTCCCCAACCACATTCGGATCTTGTGGACGGGCATTATAAGCAAACATGGTAGAAGCCCACCAAAGCATGTCTGAGGCTAGCACGTTTCCACCTCGATAATGAACATCATCTGCATAGCGATCATCCGTAGAGCATAGCGTAATAATTGTTTTTAGAGCAGGGTGCTTGTGGGCTGCTACTTGCAAACTATTAAAACCACCCCATGATTTTCCTATCATACCAACATGGCCTGTACACCACGGTTGTGCCGTTAACCAATCTAATATCTCTAATGCATCATCTTGCTCCTGTTTTAAATATTCATCGAGCAATATCCCATCAGAATCACCAGAACCTCTAATGTCCACACGGATACTTGCATAGCCATGGCCTGCAAAGTATGGATGTCTAATAGAATCACGAATAGCGGTGAAATCATTCTTTCGATATGGAATATACTCTAGAATCGCGGGAACGGGATTTTCATCGGCATCCTCTGGTAACCAAATGGTTGCTGCTAGCTTCTTGCCATCGGACATTGGGATCCATACATTTTCTATTTTCTTTACCGTATGGGGAAAGTCCGTTATAATTCTCCGTTCTTTTGAATCCTTGATGTTAAAAACCAATGATGGTCATCCTCTCCTAAAAAATTCTTTATTATATTACAGGCGAAAAAGAAATTTCTTCCCTTTTCTCCTCTTCAACGACATTCATGACACAGTCTTCAATAAAAAATAATGTACGGCGAATCGCTTCCTCTTTCGAATAATCACGCCTTTGATTCATAAATGTATTCATCATGCCTTTCCAAATCATAAGGGTCATATCTGCAATAAAGTCGATGTTCTCCTCTTTTATGAATCCTTCACTCACGGCACTTTGGATATATAGTGCGCTTCGCTTTGAAAAACTGTGCTCCATAATAATCGATTGAATTTGTTCCGGTAACCCAATGATTTCGTCTTTATATATTTTGTAATAATCATCTAAAAGTGTTTGTGGATGCGTTCCTAGATTATCCATAAAAATAATTGAATAAATTTCCGGTTGCTCGAAGGAGTGCTTACAAAAACACTCCCACGAATATAACCATTTCTCAATTATGTTATTTCCCTTTTCCATATAGGACGGCAATTCATTAACATATTGCGCTGTAAAACGCATGGCCGCAAAAAATTTTAAATGAGATAAATCTTTAAAATAATTGTAGGCCGTAGAACTGGTGAAACCTGCACGGTCAGCAATTTTACGAATCGTAACATTCTTCGTTCCCTCTTCTTCAATCACTTCCGTTGCAGCATCTAAAAAATATTTCCACATTCTCGCACGTTGAATATCTTTTCGTCCTGCATTCATTTATTTACTTCCTTTCTTCAACTCTGGAAATAACAATGTTATCGCTCCCTACAACTCGCTCGCTTATCACGAGCATACACTCATTCACTTAACCATAATGTTATTATTCATAAGCACAAGGGTCTACTTTGTTTTTACATAAACATGGATAGATTCATCTTGCTTTAACCATTTTATTAACGATCCTGCCATGAGAACATACATGATTAAAACAGGAACGGCAACCAATACAGAGGAGGTTTGTACTACAGAAAGTCCCCCTGCAATTGTGAGACTAATAGCTAGTGCAGAAAGCAATATCCCCCACATTAGACGGTGCCAACGAGCTGGTTCCCCGTTTTCTGTTAAATTTTTCGTGGCAACACTTGCTATTACATAACTTGCAGAATCTAAAGACGTTGCTAAGAAAATAAACCCTAATATAAGGAAGAAAGTTGAAACGACAACCGGCATTGGTAAGGAATTGAGTACAGCTACAATAACGGATGTATCGCCTTGCTCTGCTTGAATCGCCGCTAAATTAATTTGTCCTGTTAACTGTAAGTCCATAGCGTAGCCACCGAAGACACCGAAGTATAACCAACTTCCGACCGATCCCCATAATAATACGTTAAACACTAACTCTCGAATACTTCTTCCTTTTGAAATACGCGCTACGAAGATCCCAATAAATGGAGCCGTAGCTGCAAACCAAGCCCAGTAGAATACTGTCCATGCTTGTGGGAAGCCACTTTGATGAATCGGATCCGTGTATAAACTCATCATCCAGAAATTATCGAGCATGATACCTAAGCTGTTCGTAAAATATGAAAGTAGAAATAGAGTCGGCCCTACAATGATCACAAATAAAGCAAGACCTAATGCCATATACACATTGTAGTCACTTAACTTACGAATACCCTTATATAAACCAAAATACGCACTAAAACTAAAAATAAATGTCCAAATCACGATAATGAAAATATTAAGCCATAATGACTGCTCGACGCCTATTAAGTTTCCTAGGACAGCAGCAACCATTGGTACTCCAAGGCCAAGTGACGTTCCAAGCCCACCAATCATACTCCAAATCACCAATACATCAATGGCCTTTCCTAAAAATCCATCTGCATGTTTTCCAAGCACACCTCGGCAGGCAGCACTGATTTTTAATGACGCATTCTTCTTCACATAAAAGCTATACGCCATGACGACCGCAGGTAGCGCATATAATGCCCATGCGGAAATGCCCCAGTGAAATAAACCGTAACTTACAGCGTATTCTGCAGCAGTACTAGACTCTGCTTCAAAGCCAAATGGCGGCCAAGTATAGTAGTAAAGTGGTTCGACAATCGACCAAAACATAATACTTGTCCCCATACTTGCTGTAAACAACATGCCTCCCCAGCTGAACCTAGAAAACTCAGGTACATCATGTTGATCCCCAAGTTTTACACGACCGTACTTCCCTACCATTAACCAAATCAAAATAATAAATAATCCAATGGTCAAAAATTCAAATGCCCAATCCAAACGGTACGTAATACCTGTCATCATATCCGATACGACTGGTCCTGCAGTTTCTCGAAAGATTACTAATAATAATGTTGCAATAACAATTAAAATTAATGATGGCCAAAAAATAGATTTCTCAACTCTAGAATTATTCATGCTGTTCACATACCTCCAGTTATTTTCCATAATAGTTTCATAGTTTTTCTTTTTCTATAGGAACAAGGACATTTCTTGCCCCAATTACTAGTGCAGCCCTCCCTTGCGTTTTTCGTATACGTAAATAGTAAGCTCTAGAAACAATTGTTGAACACATTCTTTTTATGAACAAGTTTATTTCATGAACGTGTTCATATTAACACAAAATAAAAAAAAGTCAAAAGGAGCAAGGGGACGGTTCAAGACTGGTGAAAAAAGGACCTCGAATAGGGTAGTAAAAAAGGGAAAAACACCCTTTTTCATTACCCTACTTCAAATAGGAAATAATGTTTTCGTAAAGCACCCGTTAGTTATAAATAGGTGGCATTTGTTGATGTTCATTTTTTAAGGAAACGTGAAGTTCATGGTCATCATTAATGGAAGCGAAGAAGACGCGGTTTACTTGTGCAATCTGTCTTCTTTGTAATTCAGCCACTAACCATTGTCGACTTAAACCTAAATAATTTAGTATATCTTCGTAAATTTTCCCTTCTACGATCAATGGATAAGACAAACTTTTACTTTTCTTTTTTACATTTATATCCTCGATGGTTATCCCCAATTTATTTTCTTTTTTCAACACACTTATTTGCCCATTCGCTTCGATAATGGCAATTTTAACATCACTAATATCAAAAATATTTTTTTGCCGTAACATTTGCAACACGTTATCGATGCTATACCTAATCCTTTTTAAGTTTTCCACTAAGAATTTCCCATCTTGAATGACTAGCGTAGGTTCGAACGTTATTTTTTTCCCTATTTTTCGATGCGTAATTGATAAGTAGGCAGTTAATCTTTGTATCATTGGAATTACTATAATAGCTAAATAAGTATAAATATTATCTACTTTTGGATCAGCAATGTCAGCTCCTACAACATTGGCCAAGGTCATAATGATGAGAAAGTCGAAAATAGGCATTTCTCCAATGGAACGTTTGCCCATATAATGTGTAATTAATAAAAATAACGGGAAAATCGTAAAAATTCTCGCTAATATAATAGCTGACTCTTTTAAAACCTCCATATGTTTTCACCTATTCCTTTTCCGGAGTACATAAGTAGAAGATTTACCGCATGAGTTTCATGATAGTTATCCCCAATATGTGGAGGAATATTACATTCATTACAGTTGGAGAATACATTAAACAAATACAGCCTAAAAAAGTTGAATTCCTGTGCGCTCAAGAACCGACTTTTTTAGGTTGTTCTGCTAAAGCTATTCGTTATTTGAATGAGAATATGAAGATCTAACAACATCACTTCATTGTGTTATTTAATAGACTCTGCAATATTTATAAAGGTATCTAAACTAACCTTTTTTGGATTTCCACCGAAATGATACCCTAAACTGTTCTTTGTAAATGCTAAAGAATGAAAGTATTCGTGGTGCTGTCTATAATAAGCTTTTTCTCCACTTTTAAGGGTGTAAAGTTTATCTTTCTCTTCAATAAATACTTGTAGATCCACTTCTTTCATTACATAAAATACAAAATCAAGAGTTGGGTATTCGTTAATTTTTCCAAGCCTCATATAATGCAAATTCAGTCGACCTTCTTCATCGATTTTTCCAAACTGATGTGATGGTTCAAAAGGCAGTATTTTAGGGAGACTGACCTTTTTCTTATTCTTTTGCTCAAATTGTGAAATTGCTTCTTCTGCTGGAATATAGTTATTACCTTGTATAAAATCCTCTAGTTGATTTTCCTCATGGGATTTCCCTTGTACATCAATAGTGTTAAAAGCCATCGTAATAAAAATTGAAATGACCAAAACCTTAATAATACTATAATTGAATGTTTTCATTAAAACCCTCCATGTTAAACCATTAAGTTTAACATGTGTATGTATAACCTAAATATACCAAAAAGCCCCTTCTATATAACAGAGAAGGGGCCAATCAAAAAATTAGTTATTTTTTATAAAGCGATTTACAGTTTTTTTATTTAAAACGGATACTGTCTCTTTTCTTCCTGAATCGATACCCATTTATACTGTGTAAATTCATCAATAACAAATGGAACCCCAAAGCGTCCTACACCTGAGTTACGCATGCCACCGAATGGGATATTCGGAAAGTCGTTTACTGTTTGGTCATTGATATGAGTCATACCGAATTCCAGACCTACTGCATATTCACGTCCTTTTTCAATATCGCTCGTAAATATAGCAGAGCTTAAACCAAACTCTGTATCGCCTGCAAATGCAATGGCTTCTTCATCACTCGTCGCTTTCACAACTAATGCGATTGGACCAAACAATTCTGTTTGAGCAATCTCGCTGGCGTTATCAACATTTCCTAATACATACGGTGTCATGATATTGCCTTCCACTTTCCCTTCTAGCAAAACATCTACACCAGCACTTTTCGTCTTTTCTACGTTTTTAAGCGCTTTCGATAATTGCGTTTGATTGATAAGTGGTCCTACAACTGTATTAGGATTTAATGGATCACCATATGGCAGATTTTTTGCACGTTCTACAAACTTTGTTGTAAATTCATCATAATGCTTCTCATGTACTATAAAACGATTAATGATCATGCAGATCTGCCCTTGGTGTAGGTACTTTCCAAAAATGGCAGCATCAACAGCTTGGTCGACATCGGCATCTTCTAACACAACGAACGGTGCGTTGCCACCAAGTTCTAATGCGACACGTTTAAAATGTTTCCCAGCAACTGTTGAAATGTGACGTCCCACTGGTGTTGAACCTGTAAAAGAAATAAGTTTCACCCGTGGATCTTCCAACATTGCATCTCCGATTTCTTGTGGCGTAGTTAACAGTGAAGAAAACACACCTGCTGGCATACCAGCCTCTTCAAAAGCTTTGGCAATTAATGACCCTGAAACAATCCCAACTTGAATATCTGCTTTGTGGACTACTGCATTTCCTAAAGCAAGTGCTGGTAGGATTCCCCTTAATGATAGGTAAAGTGGGAAGTTAAATGGCGCAATTGATGAGGTTACACCTAAAGGTATGCGATGTATTTCATTTACTTTACCTGGCATAAACTCATGATCTGGATTCCACTTTTCATAAGCTTTGTCAATAATGCTACCGTAAGCTTTAAAAGCCCCTAATGTAATATTATATTCTAACTGCGCTTTAAATGGCGCACTACCTGTTTCGATCGCTAATAAATGCAGAATCTCTTCTTTATGATTTTCAAAGAACTTTGCAGCTTTTTGGAATACTTCTTTCCGTAATTCTGCATTCTTTCCCCATTCTAGATGTGTATTTTCTGCATGTTTATATGCTTCTTCTACTTGTTCTTTCGAAGCTATCTTTACATCTGTTAAAGGTTCATTATTATAAGGGTTCGAAATAGTGATAACTTCACTTCCTTGCCCATCTACCCATTGACCATTAATATAACTTTTATTTAACTGTAAGAACTGTTCGACTCTGTTTTTTTGTGTAGCATTCTCCATTTAACAATACCCCTCTTCTATGATTTTAGTTATCTTCCATTAACTAAACAAAATTACTGGTTTTATTGTTTTTCCAGACTCCATATCATGAATGGCTTTATCTAGCTCAGTCATTTCATATGTTTTGATTAATTTATCAAACGGAAATTTTCCTTCTTTGTAGTAACTAATTAACTCAGGGATAAATAATTTTGGAACGGATTGTCCTTCAACTACGCCAACGAGTGTTTTATTCATCGGGATTAATTCATCATGAATATGAAATTCTAAATTTCCAGCTACACCAACTACAGCTATTATACCTAATGCTCTTACTGAACGAATTGCTTGCAGAACAACTGAAGATACACCTGAAGTTTCTATTGCGTAGTGTACACCCCCTTTTGAAATCTGTTGGATTTCTTCAACTACCTCCGTCGCACGTCCGTTCACAAGATGAGTAGCTCCTAAATCTTTTGCTATATTTAGTCGCTCTTCATTTATGTCTACTGCAATTATCGTTTTACAGTTAGCAAGTTTTGCTGCCATTACAGCACTTAAACCGACCGATCCACACCCAAATATCACGATTGCTTCATTGATGTTAGGTTTTAATTTATTTAATACTGTCCCAGCACCCGTTTGAACCCCACATGCTAGAGGTCCAAGAATGGCCAAATCAATTTCCTCACCCTCTATTTTCACAGTGTTCCGAATATTAGAAATGCAGTGAGTTGCTAGAGAGGATTGACCAAAGAGATTGGCAACTTTCTGGTCTCCATCTATGATTTTTGAATTAGATGATTCCATCGATATACCAAAATTATCTTGAAAGAAATTTTCACAAGCACTTGGCACACCATGTAAACAGTTCGTACATTTACCACAGTAATTAAAAGAGACAACGACATGATCGCCCACTTCAAATCCCGTTACAGCAGGTCCCACTTTTTCAATAATCCCAGCGCCTTCATGCCCTAAAACAATTGGCAGTGGAGTTGGGGTGATATTATGTAATACGTTTAAATCTGTATGACAAAGCCCTGTTCCTACTACCTTAATTAAAATCTCATCTGCGTCTAACTCTCTTAATTGAATATCTTTTAATACAACTTCTGAGTTTTCTGCTACATACGCTTTGGCTTCCATTCTAATCCCCCCATACGTTTAACAAGATAATAACAGTAAGGACAAATGTAATGATTTTCTAGCTATTTAAATCTTTTTAGATTTCTAAAACAGATCTAATAAGATATTAACAATATATCATCATCTACCAGACTTTACCATAATTATGTGAATGATTTTAATATTATGAAATTATTTCGTCTAATCTTCATAATGATTTGATAATAAAAAAAACCACCTTGTTTGCATAACCAAACAAGGTGGCTAAATGTTCTATTCGATAGATTAAAACCCTCTGGTGCAAGGTTTTGTTGGCGAGGCATCGCCTAGTAGTTTTAAATTTTTTAGGAAGGGGATAAGTAGAGTAGATAAGTAAAAAGGAGAGAATTTAATGTCTCTTGAAATCATGGCAATCGGCATATTCTTTATTACTATTCACTTACTAGCAAACGAACTACTACCTGCTGATCGTATAAAAAGATTACGTTGGTTATCCTTATCTGGAGGCTTAGCTGTTTCGTATGTTTTTATTTATGTGTTACCTTCTCTACACCGAGAACAACAGCAACTGCAGGACTATTCAGAGACTCTCACCATGGAATCAGAGTTATACTTCATTGGCCTTCTTGGTTTACTATTATTTTATGGAGTTGAAAAAGCTGTATCTAGCACAAATGAAAAAGGCAAAGGAGATCATCTCGCATACTTTTGGCTACAAACGACTTTTTTCGCCATTTACAATATGCTCATTGCATATACTGTTGTTGCTTCATTAGTAGAAGGATTTCAAGCTTTGTTTTACGGAATTGCAATCGGCCTACACTTCATTGCGGTTGCGCATGATTTATGGAGAAAAAGTCCAAAGCGCTATAACCAAATAGGTAGGTATGTCCTTGCTTCTGGAATCTGCATTGGTTGGGTAATAGGCATATCAACTACATTATCTTCCATAACCCATTCTATGATTTTGGCTTTTATTTCAGGTGCTATGATCTTAAATGTATTACAAAACGAATTGCCGAAAAAAGAGATACTCACTTTCCAACATTTGCCCTTGCTATCGTCACTTACACATCCATCACATTCGCACTTAAGTATTTTTTTCAATGGTAACGTGTGGAGCAATTGCGCTTCTTCGTGGTCCTTTTTCACCAGTCTCGGACGGTTCTTACGCTTCCTTCGGTTAATGAAACAAAACATACAAGAGATCCGTCCCCGTGCTTCCCAACCGTGAAGGAGGAACTGCCATTATGACACCTTCAGTGCATCGCTTTACTATAATAAAAGAATATGATGATAGTCCTTGCTTCTTATGTTTGCGGTAGAATTAGTATCAAATTTATGTGGGGGGATAAATGTGGACTTTCTATCTATAATATCCTTTTTGGGTGCAGCAATAGTCCTTACCATTATGCCTGGTCCAGATAACTTGTTTACTTTGGCACAGAGTATTGGAAAAGGAAAAAATGCAGGAATCTTTACTACCCTAGGACTTTGTACGGGATTACTAGTTCATATTACTGCTGCAACAATCGGAATATCAGCAATAATTTATCATTCAGCCTTTGCATTTACTGCAGTAAAATATGCAGGAGCAGCATACTTATTATTCTTAGCATATAAGTCATTTACAGATAAAACTTCAAGTTTAAACCTAGAAACCGAGGGCTCTTTGGACTATAAATCTTTATACAAAAAGGGGATAATAATGAATCTATTAAATCCAAAAGTTTCTTTGTTTTTCTTGGCATTTTTCCCACAGTTCATTAACTATGAAAATGGTAATGTTCCCATTCAAATGTTTGTCTATGGAATCTTATTTCTACTCCAAACGTTAGTCATATTCACCTTAATAAGTATGTTTGCTGGAAAGGTGGGCTATTTCCTACGCAAAAACCCAACATTATCTAAAAAGGTTAACATTATTCAAGGGTCTCTATTTGCATTTATAGGTTTAAAAATTGCCTTTAGCCAAAAATAATAAGTCTATACATATAAAAGTTGACCAAAACTACTCTATATATGTTGAATTATACTGCCTTTAACACACTAGGAGCTGTCATCGACAACTCCTAGTTCAGCTACTGCTAGCCATTGGCTAAATGTTTTGAACATATTTCTCATCAGGAATTTTATTTAACATTACATATAAACTTGTATTTACTTGTCCATTTTGGAATGCTAATTCTTCTTCCCCTGTAATCAGAAGAACATCGTCTTTCTTGGCCTTTGTTTCCTTTCCATCAATTGTAAAGATCCCTTCCCCTTCTTGAACTAAAATATAGACATTCGTGCCTGGGTGCTTATGCGATGGAAGTTGTTGCTGAGATGAAAAATTCAGCACAAAAACGGTACTTTCTCCTTCTTTAAAGATCACTCTTTTTGTAAATCTCTCTTTACTAAATTCAGTATATTCCTTTAGATTCGTTAGTTGCATATTGTACACTTCCTTTAAATTAGTTTAAAGACTTATTGATGCAGCAGTGTTTGTCTAATAGTTTATACTGATTCATTCTTAAATTAAGCCACTTTTATTGATACCCTAATCCTAAATACGCATTAATGCACCATTAGGCTTTGGCAACTCTTGACCTGTTATCTGATTCATTTTACAAAAATGTTCAAAAAATTGTTGTGCCAGCTCTTTTTCCTTTGGATCACTTTTCAACGAAACTATATCAAGCAAAACTTGAGCCATCCATGAATTATCAAAATAACGGTATTTACCTGTATTCCATGTCATTTTCTGAGGGGATTTCCCATTTACATAATATTCCCAGAAAAGCATCTGATCAGATTCATGTTCTGTAAGTTCGAGTCTGTATTTTGAATGAGCAGGAATATATCCATCTTCACAAAGCTTACCGATAAAATCTTCATTCACCATATAGACACCTAAGATACGTCTGTCTTTTTCAGGCATGCCGGAATCTATTGCTGTTAACAGGATAGCGCTATTTTGGTGCAAACGGGTGGGTTTGTTTGGCTTCCCTTTGTTATTACCACTTTTTATTACACCTGAAAAAACCTTCCACTTTGAAAAAGAGCTACTCTGTTCTTCCTTGTCACACCAAAAAACCATTTGTGATTCTGAATGGAGTTTATGATTTTTCATAAGTTTTTCATGTTCCAAACGAAGTTCATGGTTTTTTCGTTGTAGTTTTTTTTCCTCTTCTTTCTTCCATTCTTCCTCCTTTCGTTCGATTTCCTTTTTTTGTATAATTTTTTCAAGTGAATTAGCAACACTTTTATCATGTAGTTTTAGGTGCTTTCCAAATACATCTGGGTAAACAAACTTTTTATTTTCCGATGCGAAATGTATTTCAATAGTAGAATCATTATGTTTAACTATGCTACCCATGCCAAAACGCTTGTGTGTAACTTTCTTATTGATTAGATTCATTATTCTATTCCTCCTTGTAGAATAAAAACTCAGTTACTATTAGATAGTAAATTGATAATTTCATTCAACTAACTTACCTTTAAAGCTCACACAACTGTTTTAATTTTCCTTCGATTTTAAAAAGGATATTAAAAAAACGTATCCATAATTCTATCTGCAAAAACACAGTGGAATTCGGAATACGACTAAAAAACAATTGTAAGACTATTATACCATTTTCTAGAAAATATTACAAATTTATTATTGACAACATATTTTACCTTGAGGTAAAATTAAGTTTTATCTTCTACAATCCTTTGTAATAGTTATCAAATAAAGGCTCCAAAAAGTCGCGAAACTTCTGGAAAGCCCCTATAAATAACCACTTGATTACCGGTGATAAGTGGAATGATTCCACGATTAAACTAACCCTCATTACGTTGGAGACTTATCTAGCGGCGTATGGCACGACCCGGTTTTTCTTGTTTCACATTAATGTTCCACAAACTGAATTCATAGAAAAAACTCCATCCTTTCTTGATGGAGTTTCTCTCACAAACACAATCTTTGCTACACTCAGGGTCAGGCAAGACGATATATTTTTTCAATAGTAAATGTTTATTGGAGTTTACACTTTTAAAATAAGTTGAGCTACACACTCCACGTGCGTCGAATGTGGAAACATATCCACCGGTTGCACTTCCTGCGTCTTGTATCCTCCCGATTCTAACACTTTTAAATCTCTAGCAAGAGTCGCTGGATTACATGATACATACACGACGCGCTTTGGCTTCATCGAAAGGATCGTTTCGAGCAGCTGCTCCTCACAGCCCTTTCTTGGAGGGTCAACAACAATAACGTCTGCGCGAATGCCTTGATTGTACCACCATGGCATAATTTTCTCTGCTTCACCTACAGCAAAATCGACATTCGTCATCCCATTTAATTCAGCATTGCGCTTTGCATCTGCAATGGCATCGGGCACAATCTCAACTCCGTATACATGTTTGGCGCGTTGAGCAAGGAACAAAGAAATTGTACCAATGCCACAATACGCATCGATCACCGTCTCTTCACCAGTTAAATTCGCATATTCTAGCGCTTTATCGTAAAGGACCTTTGTTTGCTCTGGGTTTACTTGGTAGAATGAACGGGCTGAGATCGCAAATTTGATGTCGCCGATATAATCATGGATGTATTCTTCACCCCATAATACCTTAGTTTCATCACCAAAGATCACATTCGTCCTTTTCGGATTTATGTTTTGGACAATTGATTTTACATTCGGAATTTTAGCTTGAATCTCTTCAATGATGTTGTTCTTATTTGGAAGTTCTTTTCCTCTTGTCACAAGAACAACCATTAATTCATTGGTAACCTTCCCTTTTCTAGCTACAGCATGACGGAGAGTTCCACGGTGCTTTTCCTCGTTATATGCCCGAACGCCATACTTGTTGGCGATTTGCTTCACAACACTGATGACTTGGTCATTTTCTTCATGTTGAATGAGGCACTCATCCATATTGATGATGCGATGACTTCGTTTTTGATAAAAGCCCGCGACCACAAGTCCTCCTTCTTCTCCAACTGGTACTTGCGCTTTATTACGATAACGCCACGGGTTGTCCATGCCCAAGGTTGGATGTACCTTGACGTCTCTAAGTCCACCAATTCTTTCTAGTACATCGTTTACTTGTTTTTGTTTTGTTTGAAGTTGCGCTTCGTAGCTCAAGTGTTGAATTTGGCATCCTCCACACTGATGATAGATCGGGCATGGTGGTTCCGTTCTATCTTCACTTGCTTCTTTAATTTCTAACAAACGCGCAAATCCATAACCTTTGTTTGTTTTAACAACTTTAATATCAACGGTTTCGCCTGGTAACGTGTTCGGTACAAATAATGTGTAGCCTTCTACTTTCGCGACTCCGGCTCCTTCATGGGTTAAATCTTCTATTGTTACTTGAAGTTCCTCATTTTTTTTCACTGGTAATGAATGTTTAGTCATCTGCTTCCGTCCTTTGTTTCTATTCATGGAGTCATTGTACCACATAGAGGGAATTAGTCGAAATCATGATCACTTGATAAACTTTAATGAGGTAATGTAATAAAACTTTTTTAAAAATATTGGTATTATGTGAGGTCCATTTAGGCAAGCTATGAGTGCAAGAGATTGCGATGATATTATTTACTTAGGAGGAATTTACAATGCAACAAAACCAACAAGGTCAACAACAAGGTCAACAAGCTCAGCAAGCGGTTCAACAAGCTCAGCAAATCACTCAACAAGCTCAGCAAGCGGTTCAACAAGCGACTCAAGCTGTGCAACAAGCTCAGCAACAAGCGAACCCTCAAGCTATTCAACAAGCTCAACAACAATTGCAGCAAGCTACTCAGCAATTACAACAAGCTCAAGGTAGCGCTCAACCAGCTCAGCAACAACAATTCCAACAAGTTCAACAAGAAATCCAACAAGCGACTCAACAACTTCAACAATTACAACAACAACAAAACCAGCAGCAATAATACGCAAACAACCGTTGGAAACTCCCAACGGTTGTTTTTTTAATACATTTATCTTCCTCTTTGTAATCGATTCTTCGGTGTTAACATTTGAAAGTGCTGATACATGTTCACAAACTCAGCTGGCAGAGCTCCGCCATGTTCACCATCCAAGTTCAATTGCATATCATCACCTTCTACTTGGACCTTGATCCGGTTTGCATGGACATAGATTACTTTCGGATGGTTGATATGTTCACCACGAAGTGCTAGCGTTGCAACATGGAGAAACTCAGGAAAAGTCGTCTTTTTGACAATAATAAAGTCAAACATCCCATCCTGAATGGAGGCATCCGGAGCCAGTTTTTCAAATCCACCGACTGAATTGGTGTTTGAGACAAGAAACATCATAATCTCGCCTTCAAATACTTTTCCATCATATTCAATCCGAACCATTTTTGGAGATATTTGTGGGAGCTTTTCCAACCCTTTAATGTAATATGCTAGTTGACCTACGGCTGTTTTCATTTTACTAGGTACTTCATAAGTTAATTCTGTTAATGAACCACCTGCTGCAATATTGATAAAATAACGATCGTTGACACGCCCAATATCAATTGGCTCAAAATGATCTCCACATAACACATCACAAGCCTTTTCGATGTCACGTGGAATTCGTAATGCCCGCGCAAGGTCATTCGTTGTACCTGCTGGGATAATACCAATTTTCGGTCTCATCTCTAAATCGGCCAGTCCATTAACTACTTCAAAGATCGTTCCATCTCCACCTGCTGCAACGACTAAGTCATAGTTGTTTTCACCCGCTTTACGTGCCGCTCGTTTCGCACAGCCTTCTCCTGTTGTGGCATGAGTGGATGTTTCATACCCAGCCTGCTCAAGTCGTTCTAAAATATAAGCCAAACTTTTTCGAACTTGTTCTCTCCCAGCTGTCGGATTATAAATAAGTCGAGCCCTTTTCATACAGATCCCCTACTTTATCTCTCATAATAAATTCCACTCTTGACAAAGATATACTGCTTGTATTGTACATTACTTAACGTATGTTCAGCAAATGTCATTATTTGATAAAAAAATCTGTCTCAGTGAGACAGATTTTTAATAGCGTTTAGCGCTTCGCAATTTCCTCAAGTAACAACTTGTTCACCATTGGAGGATTTGCTTTTCCTTTTGAAGCTTTCATAATTTGTCCTACAAGAAAACCAATTGCTTTTTCTTTTCCACCTTTATAATCTTCAACCGATTGTGGGTTGTTATCAAGAACCTCTGTCACCATCTTGAGAAGTTCGCCTTCATCAGAAATTTGAACAAGGCCCTTCTCTTGAACAATCTTCTCAGGTTCTCCACCAGACTCAATAAGCTCTTTGAAAACTTTCTTCGCGATTTTCGACGAAATCGTCCCTTTTTCAATGAGCTGAATCATTTTGGCAAGTCCTTCTGGTGTAAGGGCTACATCATGAAGTTCTTTTTGTTCTGCATTTAAATACCCAGACACTTCACCCATTAACCAGTTTGATGCCTGCTTTGCACCTGCCCCATTTTCAATCGTCTCTTCAAAGAAATCTGACATTTCTTTTGTAAGAGTAAGTACGGTTGCATCATACGCCGGGAGACCAAGCTCTTCTACATAACGCTTCTTACGTGCGTCTGGAAGTTCAGGGATTTCAGCACGGATGCGCGCTTTCCAGTCTTCATCAATGTACAAGTCAACAAGATCAGGTTCTGGGAAGTAACGGTAATCATCAGACCCTTCTTTTACACGCATTAAGACCGTCTTGTTTGCTGCTTCATCATAACGGCGTGTTTCTTGTTCGATGATGCCACCAGATAGAAGAACTTGCTCTTGACGCTTCTCTTCATATTCAAGACCTTTACGAACAAAGTTAAATGAATTTAAGTTTTTAAGTTCTGTCTTTGTTCCGAACTTCTCTTGTCCAACTGGACGAAGGGAAATATTCGCATCACAACGAAGCGAGCCTTCTTCCATTTTACAATCAGAAACTCCCGTATATTGGATAATCGCTTTTAACTTCTCCAAGTATGCATAAGCTTCTTCAGGAGTACGGATATCCGGCTCAGAGACAATCTCAACTAACGGAGTTCCTTGACGGTTATAGTCAACAAGTGAATAGCCGTTTCCAGAGTGCGTTAGCTTCCCTGCATCTTCTTCCATATGAATGCGTGTGATCCCAATTCGCTTCTTTTGTCCATCTACTTCAATTTCAATCCACCCATTCTCACCAATCGGCTTATCAAACTGTGAAATTTGATAAGCTTTCGGGTTATCTGGGTAAAAGTAGTTTTTACGGTCAAACTTTGTATCTGTCGCCACTTCACAATTTAATGCCATCGCAGCTTTCATAGCAAATTCAACAACCGACTTATTCAATACAGGCAAAACCCCCGGATAACCAAGATCAATTACGCTTGTATTTGAATTTGGCTCAGATCCGAAGTGGTTCGGACTAGCTGAGAAAATTTTCGATTCCGTTTTTAACTCGACGTGGACCTCAAGTCCAATAATTGTTTCGAAACTCATCGCAGTCTCCCCCCTTACAACGTTGGTTTTTTCGTGTGGTAATCTGTTGCTTGCTCAAATGCATGAGCCACACGATAAACGGTGCTTTCATCAAAGTGTTTACCAATAATTTGTAGTCCTAGTGGTAAGCCATCCTTAAATCCACAAGGAACTGAAATTCCAGGAACACCAGCAAGGTTAACTGGAATCGTTAAAATATCATTTGCATACATTGTTAATGGGTCTTTTGTGTTTTCACCAATTTTAAATGCCGGTGTTGGTGTTGTTGGTCCAATAATAACATCATATTTTTCAAAGACATTTTCAAAGTCTTGTTTTATTAATGTACGCACCTGTTGTGCCTTCTTATAATACGCGTCATAGTAACCTGAACTTAGCGCAAACGTTCCAAGCATAATACGACGTTTCACTTCATCCCCAAATCCTTCTGCACGAGTTTGTTTGTACATCTCAAGAAGGTTCTCAGCATTATCTGTACGGTAACCGTAGCGAACTCCATCAAAGCGCGCTAGATTAGCTGAAGCCTCTGAAGAAGAAATTAAATAGTATGTTGCAAGTGCGTATTTCGAGTGAGGAAGAGATACTTCTTCCCATGTTGCTCCTTGAGCCTCAAGAACTTTTAATGCGTCTAGTACAGATTGTTTAACTTCTTCTTGAACTCCTTCACCTAAGTACTCCTTCGGCACGGCAATCTTTAATCCTTTAACATCGCCAGTTAACGCTGACAAAAAGTCAGGTACTTCTACATTTGCAGAAGTTGAATCCATAGGGTCAGCTCCTGTGATGGTTTGAAGGAGATAAGCATTATCTTCTACATTACGAGAGATTGGTCCAATCTGATCAAGTGATGAAGCAAATGCGACTAATCCAAAGCGTGAAACTCTTCCATATGTAGGTTTTAGACCAACAACTCCACAAAAGGCTGCTGGTTGGCGAATCGAACCACCTGTATCAGACCCTAAAGAGAAAGGAACTTCTCCTGCTGCAACAGCAGCTGCTGACCCACCACTAGAACCACCAGGTACCGTTTCTAAATTCCAAGGGTTTTTTGTTTCTTGGAATGCAGAGTTTTCTGTGGAAGACCCCATTGCAAATTCATCCATGTTCAATTTACCAATTGTAATCGATTGAGCTGTTCTAAGTTTTTCAACAACAGTAGCATCGTAAATTGGATCAAAGTTATCTAAAATGCGACTTGAACACGTTGTACGAAGTCCTTTTGTGACAATATTATCTTTTACGCCTATTGGCATACCAAATAAAAGCCCACGCTCACTGCTTGAGCTAAGTGCTTCGTCTAGCTCTTTGGCATAAGCACGCGCCTTTTCTTCATCAAGTGTTACAAACGCCTTAACTTTATCATCAACTTCAGCAATGCGCTTGTATGATTCATCAACAAGTTCAGAAACTTTCACTTCTTTCTTTTGGAGCATTGTGTGAAGCTCTGACATCTTATGGTCAAATAACGACATGAAGCTTGTCCTCCCTACTATTCTATAATTGATGGTACGCGTATCTGACCATCTTCGTGATCTGGTGCATTTTTCAAGACATCTTCAATTGGTAACCCTTTATCTGCCTTATCTTCTCTTAATACGTTTTTCATATCAAGGACATGCGTAGTTGGTTTAACACCAGTTGTATCGAGTTCATTTAACTGTTCAGCAAATGTAATAATAGCATCAAGTTGCTCAGTAAACATGTTTGCCTCTTCTTCCGTAATCGCAAGCCTTGCTAAGTTAGCTACGTGCTTAACTTGTTCTACTTGGATTCGTGACATAATCCCTCACCTCCGAAAATATTCGATCATTTTGACAATATGATTAATAATACCAAAATACACTACTATAGGCAACAAACCCTACTGAATATAGTACTTATAAAATAAAAAAACCTCTCTTTCTAACCTAGGCTAAAAGAGAGGTTCACTTATACTATAAGCTGCTTGCTTTCGATTGTTTAAACTCCACTTGAATCTCTTCTGACGGTTCTTTGTCTAATACACTTACGACCATCGCTACAATCCATGCAAGTACAAAGCCTGGAATAATTTCATAGAGCCCAAGTATCGGAAACTGTTCAGGTGATAAACCGAACCAACTTTCAAGCTCAGCCCAAAGAATGACGGTAACCCCACCAACAATCATCCCAGCTAGCGCTCCATTCCTTGTCATTCGTTTCCAGAATAACGCCAATATCAAGACAGGACCAAAAGCTGCACCAAATCCAGCCCAAGCGTACCCAACTAGGTCTAGCACTGATCGATCCGGGTTATAAGCAAGAGAGATTGCAATCAATGCAATCACAACTACACCAATACGACCAACCCAAACAAGTTCCTTGTCACTTGCCGTTTTACGAATAAAGCCTTTGTAGACATCTTCAGCCAAGGCACTCGACGAAACGAGGAGCTGTGAATCAATGGTACTCATAATCGCTGATAGAATCGCAGCAAGTAAGAATCCAGCTACCCAAGGATCAAAAAGAACTTGCGTAAACATAATAAAAACTGTTTCATGTGAACCATCAGCTAACGCTTGCCCACCTGGCCCATTTACTGAAAAATAAGCAATCCCGACAAAACCTGTGAAGATCGCACCAAAAAGTGCTAACACCATCCAAGTCATACCGACAGCACGCGCTTTGGGAATTTCACGAACAGATTTGACTGCCATAAATCGAGTAATAATATGAGGTTGGCCAAAGTAACCTAACCCCCATGCAAGCAACGAGATAACACCAATAAACGTTGCTCCTTGGAACGCATCTAAATAGGCAGCGTCAATCGCCCCAACAGCATTTATAGTTTCATTCCAACCACCCATTTTTGAGATAGCTACAAGTGGAACGATAATTAATGCTAAGAACATAAGAATCCCTTGGAAAAAGTCCGTCCAACTTACAGCAAGAAAACCACCTAAGAATGTATACGAAATAATAACCAGTGCACCAATCCACAGTGCTTGTGTGTACGTCATGCCAAATGAAGCTTCAAAAAGTAACGCACCACCAACAAGTCCTGAAGACGTATAAAAAGCAAAAAATACAAGAATAACGAGTGCAGAAATAATTCGTAACATCTTCGACTTATCATGGAAACGATTCTCTAAAAACTCAGGCAATGTAATTGAATCTTTCGCTACTTGTGTATATGTGCGAAGTCTAGCTGCAACGAACTGCCAATTTAAATACGCACCAATTGCTAAACCAACGGCAATCCAAATTTCACCCATCCCACCAATATACATAGCACCAGGCAAACCAAGGAGTAACCAACTACTCATATCAGAAGCACCAGCACTTAACGCTGCAACACTTCCTCCTAGTCTTCTTCCACCAAGCACATAATCTGATAGGTTATTTGTTAATCGGTACGCCACTAACCCGACAGCAAGCATCCCTACTAAATAAATACTAAACGTAATAATCGTGGCTGATTCCAAATTCACTCACTCCTTTTCTTAAATAATGACAGCAACGACAAGATGATCAATAGTGGCATCGGAATATATAGCAACATCCATGTTGCTGCAGTGAGGCTATACTCCATTCTCCCACCTCCTTTTTATTTTATATACAATATCTATGCACAGGATTCTTTAAGTATTAATTAAACAAACGTTTGTTTAATTAATCAACCAGGTTAATTACACTATTATATAATCACAGTCATAATGCCACCAGATGTATAAATGTGTATATTCATACACGATGCCATTCAAGACAAATTAACTTATTCTAAAAACATCTTATAATTATGTAAAATGGCTACTGAAATGACATTCTTCAGTAGCCTTTAACCGTATCACACTATTTGTCACGATTGCCCAAAACTATTCACTCGCGTTTTTAAAATATCTTCAATATCTAATTAATCAAACACATGAATAAACGGCTCTTCATCTGGATTTTGAACAATGACACTTTCTGCATTTCCTGATACAGAGGTTATTGTCACACTAACTTTATAATTCCCTTGTAACCTCTGTTGCAGTTGACTTGCTACATATTGTGATAAAGCAACGATTTCAGCTTTACCTTGGAATCTAATTGGTATTTCAATTTGGAGTTCTTGTATTTGATTGTCTAAATAACGAGCTTTTCCAACTACACCAATATAAGTGTCAAAAAAGTCTTGTACATCATCTTTAAAACGCTGGAATTGATCGGCCTCATTTCGAGCTTCTTGATTTGCCTCACTTGAAGGGAACAAATAATAACGTTCATTTATTCGTTGCCAGCGTTCCATGTTATTGCCTGGGCTCGCTTTTGTTCTTGAAATAAAATTACCTGGTATAACAGACTCTCGTTGTTGCTCCTGAAAAAGAGCAAAAACAATCGGTACATCTTGCAAGGCACCTTCTTCAATCTGGTCAGAACGAAGTCTAGTTAAAATTTCTTCTGCAACTTTCTGTCCCTCTTGCTCAATTACGTCATCTGCAATTGGCAATTGATAGAAATTATAGCGCCCCTGGTCATCTTCAACTCTGAAGTGATAAACACTATTCATGGAAATTCCAATCACAATACCACCAAGATTTAAATTACCTTCACTATTTTCAATGAGATAATTATGTTCCAAAATATGAGACAAATAACGAGGTTGATTCTCTTCTCGTTCACGCATTGAACCCGATTCACCAAGTGGTGGATTTAAACCTTGTGGATTATCATCATCATCGTAGCGCATTAACCAGCTGTTCAAGGTATTTCTTTTAATAAACTGACCTTCCCTGAAAAAGTAGTTTTCAGGATCAAAGTACTCTTGCGCAATACGAGTTAACCCTATTTCGAGTTGGTCTAAATCAAGGCGATTGTGTACAACGGCATTACCAAAACCTCTAGACTCCCCGTGAAGGTAAGATCCATCATATAATACACTTTGGTAATAATTATCAGGGGTAATAATCTGAGGCACAACTTCAACTACCTGCTCTTGATTGTTTTCATCAGTTTCTTCCACAATTTGTTCTTCTTGTGGGGTATTTGATAAACACCCTGTTAAAAAAAGGAGAAACAGCCCTATTAATCCCCATTTTTTTAGCATAATCTTCCCTCCTCCCCTCTCTCTTTTTCTACTTCACTGCCTGGACAAGCTGAGTTTCATCCCAAATTTCAATATTTAGTTCTTCTGCTTTCGTTCGCTTCGAACCAGCTTCAGCACCTGCAATAACAAGGTCGGTTTTCTTACTTACACTCCCAGTAACTTTCCCACCAAGCGCTTCAATTTTCTCCTTCGCTTCAGTACGTGTGAGTTGCTCCAACTTTCCAGTTAACACTACTGTTTTTCCTGAAAATGGACTAGCAATAGTATCGGACTCCACAGGTGCTTTTGGTCCTTTATAATTTACATTAACACCTAGAGCTTCTAACTCTTTTAGTAACTTCAATACTTCCGGTGTTGAGAAATACCGTTTTATAGAGGCTGCCATCTTTTCTCCAATTTCATTAACAGCGATTAAGTCTTCCTCTGATGCTTCTATGATCTTATCAATTGTTTCAAATTCCATCGCTAATGTTTTCGCTGCTTTCGCTCCGACAAAACGAATACCTAAACCAAACAAAAGGCGTTCAAGTGAATTCTCTTTTGTTTTCTCAATCGCTTCAAGTAAATTATCAACCGATTTTTCACCCATGCGCTCTAATTGCAGAAGTTCATCGCGATTTAACTTATAAATATCAGCAACATCTTTTACAAGGTCATGTTCAAACAATTGACTAATAACCTTTTCCCCTAGCCCATCAATATTCATTGCATTTCTAGAGACAAAATAAATCAGGCCTTCTCGAATTTGTGCTGGACATTGTGGATTGATACAACGTAATGCAACTTCCCCTTCTAAACGAACAAGTTTACTTTCACACGCAGGACAATATGTTGGCATGATAAAGTCACGCTCATTTCCGTCGCGTCGCTCTAGTAGTACGTTCACAACTTCCGGGATGATATCTCCGGCTTTTTTAATAACAACCGTGTCCCCGAGCTTCAGGTCTTTTTCACGAATTAAATCTTCATTATGAAGTGAAGCACGCTTAACAGTTGTACCCGCAACTGTCACCGGAGATAAGATGGCAGTCGGAGTCACAACTCCCGTTCGTCCAATGCTTAATTCAATATCTTCTAATTTCGTAACAACTTCTTCGGCTGGAAATTTGAAAGCCGTTGCCCACCTAGGACTTTTCGCTGTAAATCCTAACTCTCTTTGTTGTTCAAGTCGATCTACTTTAATGACGATTCCATCAATTTCATAAGGTAAGGTAGCTCGTTTTTCGCTCCACTCTTCTGTGTAAGCGATGACTTCTTCTATAGTAGAACAATGCCTTACTTCGTTATTAACCCGAAAGCCCAGCTCCTTTAAATAGGCAAGTCCTTCATGGTGTGAATTAATTTCATGACCTTCCAAATGACCAATCGCATAGATAAAAATGGATAAGTTACGTTTGGCAGCAAGCTTGGGGTTTAATTGACGCAATGAACCGGCAGCTGCATTACGTGGGTTGGCAAACTTTTCTTCCCCTGCTTTTTCTTTTAATTCATTTAGTGCCTCAAACGAACCCTTTGGCATATATGCTTCTCCACGTACTTCAACACTTACATTATCTTTTAAGCGAAGCGGAATGGCTGGAATCGTCTTCAGGTTCGCTGTGATATCTTCACCAATAGCCCCATCACCACGAGTAGCACCTTGGGTGAACTTCCCATTCTCATATGTGAGTGAGACAGCTAACCCGTCAATTTTCAACTCACAAGTATAGCTAATTTCATCACCTACTATTTGTTTTACACGACGGTCAAAATCACGTAAGTCAGCGTCTGAAAACGCATTTCCTAAACTTAGCATCGGAGTGCGATGTTCCACCTTTTCAAAAAAAGGCAAAGGCTCCCCACCGACGCGAACAGACGGAGAATCATCACTTAAAAACTGGGGATATTCACCTTCAAGCTTTAATAACTCTTGCATAAGAGTATCATACTCTGTATCTGAAACGAGCGGCTTATCAAGTACATAATAATGGTAACCATATTCTTCTAGCTGCTCTTTAAGTTCCTCAATTCGTTTCCTTGCCTGCTGCTCATCCATGGCTTTCGTCCTTTCTTCTTCTATGGAAAAGGGGGATGAAACTTGCGAAGAAGTCTATTCAAAAATAGCTACTGCGCTCCCCACCTTAGTCTAATTTTGTATTGTACAAAATCTGTAAGTTCTATTTGTATCCTAGGGTCTATAAGTAAGCACTAAGTTTGTTTTCATGTTCAAAAAGTGACTGAATTCAGTATACAGATTCAGTCACTTTTAAACAATTATTGCTGCTTCGTAATCGGTGCGAATTTCGCAAATAATCTCTTCACACCAGTTGGATTCGGAAAGGCAATGTCTAATTCTAGCGACTCTCCCTCTCCCTTCAAACTTACAACCGTACCGACTCCCCATTTCTTGTGTTCGGCTTTATCACCAACGCTCCAAGAATAGTTATCTCCCCCAGTTTGAGTCACTGTTGGTCGATCGATTGTCCTTGTTCGTTGTGGTGTTTTTGTTGTGCCTCGTGATGTTTTCATCCAGTCTGGAGTCTTTTTCTCCTCATTTAACGACTCTAGGCATTCTTCAGGAATTTCTGCAATGAAACGTGATGGAGGATTTGAATTTGTACGTCCATATAACGTTCTCATTCTAGCATTCGTTATATACAGTTGCTTTTCTGCTCGAGTTATTCCCACATAAGCAAGTCTTCTCTCTTCTTCCATCTCTTCTGCCTCAAATAAAGAGCGACTGTGTGGGAAAATTCCTTCTTCCATCCCAATTAAGAACACAAGTGGAAACTCAAGGCCTTTTGCCGAGTGGAGTGTCATAAGCGTAATTGCATCTTTAGGCTTTCCTTCATTTTCTTCATCTAACTTATCAATATCAGCAACTAACGCTAAATCTGTTAAAAAGGCTATTAACGATTTGTCTTCGTTCTGTTTCTCAAATTCATTTGTTACTGTAAGGAATTCATCAATGTTCTCAAGACGGCTTTGTGCTTCAATGGACTTTTCATTTTTCAACATTTCACGATAGCCAGTCCGATCTAGTAATTCTTCTACTAACTCAGTCACAGATAAATATTCCTGCATTTGAACCCAGTGACCAAGTTGGTCAGAGAAATCTTTTAATTTTGTAGTTGTACGACTAGCTATGCCCATTTGTTCTACTTCTTGAAGCGCAGCAAACAATGAAAGACCTTGCTCAATCGCATAGGCACCGACTTTATCAACTGTTGTCGCTCCGATTCCACGCTTTGGAACATTGATAATACGCTGCAGGCTTATATCATCATCGGGGTTTGCAATTAGACGTAAATAAGCTAGTACATCTTTAATCTCTTTGCGATCATAGAACTTTGTCCCTCCGACAATGTTATAGTCAATATTAGACTTAACAAAAAATTCCTCAATCACACGGGACTGAGCATTGGTTCGATATAAAACCGCAATGTCAGAGTAGGAATAGTTATCTTTTTGCATCGCTTCTCTAATTTTCTCAACGACAAATTGCGCCTCTGAATGCTCTGTATCTGCAGCATAATAACCAATCCCACAGCCAGCGTCATTTTCAGTCCAGAGATTTTTCGGTTTTCGGTTCGAATTGTTTTCAATTACTCGGTTTGCTGCTTGTAAAATCGTCTTCGTTGAACGGTAGTTTTGCTCAAGCAGAATCACTTTTGCATTCGGGTAGTCTTCCTCAAACGAAAGGATATTTGCGATATCCGCTCCACGCCAACGGTAAATTGACTGGTCTGAATCCCCAACTACGCAAATGTTCTTGAAGCGATCAGCTAACATATTTACAAGCATGTATTGAGCTCGGTTTGTATCTTGATACTCATCTACAAGAATATACTGAAACTTACGTTGATAGAATTCTAATACTTCTGGAACAAGTTTAAACAACTCAATCGTCTTCATAATGAGGTCATCAAAATCGAGCGCATGATTCTTTTTTAATTGCTTTTGATATTCCACGTATACTTCAGCAGCCGTTTGTTCATAAGGCCCTGTTGCACTTTTAGCAAACACATCCGGTTTTTTTAGCTCATTTTTCGCACTACTTATCGTTCCTAAGATACTGCGAGCTTCAAACTTCTTCGGATCAATATTTTTATTTTTCAGGATCTGCTTAATAACAGTTAGTTGATCCCCAGAATCTAAAATCGTGAAGTTGCGATTGTATCCAATTCTGTCAATATCTCTTCTAAGAACACGTACACACATGGAGTGAAATGTTGAGATCCAAATATCTTCCGCGACTGGTCCAACAAGCCCTGCGACACGATCCTTCATTTCACGTGCAGCTTTGTTTGTAAATGTAATCGCCAGAACACTCCATGGAGCCACTTCTTTTTCTCGTAATAAGTAAGCAATCCGATGCGTAAGCACGCGTGTCTTCCCACTTCCTGCACCGGCCATTAATAAAAGGGGGCCTTCTGTATGAGTGACTGCTTTTCTTTGTTCTGGATTTAAACCTGACAACATTTTTTCTATTATTTTCGCTTGCACACCCTCACCACCAAACACTTGTTCTTGTTTTTATAATAGCTTGCTTTGTAGATTATTTCAATATTTCTTTCACTGCCGCAACGGTTTTTAAAGCTGCTTGCAAATCTTCATATATAATATTGCCAACAACAACGGTATCTGCATAATGAGCCATTTCTTTTGCTTCACTGGCCGCACGGATTCCGCCTCCATAAAATAACTTCGTATCCTCAAGAACAGCTGAAACATTTTTCACTATATCAGCACTTCCATATGTCCCACTATATTCTAAATAAAAAATCGGAAAGTGATAGAGCTTTTCTGCCATTCTTGCATAAGCAATAATATCTTCTACTTCAAGGTCCGTATCTGCTTCAGTAAGCATTGCTGCCTTCGCTTCTGGATTTAAAATGCAATAGCCTTCAACAGCGATTTCATCCCAGTTCATAATCGCACCATATTCTTTAATGGCTTGATGATGATGACCAGAAACCCACTCCACTTTCGAACTGTTTAACACAGAAGGAATGAAGAAATAGTCAAACCCCGGAGTGATAGCTTCCACATTTGATACCTCTAATGCACAGGACACTGTGTAGCGCCTGATGCGAGCAAGTAGCTGCAGCGTATTATCCAGGGTCACACCATCTGTCCCACCAATAATCAACCCATCTGTTCCGGATTCACATATCGCTTCTAGATCTTCATCTGAAATCTCTTTGTTTGGGTCGAGTTTAAATACATGTCGCCACTCTTCATATTCTCGCATCATTATCACTCCTGCTTATTCATAATTCCATTATAAGTACCTATCTGAAGAGACATTATATCAAAGAAAACTGAGGTTGTCTCCGAGGCTACGGAAAAAGGTCGGTAATACCTTTTTCCAATAAATTCGTTGTTCTTTGTATGCTTTTGTTGAACAGTGGTTTTGTTTTTAAGTTGCCGGGGGAGGGGCTTTATTATTTGAGATACTCTATTTTTGATTTTCCTAGTTTCATGGTCTCATTCTCTCTCTTTTAGATACTCTATTTCCTCTTGCGCCCCTTCCACGGTCTCATGTAATCCCTAATTGCTACCATCCCCAGAATCAAGTGAAATAAAATAAGCGCACTGGAACTCAAAATCCCAGTGCGCTGTTACCGTTATACTCGCAATAATCCTCCAAACCTCTTCTTAAACAAACGTTTATTTAATCTGACAACGGCTGTTCCTTACAGTTCATCAAACCCATTTACATCAGATACCTTTACGTACTGCCTCGACTTTTGCTCAAAAAAGTCACTCTTTCCACTGTCAACGTCTTCGTAAGCTTTAATCCACTTCATCGGGTTTTGACGATACCCTTCAAAAGGACGATCAATCCCTAATTGATTCACACGTTTATTAGCGATAAATTTTATATAACTTTCAAGTTCATTCATATTAATTCCTTCTAATTTGTCACCAATGATGGATCTCCCCCACTTAATTTCCAGCTCTGCTCCCTTTTTAAATGTTTCTTGCACAAACTGGTGCGTTCCTGGGGTATTCAGTTCAGGGTTTTCATTTAGCAATTCTTTGAAAATGTTGGCAAATAAATTGACATGTAACTGTTCATCACGATTGATATAATTAATCATCGTGCTTGTTGAGACCATTTTTTGATTGCGAGCCAAATTGTAAAAGAAAGCAAAGCCAGAGTAAAAGTTGAGCCCTTCTAGTATTACATCAAAGACGATCGATTCCATAAAGGTTTGTGGTGTCGGTTCATCCACAAACCTTTGGTAACCTTCTGCGATAAAATCGTTTCGCTCACGTAAAATAGGATCGTGCTTCCAATATTCAAAGATTTCATCCTGTTCTTTTTTCGGTACAAGGCTTGACAACACATAAGAATAAGATTGATTGTGGACAACCTCTTGGAACGATAGCACCTGCATAAGGGCACTTAAGCTAGAATCTGTTACATACCCAGAAACCTTTCCGGAATAATCTGTTTGCACACTATCTAGAAATGCAAGCAATCCAATAATTTTTTTGAATGCATAACGCTCGTCGTCCGAAAGCTGAAGCCATTGCTTAATATCACTAGACATATTGATCTCAAACGGAGTCCAAAAATTAGCCAGCATATTTTTGTACATTGGATATGCCCACTTAAAGCGAACATCATCCCAATTTAAAATATTTGAACTTCTGCCATTAATAATTCCTGTTGAAGCGTTTGGCGCTGTTGGATCGTATAATTTACGTGATTGTAATGTTGTCATTTATTTTCCTCCTTTAATCAAGAAAAAATTTATTAGGAAGAGCAACTCTCACACTCTTCAATTTCAACCATAGAGGTTGATCTAGTATAGTAAGTTGTTTTCAAGTTTGATCTCCAAGCTTCTAAGTGAATATGAAGTAATTCTTTCGCTTTTATTGTGTTTTTCACATATACATTAAAGGAAATCGCTTGGTCGACATGGCGTTGACGAGCTTCATTTTGCTTAATGCTCCATAGTTGATCGATCTCATAGGCAGACTTGTAATACCAAGTTGTTTCCGGTGACAAGTCTGGTGCTGTGACGGGAATCTTATAATTTTTCTTTTCCTCTGAGTACTCTTTTTTAAAGATCGGGTCAATTGAAGCGGTCGTCCCAGCAATAATTGCTGTTGTCGAGTTCGGTGCGACGGCCATTAAGTACCCATTTCGAATCCCGTTTTCCTCCACAGTTTGACGTAGTTCATTCCATTTTGGACTCCTATATTGGCGTCTATCAAAATATTCACCTGTTGACCAATCAGATCCATTAAAAAGTGGGTATGACCCTTTTTCCTTTGCTAATTCGCAGCTCGCCCCTATCGTTAAAAAAGCAATTTCTTCGTATAACGTATTCGCGTATTCTATCGCTTCCTCTGACTCCCACTTTACCCCTTTTAACGCAAGTAAGTGATGCCATCCAAATGTACCTAACCCAATTGACCTGTACTTTTGATTCGTTATTTGTGCTTGAGGAACAGGAATATTATTTAAATCAATAACGTTATCAAGCATTCGCACTTGAATCGGAATCAATCTCTCTAATACATCTTCTGTTACTGCTTTTGCTAGATTGATTGAAGATAAGTTACAAACAACAAAATCTCCGGGTTCTTTCTCAACGATAATTTTTCCATCTTCCGTTCTTTCTTCGCTAACCGTAGTCGCTTTCATGTTTTGGGTGATTTCTGTGCACAGATTGCTGCCATAAACCATACCTTGGTGGCGATTGGCATTAGCCCGGTTCACGGTGTCTCGATAGAACATATACGGCGTCCCTGTCTCAAGCTGACTTTTCATAATTTCTTTGAAAATATCAATGGCTGGAACAACATCCCATACTTGTCCTTTTTCACCTAATAATCCATTGTTTGCTGCTTCCATACATTGCTCATACTTTTTACGAAAACTCCCTGATCCTTTTTCCTCATCATAATAATCTTCTAGACTAAACCCTAACGTTTGACGAATGGTATGAGGGTCAAATAGATACCACTCTTCACGCGTCTCTACTTTTTCCATAAATAAATCTGGTATACAAACCCCTGTAAACAAATCATGAGTACGCTGTCTTTCATCGCCATTATTTAATTTCACTGCTAAGAAACTGTATATATCGCGATGCCAAACATCCAAATAAACACTGATTGCACCCTGTCTCTGTCCTAGTTGATCAACACTGACTGCCGTGTTATTTAGCTGTTTCATCCAAGGAATGACACCGGAAGAAACCCCTTTAAACCCTCTAATATCACTCCCACGGCTGCGCAGTTTACCTAAGTATGCACCGATTCCTCCCCCACTTTTACTTAGTGTGGCAATATCAGTATTGCTGTCATATATACCTCGTAAACTATCGTCTACCGTATCAATAAAGCAGCTTGAGAGCTGACCATAGCTTTTGCCGGCATTCGCTAATGTCGGAGTTGCAACCGTCATATATAAATTCGAGATGGCCCAGTAGGCTTCTTTAATAAGATCCAAACGTTTTTCTTTAGGTTCTTTCATCATTAACGTAGCGGCAATGATTAAAAACCGCTCTTGAGGAAGTTCATATACGTTCGCACGATGAGATTTCGCTAAGTATCGATCTGCTAGTGTTACTATTCCGATGTATGTAAACAACGAGTCACGTTCAGGAACAATTATCTTTTCTAATTCCTCTAATTCCTCTCTCGAATACTCCTGCAAGATGTCCTTCGAATAGATCCCCATGTTTGTTAACTCTTGAATTAATTGATAGAAGGATCCATATTGAAAATTAGCATCATACCTTCTCGAGATCGTGGCTTTTTTATAGAGCTGTTTTAAAAAAAGATTAGCTGCTGCATAAGTCCAATCTGGTTCTTCGGCTGAAATTCTCTCCACCGCAGACAATACTAGCAAATTGGTTAGCTCATCAGCTGACATATCCCCTTTGGCTGCAATTGTTTGTTCAACTTTCTCCTTATATGCACCAAAGTCCAGCTTAGGAAATAAGCTCATTAATGCCTCAATCTGATTATGTACTTGTTCAATTGATGATTTTCTTACCTTAGCTTGTGTCATTTCTTTCTCCTCCTTTAAAAGTAAACGAAAAAACGCCCCTTCTCCTAGTATGAGAAAGAGCGTAAAACGGCGTAAGAAATAAGACTATGGCCCCCAAAATGCACTTTGGCCTGCTTCATTGCCGTCTCACTTCTCACACCCCGAAGATAGCTGACTAAAAAATGACGGCAGGTCTCCTGACTCGTGCTTCACCCTACTTTGAGCCTTCCCATGCAAGCTAGTTTTTCATGCTAGCTTAAAAGCACAGTGGACCTCTCATTTCATCGGCACTTACAGTTGCGGGGGCAGTTCTGGCTTTCTACCAGATTCCCTATTAAGTCTATTTGACACCGTTCATTCCACAAAATCAATATATAGTTGTATTCAAACCTTTTAAATACGATATATTGTATATGTTAAAGGAAGATTTACCCTATTGCAAGGAAAACCTTCCTTCTTCTTCTTCAAAAAGAAAAATAGATCTATCGATGCCTTATTATAAGTAACCGATAGACCTACTAGATTCATAACTATTAGCTTGCTTTTTTCCTTTTAATTTCTTTCACCTTTACCGGATTACTCTGTTCTTTCAATTCTTGATTTAACTCTTTTACAAGCCCATAGCACATCAACAAAACAATAAACGAAAGTGGCAAGGCACTAACAATAATTGCAGCTTGTAATCCCGTTAGTCCTCCTGAAGCCATTAAAACTACCGTAGAAGCGACTAAAATTAACCCCCATGTCACTTTCACCCGGTTTGATGGGTTTAGATTTCCCCCTGTTGTTTGCATCCCTAAAATAAAGGTTGCTGAATCAGCAGATGTTACGAAGAACGTTGTAATTAACGCCACCGTCAGGATCGATAAAATAGCACCAAGAGGCAACTGCTGGTAAACATAAAAAAGCGCCGTCTCAAGTGATTGCCCAGAAACATTTAAACCTTGGGTAAACTCTAAAAATATTCCTGTACCACCAAATACAGTAAACCAAACCGCACAAACCATTGCCGGAACAAGAAGAACGGCTACAGTAAACTCACGGATCGTTCGACCTTTTGATACACGCGCGATAAACATCCCCACAAATGGTGTCCAAGAGACCCACCATGCCCAATAGAAAACAGTCCAGTTCTGAGTCCATGCTGCTTCATCTGCATCAAAAGGTGCCAAACGTAAGCCCATGGGAATTAAATTTTGCAAATAACTTCCTAAACTCGTCGTAAACATATTCAGTAAAAACAATGTAGGGCCAAGAATCAACATCGCAAAAAATAAAACCGTCGCAATTGACATATTCGCTAAACTCAAATACTTAATCCCTTTTGAAATTCCTGTATTCGCTGAAATGATGAAAAGAACAGTTATAATACCCATAATTACCATTTGAATCATAAAGTTATTTGGAATTCCGACCAAATACTCCAGGCCTGCGTTTATTTGCTGTGAACCTAACCCTAAACTTGCAGCAACCCCGAATAACGTCGCAAAAACAGCAACAACATCAATTGCTTGTCCAATAGGGCCTTTCACCTTTTCACCAAGTACAGGATAAAGAGTCGCACTCATTAAACCCGGTGCATCTTTTCTAAATTTTTGATAAGCAAGAGCTAATGCAACAATTGCATAAATAGCCCAGGCATGTAGTCCCCAATGAAGCCATGTATAACGCATGCCTACAATCGCAGACTGTTCCGTACTTCCTTCTCCGGATGGTGGAGCTGCAAAGTGAGCCGTCGGTTCTGACACTCCATAATACAAAAGTCCAATTCCCATCCCTGCTGAAAATAACATTGCAATCCAAGCCGGTCTGCTATATTCAGGCTTCGAATCTGGCTTCCCAAGTTTAATTTTACCGTATTTACTAAAAATCATAAAAATAGCAAAAAAGAGGAAAAATGTTGCAACCAATTGATAAAACCAACCAAATGATTGGAGTACAAACCCTTGCGCAATCTCCATCGCTGCTCCCAATTGATTTGGTATAAGAACACCAATCAACACAAAAATCACTGCAATCCCTACCGAAACTTTGAAAATAGACCTATCACTTTCACCTTTATCAGAAATAATCAACACTTCCTTTTTAGTTTTTGGGCTTAAAATTAGTACATATTTATTAAATCACAATTATAAAAAAATCTTAAAAGCGATTTACTCGTATTTTCAGCAATCTTTCTTTATATCTTAAGTTGATCAATTGTCAGCCTATAAAATGGGCAAGATTACGGGTGAATGGGACATTTTTCTACATTTCCCACCAAATTCGCATAAAAAAAAGATGTCTAACTAAGGCTTTATACCTTGTCAAACACCTTTCCTTTATCTATGATGTTATTTCTTTTCAATGACAACAGCAGTACCATATGAAATAATTTCAGCCGCATTCGCCATAACCGTCGATGTTTGCATTCTCATGCCAATAATAGCATTGGCTCCTTTTTCTTCTGCTTCTTTTACCATACGTTGTATCGCCAATTTACGGGCATCTGTCATCATTTCGTTATACCCTTTTATCTTCTCGGCCTATATGTTTTGTTTGAATCGTACTTCCTTTTACATAGCCTTTTACATCCGTTACGTCATACCCTGGAACTTGTTCAGTAGTCACAATCATCATAATCAATTCCCTCCTTTTCTCTTTTCTACACTCTAAAAGCCTCAGACATGGCGATCCAGCCATTGCTTGACTACAGCCAGTAACTTTGGTGAAAGAGGCTTTTCTCCGATGTTCTTATAAGCCTTTTTCAATTTGAGAATATTCGCAGCTTCCTCCTGATGTCTAAGCATGTGGTTCATCCCTTCAATAATCTGAGTTTCAACCTCTACATTTGTGTAATTTGCCACTTCAAAAACTCTGTTTGGAGTCGCCTGAACATCTTTTGAGCCTGTTACTGCAAGGACCGGACAACCAATCTCAGCTAATGCCTTATAGACATTATGTTGGTAATGTTCTCGAAACCATTTTGCATTAATTTTAGCTCCTTGATGGCGAATCACATCTTTTGTGGATGCTGTGACCTTCTGATCAAACTTCGGACCTTGTTTTTTCACCTTATCGGAGAGTTTAAGTAAGCTAATAAGCCCTCCTTTTAGACCCTTCATTTCTTGAAATGATTTAGCGATTTGTTCTCGTTGGTAGTTTTGGGCTTCAGCCAATGACTGAGCAGCACCAGCAACAAAGAGAATTCCGGCTAACTCTTGATCTTTTGCAACTTCTGGTGCTAGTAAACAGCCCTCGCTATGACCCAATAAGAAGACTTTTTCAGAATTAACAATTGACTGTTCTTTTAAAAGGTGAAGAGCATCTTTCGCATCGCTAATAAGATCCCAAAACCCTACTTTCATAAAGTCTCCAGCGCTTTTTCCTACACCTCTTTTATCATAACGCAGTGTTACAAATCCATTATCGGTTAAGAATTCAGCTAATTGATCGTATAAATGTAGCGATTGCCCCTTTTTCTTACCATTTCCATTTCGATCCAGCGGACCGGAACCAGCTAAAATTAAAACGGCTGGTAATGCTACTGGTGAAGTTTCTGGATATGCTAATGTTCCGAATAGGTGGCGACGTTTACCAAACTGAATTTCTTTTTCTGTCATCAGACCACTCCCTTTCCTGTCTTAGGGATATTCAAATGAACTTATCATTTAATGGAGGCTTTTCATATTTTATTATCCGAATTGTTAGATTATTCAAGACGTAGCAAACTGGAGCTCTCTCTTATTATGAGCTAGCCCCAGTATCAATTATAGATCAATCTTTCACAGAAGCATCAATATGCGTAAAAAGCTCTACATCGAACAAACCTGTATCAGTTAATTTCAGTGATGGAATTACTGGCAAAGCTAGAAAGGATAATGTTAAAAATGGATTCCACTCTTCATCAAACCCTATAACCTTTAATGCTTCCTCTAACAATTGCAATGATTGATTTATCTCCTCATAAGGCTTAAGCGACATTAAGCCAGCTAAAGGAAGTGGCAACTCAGCTAAGATTTCCTGCCCTCTAACAACAGCAATGCCCCCTTCATGCTTTGTTACTTGTTCAACGGCCGTTCTAATGCTTTCATCATCTGTTCCACAGGCAACGATATTATGGGAATCATGGGCTACGGTTGCAACGATAGCCCCGTCTTTAATTGGTATTCCTTTTACAATCCCAACGCCAACATGCCCAAGTTCACGGTGCCGTTCAGCAACTACTAACTTTAATTGATTGTTTTTTACCGAAGGAGAAAATAGGCCACTCTCAGTCACATCTACTTCCTCTATTACATGATCGGTTACAATTGATCCAGGCGTTACACCAATCACATGTGCCTTTGTAGTAGATAATTTCAAGTCTAAACTTTCTTTTGTAAATGGCTTTAGATTCACACTTTTTAAAAGGTAAGCTGGTGGTTGAATCGCATCACGGACGGAAATTGTCATTTGACCGTTTTGGGCAACGCGTTCTCCTTTTATATATACTTCTTCAATGTCTAACGTCTCTAGGTCACGAATAAATAGAAAACTTGCTTCATATCCGGGAGCGATTGCCCCTTTTTCTTCAAGTCCAAAACATTCTGCTGCGTTTAAACTAGCCATTTGAATGGCTTGAAGAGGATCGACTCCTAATTGAATGGCTTTCCTTATACTTGCATCAATAGACCCTTCATTTACAAGATCGTCTAAATGTTTATCATCCGTTGCAAACACACACCTTCTTGCATTCTGTGGCGTTAATATTGGAAGCAACGCCTCTACATCCTTTGCTGCTGTTCCTTCTCGCATTAATAAATACATTCCACTACGTATTCTAGCCAGTGCCTCTTCTGCGGTAACAGCCTCATGATCGTTTCGAATCCCCGCTACTCGGTATGCATTGAGTCCAATATTATCTAGCCCTGCAGCATGCCCATCAATCACCTTGCCACGTTTTTTTGCAGCAGTTAATTTTTCCATCATCTCCTCGTCACCTGAAAAAACGGCTGGGTAGTCCATCACTTCAGCGAGCCCAAATGCCCCAGAATTATCAAAGAGATCATTTATATCTTCTGATGTTAAAATCGCCCCATTATTCTCAAACTTAGTCGCAGGTACACAAGAAGGAACCATAATTTTAATATCGAGAGGAAGATCTTTAGCTGCAGCTATCATATATGTAACAGCTTCTTTCCCTCCAACATTCGCAATTTCATGTGGATCAGCCATAATTGTTGTTACTCCACGGGGAACAACAATCTTTGTAAATTCTTCTGGAGGTACCATCGCCGATTCAATATGAACATGACCATCAATGAACGTTGGAGTCATATAAGCCCCTTTTGCATCTATTACTTTCTTTCCTTCATAGTCTCCAATTCCTACTATAAGCCCACCTTCTATAGCAACATCAGCTTTGTATGTCGTTAAAGTAAACACATCTACAATAACTGCATTCTTCACTACAATCTCTGCTTTTTCTTTTTTCGTTGCTACAGCTAGCTTTTTTTTCATTTTTAGACTCATGTCCTCACACCTCGTTCTACCTAATATTCCATCTATTGTAGTACGAAATGCCTTAAAATACACATTTTCAGCAAGATTTTCTTACAGTTTAACTATACAGAATAATCAATCACTACCACTCTATTGGCCTCCTCTCTCTTATTAACTATTAAAAGATAATAAAAAACAAACCATCATGGTTTGTTTTTCTAATCGTTTTCTATTCTTCTACTTGAACTTCTTCTGCTTTCACACGGTCTAATGTCATCTTATAACCGTCATTTCCATAATTAAGGCAACGCTTTACACGTGAAATGGTTGCTGTGCTAGCACCCGTTTCCGTTTCTATTTTATGGTAGGTATAACCATTTTGAAGCATTCTTGCAACCTCAAGACGTTGAGCTAATGATTGAATTTCATTGATTGTACATAAATCATCAAAAAACTCATAACATTCTTCAAGGTCTTTAAGAGATAAAATAGCTTTAAAAAGTTGATCAAGTTCTTTTCCACGCAACTTATCTATTTGCATCTGTCCACACCTTTCTTCAAAAGAGTTGTTAATAAAGTACAGCTTCTTCAATGCCTGGAGTTGATGGTACTACATTAACCCACGTCTGCCCTGGGGTCAATTTAACAGGTTCGCCATCTCTCACAGCAACAAGTTGTCCATTACGATTTGCCCAATCTACAGAATGAGCAACGCCATTTTGAAAAAGGATTGCCTCTCCACCAGATGTCAAGTCAATTGAGCGACGCCCTTGTTCATCTAAAACTCGATGCTCTGTCTCTAATACTAGCACATTGGAAATTAAAACCGGTTCATTAGTTTGATATTCAACCGTTTGTTGCTCTCCGTTGAAGCGTTCATAGAAACCACTAGACTCATCATACACATATTGAATACGATTCTTGCCCATGTAATTGACTTCAAACTCTGTTGCTTCACTTCCAACGACGTATATATCGTCATTATCATAAAAATCCAATGAAGGTACGTCACCTTTTATATCATAGCCTTTTAAAGTTGTAAAACCTTCCACAATATCCTCATAAGTAGTGTAGGAGTTATGAGGTGCCCTACGATCAGACGAGCGCTTAAAAAGTGATCCGTCATAAGCCATTCCATTTATATTGTCGACTTTTCCTTCTTCAAGCAACCTTCTAGCTTCAGGACTATAACCATGCGCCACAAGCATCCCATCAAAACCATGGACTAGGTCCACATGATAAGTTCTAGCACTTCGCACTGGGCCAATTTGCTCAGGAAATTGACTTTGGTAAAGTGCCACAAAACGAGTTACCGTTCCTTCCGCTAACAGTTCGTAGACAATATCAGCTTGGCTTAAACCTGATTGTGGGCGTGCCGCCGGATCATTGTTAATTAATACACTAATGATGCGATGGTTACTTTCTTCTTCTGTGCCAACTCCACTAAGAGGATATGTATAGGAAGGAGCTTCTTCAAGCTCTTCTTCCTCAACTTCTTCAAGTTCATCAATTGGTTCTGTATCTTCAGTAGTTTGATCATTGCTACAACCGACCGCAAGTAAACATGCAGTTACTGTTAGAACTATTACTTTCAACTTCTTCATGACGTTACACGACCTTTTACCGATTTACCTCTTTACACTATAAAAGTATTCTCTCTTAGTTTAACGCATAATCGCAGGAAAGAGTACCGTTTTCTTTTTAACATCGTAAATTCCTCTTTGGGTTACTCGAATATACGGCAGGTGGGTTGAAGAAAGATAGAATAAGCTATTGATCGGATCTTCTAGTTTATAGCCACGCTCCCGTAGCATAGAAACTAAATTCTTCTCTTCTTCCATGACACCATTCATTGTTTTTGTAGACAATGCCCCAAATAACTCCAGCTGCATCTTCCCGATCACTTCACCATCTTCAACTAATGCCATTCCTCCACCTTGCTCTTTTAATGCTTGAAACGCTGTGACCATATCCTTAACATCTTTTCCAATTAGAATAATATCCCCTGTATGCGAATAAGAACTTGCAAACCCTTTCACATGTGTTGCAAACCCTTTTATCATAGTGGCGATATGCCACTTTCCGTATTTATCTATCATGACAAAAAAGCTTTCATCATGACTTGTACTCAACATGTTATCTGTGCCCTCAATTGGAATTTGATATGGCTTTAAAATAACTGTATTGACCAATTCAATCCCCAGTGGCATGGAAAAGTGAAGATCATCAACATGTAAATCCCAATCTACTTTATATGGTTCAATTCCGTAATTTTCCCAAGGGAATTCCCCAAATTCATCAATTTCTACGCCATCTCTGACAATCCATTTCCCTTTGGCAATAACTGAACTTGGCAAAGGGTTATTAATATCGTCAAGGATGTTCAGGTGTGCGATACGACCCGGAGCAATCATACCTAATTTATGATCTAAATGATAATATTTAGCTACATTATAACTCACCATTGAGTAAGCATCGATTGGATCGATTCCACTATCTAAAGCAATCTTAATAAGCTTATCCATTACTCCATCTTCATAAAATGAAGGTGGCGAACCATCCGTCGTCATTAGGCATCTCTCATAATAATCTACACCAAGCTCTTTTATCTCTTTAAACAATCTAGGTAAATCTGGTCGTATAGACGAATGACGTAATGATGTCGTATAACCTAAATCAAGTCTTCTTACTACTTCTTCTCCAGTAATCGCCTCGTGATCACATGTCACCCCTAAAAGAGCCATTTGCGCCAACGTTTTTTCAGAGGCACCTGGTAAATGCCCTTCAATCGGTTTACGGAGCCTTGTGGTTTCCTGCATTAAGTGGAGTGTTGAATCATCGCCTTCTAGTACTTTTGGCCATGAAGTTAATTCTCCTCCTTGTACAACAAGAGGGTGTTCCAGCCATTCTTTCATTCTTGAGTTAGATAAAGGTTCCTCATCACGAAGCTCGGTTTGAGGATCATAACGGGACCACCAATACATTGATGAAGGTAATTCATCCAGAGCTTCAATTAAGGAAAGCGCTTTCTTTTTTTCGAGATGTAAAAAAAACAGCATATTATCATTAATTAAGGTTGTTGTTCCTTTGCTCGACGCATACTTAGCGAAGCTATGGGGATTATAAAGGTGGAAAGGGTGAGCATGGTGCTCTATATATCCTGGTACAACCAATTTGTTATCACATTCAACAATTTCTGTATCAGTAACTGCTGAAGGCATTTCGTTTCCTACGTATACGATTCGATCATCTGTAATCCATATATTGGCCGTAAGCCATTTACGGCGTGCAAAATTCAAATATTTGGCATTTCTGAGGACAAGTGAAGGAGCTTTTTCTCCTTTCACAACAGCTAACTGCTGTCGCAATCGTTGTTTTGTCCAGCGGTAAAGTCTCTCTTGCATCCTGTCATCACCCATTTCTACATTCCTATTTCTTTAATGGTAACACAAAACTGTACTTTATCTCACTACAATGTTAAATCTTTTAACAAAAAAGTTTGAAGATTGACAAACATGTGAAAGGTGGATCATTTTATGAATATCAAACCAAATGTTAGCCGAGTTGATGCATTATGTCGTATTACTATAGGTTTCACCGTACTTGCTTTGTCTACTTCAAAGCTAACTAAAAGGCCAAATGATGCCGCTTCGGTTATCGGAGCCATGTGTGGTGGTATGAAGGTGGCAGAAGGAATAACGAGGTTCTGTCCACTCACTTACTTGGTTGAACAACAAATGGGTAACATGCAAAATCAAACTAATAACCAGCATGAAAGCCACGATCAAGAACAAACTAATTAAACCATTATAAAGAGGCTGTCTCTATTCTAAGTTTTGACCCCTAGATAAAACAATATCTCATACGCGCTTACGATAGACGCCTAGATATACTGTGTGATTATCAATGGGGTCAGACTTATCAGACAACCTCTTTTCTATATCATTCAAACAGGAGGAATCCTTATGTTTAACATACAAGAATACGCAACAGATTCATTATTCATTTATGCTATGGTTATTGGTAGTATTGTCGCAATCATCTACTTTTTCATGAGGAAGAAACGCGCGAAATAGCCTTGTTAGCGATATCCTTACGATAGAATAACCCATCCTTACTTATAACACCAACTTGATCATAAACCCGTTGTTGCGCTTCAGATAATGACGGCTTTTTCGCTGCAACAAGTAAGACACGGCCGCCATTGGTCTTCCACTTGCCCTCTTCTTTTTTCGTTCCCGCATGGAAAACAAGGATATCGTCTGCTAATTTCTCAAGTCCATTAAAAACCGTACCTTTATCATATGAACCTGGGTAGCCTTCACTCGCAATTACGACACCTACTATCTCTTCAGCTGTCCATTCTAATGTAGGTGTTTTGCCTTCCAATAAGGAAATATACACATCTACTAAATCAGAATTTAACCTTGGCAAAACAACTTGTGTTTCAGGGTCTCCAAAACGTGTATTAAATTCAATAACTTTCGGTCCTGCTGATGTCATCATCAAACCCGCATATAAAATACCAGTGAAAGGAGTTCCCTCTTTAATTAATGCATCTGCTGTTGGTTGCAACACTTTTTCTACTGCTTCACTTACATCGTCACTTGAAAACTGTGGTACTGGTGAGTATGCACCCATTCCACCGGTATTAGGACCTTGATCTCCATCAAATGCCCTTTTATGGTCTTGGGCACCAACCATTGGTATTACCGTATCACCATGAACAAAGGCCATTAATGAAAGCTCTTCGCCTTCAAGGTATTCCTCAATAACAACTTGCTCACTTGCCTGACCAAACGCTTTCTCATTTAACATTGAAGAAAGGGCTTGAATAGCTTCTTCTTCTGTCATTGCTACGGTAACACCTTTACCAGCTGCTAAGCCGTCTGCCTTAATAACAATAGGAGCACCTTCTTTTTTCACATAAGCAACTGCCTTATCATAGTCCGTGAACGTCTCATAACTCCCAGTTGGAATATTGTACTTTTTCATAATTGACTTCGCAAAGGACTTACTTCCTTCAAGCATTGCAGCTTCTTTTCTTGGGCCAAAAATACGTAACCCTTCTTCTTGGAATCGATTAACGACTCCTCCAAGCAACGGTACTTCAGGTCCCACAATCGTTAAACCAATCTCTTCTTCCTTTGCAAATGCCACAAGGTCATCAAAATTATTTTCAGCGATTTGAATAGGTGTTGCTACATCAACCATGCCATCATTTCCTGGTGCCACGAAGACTTCCGTAACTTTTGGGCTTTGCGCTACTTTCCAAGCAATTGCATGTTCACGACCACCACTACCAATAATTAAAACTTTCACAATGGATCTCTCCTTCTCTTAGTGCTTAAAGTGTCTAACTCCTGTCATGACCATTGTAATTCCATATTTATTAGCCATTTCAATTGATTCCTCATCGCGGATTGATCCACCCGGCTGAATAATAGCTGTAACCCCAGCCTTACCAGCTAGTTCAACAGTATCTCCCATTGGGAAGAAAGCATCTGATCCCATAACAGAACCTTCAATTCGTTCACTTGCCTGTTTGATCGCAATATCAGCGGCACCGACCCGATTCATTTGACCTGCACCAACACCAACTGTCATTTGTCCATTTGTTAAGACAATCGCATTAGACTTCACATGCTTCACAACTTTCCAAGCAAGCTTCAGTGCTTCCCACTCCACATCTGTCGGCTTGCGATCAGTTGGAATCGAAAGGGACGCGTTATCAAGTCCAAAATGATCTTCCTCTTGAACAAGAAGGCCTCCGTGAATTGATGTTAGCATTGCCTCAGGTTGTTCCTTTTTGTCCATCGGCACTGTTAATAAACGTAAGTTCTTCTTCGTTTTTAACACATTAAGTGCTTCTTCAGTAAAGCCAGGAGCAATAATGATCTCGAGGAAAATTTCTTTCATTTTTAGAGCTGTCGCCTCATCAATTTCACGATTTGCTGCTACAATTCCACCAAAAATTGAAACCGAGTCTGCTTCATATGCCCGACCATACGCTTCTTCAATGGACTCACCTGTCCCTACACCACAAGGGTTCATATGCTTCACTGCAACTACAGCTGGCTCTTCAAACTCTTTTACAATTGCAAGAGCAGCATCTGCATCATGAATATTATTATAAGAAAGCTCTTTACCATGCAGTTGAGTTGCGCTCGCAATCGAACTTTGATCTGCTAATGGCTTCGCATAAAATGTTGCCTTTTGATGTGGATTCTCACCATAACGTAAACCTTGTTTTCGTTCATACGTAACTGTAAATGTTTCTGGTTCTTCTTCTCCAACTGCTTCCGTTAAGTACTCCGCGATAAGTGCATCATACGCAGCTGTATGTCTGAATACCTTTGCTGCTAAACGGCGCTTCGTTTCCCCAGAGACCTCTCCATTTGAAAATTCCTCAATCACTGTTGCATAGTCAGCAGGATCCACAACAACGGTAACATGATTGTGATTTTTCGCTGCTGCACGAAGCATGCTTGGGCCACCAATATCTATATTTTCAATAGCATCAGCAAATGTACAGTCAGGCTTAGCAATCGTCTCTTTAAACGGATAAAGATTGACCACAACAAGATCAATCGGTGAAATATTGTGTTCTGCTAATTGTTGCTGGTGTTCCTCACGCTCTCTCATCGCAAGCAGCCCACTATGTATATTCGGGTGCAAAGTCTTCACTCTGCCATCTAGGATTTCAGGGAAACCTGTAACTTCTGAGATCCCGATAACCGGAACACCCGCCTCTTGAAGAGCTTTCTTTGTACCACCAGTTGAAACTACTTCAAACCCTTGATCTACAAGTGCTTGAACAAATTCTACAATCCCTTCTTTATTTGAGACACTTACCAATGCTCTTCTTTTACTCATCATTTATCCGACCTCTCGATACTATTAAAAATTGTTTGTAATGTTTTTGGATACAATGTATGTTCGACTTCTTGTACCTTTTTTTGAAGTGTATCAGCTGTATCATTTGATTCAACTCTAACTGGTTCTTGAGCAATAATCGTCCCCGTGTCCATTCCTTTATCAACGTAATGAACTGTAACACCAGTAATTTTCACCTTTGCTTGAATTGCTTGACCAATCGCATCCAACCCTGGAAAAGATGGAAGTAAAGAAGGATGAATATTAACCATCCTTCCTTCAAAAGCCTCTAGCAGAGTTGGCCCTACCAGACGCATATAACCAGCTAGAACGATAAATGCAATTTCTTTTTTAGCCAATTCTTCTAAAATCGCTTGTTCAAAAGCTACCTTCGTTTCAAATGCTTTAGGATCAGCTATAAAAACAGGGACGTTAAACTTCTCTGCTCTTTCAATCACTTTCGCTTTTCGTTTATCGGTAACGATGAGGGCAACTTCAGCATCCAGAAGTTGGTTCTTCGTTGCGCGAATGATTGATTCAGCATTCGTCCCACTTCCTGAAGCGAAAATCGCAATTTTCATTACTCAATGCCTCCAATTGTTACGCCAGTTCCCTCTTCTACTCGACCGATAATATGGGCAGTTTCACCGTTTTCTTCTAACGTACGTAGCACTTCACTATGTTCTTCTTCAGGAACAACAAGCACCATTCCAATTCCCATATTAAATGTTGAGAACAGCTCTTTATCTGTTAGTTCACCGTACTTCTTTAAGAGATTGAAAATTGGTGGAACAGGCCATGCTCCGTTTTCAATGTTCACACTAACCCCAGCCGGTAACATACGTGGGATGTTCTCGTAAAAACCACCACCGGTAATATGAGCCATACCTCGAACTGTGTGGTTTTCTAAGCAGGCAAGTAACGGTTTAACATAAATTTTTGTAGGAGTTAAAAGCTCTTCCCCAAGCGTTTTTCCTAACTCTTGGATCTCATCTGTTAATGAAAAAGAGTGGTCATGAAGAAAGATTTTTCGAACTAACGAAAACCCGTTACTATGAAGACCACTCGAAGAAAGCCCAATAACAACATCACCTGGTTGAATCGACTCCCCGGTGATGATTTTTTGTTTCTCAACAGCGCCTACAGAAAATCCAGCTAAATCGTATTCCTCTTCACTATACATCCCTGGCATTTCTGCCGTTTCTCCACCGACAAGGGCACAACCAGCTTGCTCACAACCATCAGCAACGCCTTTTACAATTGCTTCTAAGCGTTCAGGCACTGCCTTTCCACAAGCGATATAATCTAGAAAGTATAAAGGCTCTGCTCCTTGTACCACAATATCATTGACACACATCGCAACAGCATCAATACCAATCGTATCATGGCGATCTAGCATAAAGGCAAGCATAAGCTTTGTCCCCACTCCATCAGTTCCTGAAACAAGCACAGGCTCCTTTAGGCCCAATGTAGATAGGTCAAACATTCCACCAAAGCCACCGAGAGACCCCATAACGCCAGAACGCTGCGTTCTATTTACATGACTCTTCATTCGCTCTACTGCTTCATACCCTGCTTCAAGACTGACTCCTGCTTTTTTATAAGCTTCTGACATTCTTCTTGCTCCCTTCTCCTCTAAACCTTTGCGTATGGATGTAATGTATCTGGATAAATTTCTGTTGGGTATTCACCAGTAAAACATGCTAAACATTGACCGCAGTTTGACGTTTCCTCAGACCTGCCGATCCCTGTCTTTAACCCGTCTACAGATAAAAATGCTAGCGAATCGGCTCCCATAATTTCACGCATTTCTTCTAACGAATGGTTAGCAGCAATTAGTTCTCCTGAATTAGATGTATCAATTCCATAAAAACAAGGATTCTTGATTGGAGGTGAGCTAATACGAACATGCACCTCTTTTGCTCCTGCTTCTCGTAACATTTTGACAATTCTTCTACTTGTTGTCCCTCGCACGATCGAATCATCTATCATGACAACACGCTTTCCTTCAACGACCCCACGTACAGCAGAAAGCTTCATCTTCACACCTTGCTCACGTAATTCTTGAGAAGGCTGGATAAATGTACGTCCTACATAACGATTCTTGATCATCCCTAACTCATAAGGAATGCCTGTTTGTTCTGCATAACCGATTGCTGCAGAAATACTTGAATCAGGTACACCAGTTACGACGTCAGCTTCTACAGGAGATTCAATTGCTAATTGCTTCCCTAAATTCTTTCTAGATGTATGAACATTAATTTCATCGACATTACTGTCAGGGCGGGCAAAGTATACATATTCCATACTACAGATCGCTCTTGTTGCAGAACCAGAAAATCTTGTTGAACGTAATCCATTATCATCTATAATGATAAGTTCACCAGGCTCCACTTCTCGCTCATACGTAGCACCAATCAAATCAAATGCACATGTTTCCGAGGCAACGACATAAGCATCACCAAGTCTACCAATTGAAAGGGGACGTAATCCATTTGGATCTAGCGCAACCAATAATTGCTTTTCATTTAAAACAGCTAAAGCATAGGCACCTTTTAACATTTCTAGTGCATTCCTTAGCTGTCCTTCAAGTGTATTGTATCCACTACGTTTAATCAGATGAGCGATCACTTCTGTATCAGAAGTCGATTGAAATATACTCCCCTGACTTTCTAGTTGATGCTTTACACTATTAGCATTCACTAAATTACCATTATGAGCAATAGCTAAGCTCCCTAGCTGCGAACGGAAGAGAAGGGGTTGCACATTGGCAAATCCCCCTCCACCTGCCGTTGCATAACGAACATGGCCAATCGCAGCATGACCAGATAGCTCGGCAAAATCATCAGGACTAAAAACATCATTCACAAGTCCTAATCCTTTATGAACCTTTAATTGCGCTCCATCGGATACAACAACCCCAGCCCCCTCTTGGCCACGATGTTGTAAGCTGTGAAGACCGTAATAAGTAAGATGAGCAGCATCCTTATGTCCCCAGATTGCAAACACACCACATTCTTCATTTAGGCCTTTGATTTCAGCAAACATGGAATGGCTCCTTTCCAAGCCTTAACAATTTCATCCTGAGATACTTCGAGGATGATCTCTTCTTCACTTGTTTTTATTTGAAGAGCTTTTGTGTCCGTTACCTCACCGATTTTTGTAGCAGAAACTAGCTGTTCAAATTGCGCTGCTTTTTCACTAGAAACTGTTACGATAAAACGAGTTTGAGATTCAGCAAACAATGCTGCTGTCTTATCACCAGATAGCGTAACACTCGCGCCAATTTCTCCAGATGTCATACATTCAGCTAATCCGACTGCAACGCCACCTTCTGCAACATCATGTGCTGATGCAACTAAACCAGAACGAATCGCTGTTAAGAGTTGCTTTTGCAATCTCTTTTCTAATTCTAAATCTAGCGTCGGAGCTTTCCCTGAAATTTCGCCCTCGACTAGCTTCTGTAATTCACTTCCACCAAACTCTGGCTTCGTCTCGCCAACAAGGTAGATCACATCTCCTGCTTGCTTAAAGCTTTGAGTCGTAATATGGTCAATGTCTTCAACAAGACCAACCATCCCTATGACCGGAGTTGGATAAATTGCTTCTCCTGCTGTCTCATTATAAAGCGATACGTTACCACCGATAACTGGAGTTTCAAGAACACGGCAAGCCTCACTCATTCCATCAGTTGATTTCTCAAGTTGCCAGAAGATTTCAGGCTTATCCGGACTTCCATAGTTCAATCCATCTGTTAATCCAAGTGGAACCCCACCAGAACAAACAACGTTTCTAGCAGCTTCTGCAATCGCAATTTGACCACCGACTTCTGGGTCTAAGTATAGGTAGCGGGAGTTACAATCCGTTGTCATTGCAAGTGCTTTTCTTGTACCACGAATTCGGACAACAGCTGCATCAGAACCTGGCTCAACTACTGTGTTAGTTTGCACCATGTAATCATATTGATCGTAAACCCATTCCTTACTAGCAATCGTAGGCTGGGCTAATAATTTAAGTAGTGTTTCTTTATAATCTTCAACAACTGGAGTTTTCTCTTCTAGCTGTTGGAACTTCTCATAATAAGCTGGAACGCTTGATGGCTTATGATAAACAGGAGCCTCCTCTGCTAGTGCATCAACTGGAAGGTCTGCCACAACTTCTCCTTTATGAAGAAGACGCAAGCGCTTATCATCCGTTACATGACCAACCTCAGCAGATAGCAATCCCCAGCGATCAAAAATCTCTTTAATTTCTTGTTCACGACCTTTTTTCACGACGATTAACATACGCTCTTGGGATTCAGACAACATCATCTCATACGGCGTCATGCCTTGCTCACGCTGTGGAACTAAATCTAGATTCATTTCAATCCCAGACCCAGCCTTACTTGCCATCTCAGCTGAAGAAGATGTAAGACCAGCAGCACCCATATCTTGAATTCCAACAAGAGCATCATTTTGAATAAGTTCTAAACAAGCTTCAAGCAAAAGCTTCTCCATAAAAGGATCTCCAACTTGAACAGCTGGACGTTTTTCATCCGAATCTTCACCAAGCTCCTCAGATGCAAATGTTGCTCCGTGGATTCCGTCACGTCCCGTACTTGCTCCAACATACATAACCGTGTTGCCAACACCTTTTGCTTGACCTTTTTGAATATCTTTATGATCGATTAAGCCAACACACATTGCATTTACAAGTGGATTTCCTTCATAACAAGGATCAAATTGGATTTCTCCTCCTACTGTTGGAACTCCCATGCAGTTACCGTACCCAGCAATTCCTGCTACAACCTCTTCAAATAAATAACGTACACGAGGAGATGTTAACTCCCCAAAACGTAAGGAGTTTAGTAACGAAATTGGACGGGCTCCCATTGAGAACACATCACGGAGAATACCTCCAACACCAGTTGCAGCACCTTGGTACGGCTCGATAGCAGAAGGGTGGTTATGACTTTCAACTTTAAACACTACTGCTTGTTCATCACCGATATCAATAATCCCCGCTCCTTCTCCAGGTCCTTGCAAGACACGCTCTCCTTCTGTAGGGAACTTTTTCAAAAGAACTTTTGAATTTTTATAGCTACAATGTTCAGACCACATTACGGAGAAAAGACCTGTTTCCGTATAATTTGGTGTGCGACCTAGAATGTCTTCAACCATTGCAAACTCTTCATCAGTTAAACCCATTTCCTTATAAAGCTTCTCCTCTTTCACACGCTCAGCTGTTGGTTCAAGAAGTAGTGACATGAGATTCCCTCCAATTTCGTACGATCGATTGAAATAAACATAAGCCATCTGCACTGCCTAGTAACGATTCTACTGCGCGTTCAGGATGTGGCATCATTCCTAGTACATTTCCTTCTTCATTAATAATCCCAGCAATATCACCTTTTGAACCATTGATCGGTTCAGCATATCTAAACACAACTTGGTTGTTTTCTTCTAACGTTTTTAATGTTTGTTCATCACATTCATAGTTCCCTTCACCATGAGCAACCGGGACTGAAATCACTTCACCTTTGCTGTAAGCACCAGTAAACATCGTTTCATTGTTCGCAACAACAAGATCAACTGGGCGACAAATGAACTTCAATCCATCATTTCGCTTCATAGCACCAGGAAGCAAACCTAATTCTAGTAACATCTGAAATCCATTACAAACTCCAAGTACAGGCTTTCCCTCTTCTGCGAACTTTTTCACTGCATCCATGATAGGAGAGAAACATGCAATCGCACCGGTACGTAGATAGTCACCATATGAGAAGCCTCCAGGTAAGAGAACTCCATCGAAACCATCTAGAGATGTCTCATCATAACGAACGTACTCTACCTCTTCTTGTAGGGCATCCTGAATCGCAAAGTACATATCTGAATCACAGTTTGAGCCAGGAAATACAATTACCGCAAACTTCATGAAGGAACAACCTCCTCAATTTCATAACGATAATCTTCAATCACTGTATTAGCTAATAATTTTGAACACATCTCATCAATACGTTGTTCAACATTATCTGTATTGTTCAACGTTAACTCCATATATTTTCCGATACGAACTTCTTCTACTTCTTTGTAGTCCATTGTATGAAGTGCACGTTTTACAGCTCCTCCTTGTGGATCTAATACACTTTCTCGTAACGTAACATAAACTTTTACTTTGTACATGATGCGCCTCCTAAGCGTGATAAAATTTCTTGGTAACCTTCTTGTAAGTTTCCTAAATTTCTTCTAAATATATCTTTATCAAAACGTTGATTCGTTTCCTTATCCCATAGACGACAAGTATCTGGAGAGATTTCATCTGCTAGTAAAAGTTCACCTTCATTTGTTCGGCCAAACTCTAGTTTGAAATCAACTAAACGAATATTCATATTGTCAAATAAGTGAATCAGATGTTTATTTACTTCTAATGCTTTCTCTTTTAAAACTGATATATCACTAGTTGATGCTGCCTGAAGAACTTCAATATGATCTTCCGTAACAAGAGGATCCCCGAGCGCATCATCTTTGTAATAAAATTCAACAAATGGTTGCTCAAGTTCTGTGCCTTCCTCAATACCGAGACGCTTTGCCATACTACCGGCTATTACGTTTCGCACGACCACTTCAAGAGGGACAATCTCAACTTTTTTTACAAGTTGTTCGGTTTCCGAAAGCCGCTTAATGAAATGGCTTTCGATTCCATTTTCTTGCAAGTAAGAAAAGATTAACGTCGTAATCTCATTGTTTAATCTTGCTTTCCCTTCAAGAGTCTCTTTTTTCTCACCGTTAAATGCCGTTGCATCATCTTTATATTTTACCCAAAGCTCATCTTCATTCATCGTTTGATAGATTTGCTTGGCTTTACCCTCATATAGCAAGACGCCTTTTTTCATGGACAGCCCTCCACATACTGAAATATTGGAATATTCTATTTAAAGGAGGGATGAACCCTCTTTTATGTTTTTCTTTTATCTTTCAAGTCCTACTCTTGTAAAAATTGTATCTACGTGCTTAAGATGGTGCTCATAGTTGAAGCATTCTTCAATCTCATTGGGAGTTAGAACATTTGTAATTTTGTCTTCTGCTTCAACTAACTCACGGAATTGGACGCCTTTCTCCCATGCTTCCATTGTCTTCGGTTGAACAAGATCATAAGCTTCTTCACGAACCATTCCTTTGTTAATTAGCGATAGAAGAACGCGTTGTGAGTAGATTAATCCGTATGTGCGAGTCATATTACGCTTCATGTTTTCTGGGAAGACCGTTAAGTTTTTAACGATGTTACCAAAGCGATTTAACATATAGTTCAATGCAATTGTTGCATCAGGCAGGATAATTCGCTCAGCTGATGAATGAGAAATGTCGCGTTCATGCCATAATGGAACATTTTCATAGGCTGTCATCATATATCCACGAACAACACGTGCTAAACCTGTCATGTTTTCAGACCCAATTGGATTACGCTTATGAGGCATTGCTGATGATCCTTTTTGACCTTTTGCAAAGAACTCTTCCACTTCTCTTGTTTCACTTTTTTGCAAACCACGAATTTCAACAGCGAACTTTTCAATTGACGTAGCAATTAATGCTAATGCAGCTAAGTAATCTGCATGGCGATCACGTTGCAACGTTTGTGTTGAGATTGGTGCTGCTTCAAGTCCTAGCTTCTCACACACATATTTTTCAATAGAAGGATCAATGTTTGCAAACGTTCCAACTGCTCCTGATAGTTTTCCAACTCGCACTCCTTCAGCTGCTTGTTTGAAACGCTCTAAGTTTCGCTTCATTTCTTCATACCATAAAGCTAACTTCAAACCGAAAGTAGTCGGTTCAGCATGTACACCATGTGTACGCCCCATCATTACTGTGTTCTTATGTTCTTTCGCTTTCTCTTCTAAAATTTTAATAAAGCGCTCAATGTCTGCTAGCAAAATTTCATTCGCTTGCTTTAATAAGTAAGATAATGCTGTGTCAACGACATCTGTAGACGTTAATCCGTAATGAACCCATTTTCTTTCCTCACCAAGTGTTTCAGATACAGCACGTGTAAAAGCAACTACATCATGGCGTGTTTCTTGTTCAATCTCAAGAATACGGTTAATATCAAAGCTTGCCTTTTCACGAATCTTTTCAACATCTTCTTTCGGAATATCTCCAAGTTCTGCCCACGCTTCGCAAGCGACAATCTCCACTTCCAACCATGCCTGATATTTGTTTTCTTCTGTCCAAATTGCTCCCATTTCAGGGCGTGTATAACGTTCGATCATCTATAAACAACCTCCACTTGTTTCTCTGACTTTTCCTGCTATTAAAGTACCTTTACTTGTTTTAGTCGCTCAACCTTTTGACAAGCCTCTTCCACTGTCTTTGCAGTTGCCGTGAGATGACCCATCTTCCTTTTCACCTTTGCCTCTTTTTTCCCATAGAGATGAAGTTTCACATCAGCTAACTCAGAGACTGTATTTAGAACACATTCGAGATCTTCACCTAAAATATTTTCCATTACAACTGGTGACCACAATTCTGTTGACCCTAGTGGCAAACCACACACAGCTCGAATATGCTGTTCAAATTGAGAAGTCTTACAAGCTTCAATTGTATAATGCCCTGAATTGTGAGGTCTCGGAGCCAACTCATTGGCATATAACGTACCGTCCTCAAGCATGAAAAGTTCAACAGCTAGTGTTCCAACAACATCTAAGCCTGTTACAATTTTGAGCGCAATTTGTTTTGCTTGTTCACATACTTCTTCATTAATTCTTGCTGGGACATGAGAACGAAAAAGGATGTTTTCTTTATGTTCATTCTCTGACACAGGAAACACTGCTGTTTCGCCATTTCTAGATCTTGTAACAATAACAGAAAGTTCTAAAGCAAAAGGAATCCACGCTTCAAGCACACATTCCCCACTTACAAGTAAGTCTTTGGCACCCTCTTTAAGTTGCTCAAGATCATGAACAACCTTTTGGCCTTTACCGTCATAGCCACCTTGACACGTTTTCAACACTGCTGGGAACCCCAATTGTTCGGCAGCCTCATTTATATCATCTAATGAACGAATCGCATGAAATGGAGCAACCGGAATACCAAGTGCTTGAATTGCTTTCTTTTCCTTTAACCGATGTTGAGTAATTCCTAATACCTTAGCCCCTTGAGGAAAATCAGCTTGTTCCGTAAGCCACTTTGCTGTTGTTTCATCAATATTTTCAAATTCATAGGTGATTACATCCGATACTTCAGCGAGCCTTTTAGCACCTGTTTCATCGTCGTATTTCGCTTCAATAACAATATCGGCAACTTGACCACACGGAGAATCTTCCATTGGTTCGAGGACAGCAATTCGATAGCCCATTTGCTTTGCTGCCGTTGCCATCATTCTTCCAAGCTGTCCACCACCAATGATCCCAATTGTCGCTCCCGGTTTCAGCACTTGATTCATAGTTGATCACTACTTTCTAATACAGCTTGTTTCGTTTTTTCTCTTCTAGCTTCTAATCTATCAGCCACTTCAGATTCATAAGCTCCTAGTACTTGTGCAGCAAGTAAGCCAGCATTTGTCGCTCCTGCTTTCCCAATAGCAACCGTTGCTACTGGAACTCCTCCTGGCATTTGTACAATAGAAAGGAGAGAATCAAGACCTTGTAATGCCTTTGATTGAACAGGAACTCCTATAACAGGTAAAGTTGTTTTTGCTGCAACCATCCCTGGAAGATGAGCTGCTCCACCTGCTCCAGCAATAATAGCTTTTAACCCTTTTTCTCTAGCCTCTTCGGCATATTGAAACATTAAATCAGGAGTTCGGTGAGCAGAAACTACTTTCTTTTCATAAGCAATTTCCAATTCATCAAGCACATCACAAGCTGCTTTCATCGTGTCCCAATCAGAAGTACTCCCCATTATTACACCAATTTTTGGATTCATTGTTTCTCTCCTCCATACTGTTTATCTCTATCTCTATTCAACTGCACAAAAAAGCGCAGAACAACTTTCTTGATCTACTCATTTACTTGAGAGAAAGGAAGCATTTCTACGCTTGTTAATCGATACTGAGATTAACTTCTCAGTACCTCCCACTTTCCCTCATAGTCCGACTTTTTACGGCAGTCGGGTAGAAACTTATGGACCATATTTCCAAGATTATATGAGGCTTATTTCGTTTTTCGTTCAATCTTATAGCTATATCTTACAAGTAACACACGCTACTGTCAACAAAATGTCGAACAATAAAATTCCATTAGTTTCTATCGTTCGCTTTCTACTAAAACTCCTTCAAAGATAATTTTCTGTCGAATCGGGACATATTCCTTATTTGAATTTACCGTTTCTTCTTTAAATATCGGCTTTTCCATACGTCTTATTGGTTGATATCCTTCTCTTTTCATACGCTCCAAACAAGCTTCGATTGTTTCTGATTCTTGTACTTCAAACCGTTCTTTTCTTTTTTTGGACAAATTTACCCCTCCATTTTTGTAATTATTCGTTCTATTATCATATCGTTCTATTTTAACTATAATCAAGGATAAGTTCACAAGGAGTAGTAACTAATCTTCGTAAGTTGGGATGAATCGACGACGTTTCTCGAATATGTCCTGGTAATTAGTAGCGTCTTCTAGTGCTCTTTCTTCCATTCGAATTCTTGTAGAGAGGACAATCGCATTGGCTACTGTAAAAATAATCGCTGTCCAATATGCTTGAAAGATCAATGGAAGACACGCAATTTCAGTTACGACAATTGTATAATTCGGGTGACGAAGAAAGCGGTAAGGGCCCTTTGCAACAACTTTAGCGCCAGGTAGAATCATAATTTTGGTATTCCAAAACTTCCCTAACGATGTCAATGCCCAAATTCTTCCTGCTTGAGCTATTAGAAATATGAACAAAGGAATAATTGCCCATATAACAAAACTTCTATTACTAATAGCTATTTCAAATAGTAATGATATGAAAAAGAAAACGTGCAATCCAACAATGTACTTATAATGTTCCTTCCCAACTTCATATCCTCCTCGATTGATGATCCACTTAGCATTGCGATTAGCAATTAACACTTCAACAAGTCTCTGTACAATCACAATTCCAATAAAAAAGTAAACCAATACCATCACTTTATCTCCTTCCATTGTAGTAGTACTAACTCAGAACAAAAGCCTGGACCTAATGCCGCCATTAAACCAAGGTCATCGTGATCGTGCTTTTGCAGCATGAAGTTTTCAAGCACATATAAGATTGTTGGTGATGACATATTCCCATGTTTTCTTAATATCTCTTTGGAAACATTGATCATTTGATCATCAAGCCCTAACGCCTTAGTGTAAGCATCTAACACCTTTTTTCCACCGGGGTGAGCAATAAAGGAAGAAATTCGATCCATTTGGAGCTCATTTTCCTCAAGGAAACTACCGACGTTCGGCCCTAACCATTCATCAATAATTGAAGGAATATCTCTTGAAAAAACGACATGAAGACCAGAATCTTTCACATCCCACCCCATTACATCTTCAGAGTTTGGCATTAATGTGGATTGTGTTGAGATAATCGTTGGACAGTGATCCCGGCTAACTTGGGCTAAAAGCTCGGATTGATCTCCAGCTACGAGTGCACATGCAACTCCATCAGCAAATAATGAGGTTCCTACAAGATTACTTTTTGAATGATCATTTCTCTGAAACGTTAAACTGCATAGCTCTACACAGACTACTAATACATTTTGTTTTGGGAAAGCTTTGCAAAACTCAAAAGCACGACTTACTCCAGCAGCCCCACCAGCACATCCAAGCCCCCATATTGGAATTCTTTTTGTATGAGCTGAAAAAGGAAGAACATTCATGATCCTAGCATCTAAACTCGGCGTGGACATTCCCGAACTCGATACAAGAATGATCGCATCAATTTCATTTGCTGCAACATGATCCTTCATAAACAATGGATTAGTAAGACAACTCTTTATAACCTCAACTGAAAAAGTCGTTGCAAGCTCAATGTATAAATCATTTTTTTCTTGTAGAGAATGGTCTGTTTCAAACCATTTCATCGGAACAGCAAACTGGCGCTCATCGATTTGACCATTGGCAAATACTTTTAATAAGCGTTCAATATCTTGAAAACTTTCATTAAACAGTTCTCTGGCAAAATCTGTTGTTTCCTCTTGCTTTAGTGTATAAGGAAGATTATATGTACTAATAGAAATAATTGAAGGCATCAGATGCACCCACCTTACTTAGTAATATACTGTTAGGTTCACCACTTATTGGTTAATCATGCACAGTTATAAAGGGTTTGTTCCGGTTCTATTATCGGTTCAAGAAATCATCTATATCTTAAGCTTGAATAACATGCTACCCAATAACTCATCTTAACAAAGAAGGAAAAGTTGAAGGGGGTGTAAAAATGAGCCAAAAACGCGAAAAAGGGTATAGTCAAAAGGGAAAGCCAACTAGTAACACAGTAGACCGTGTGATTGCAGCAGAGGATGTAGAGAAAGCCATTCATCCTACGAACAAGCCTCCTCGTAATGCAAATTAAGGTTGCCATTGTATAGAATTAATAACGTAAAAAAGATCTAGTCCTTTACTAAGACTAGATCTTTGTTTTAATAACGTCTCTTAATGATTCGATGATATCTTCCGGTACTTTTGCCGGCAACGACGTACTTCCTTGGAAAACCCACATATTTAAAATTTCAAGGTCAGCTTTGTTAAAAGTAATGCTGTAATCTTGATTACCGTAAGTAAAATCAACCGTCACCACTTCTTCTAGATCAAATCCGTCATCGATAATCATATTTTTCAGTTCATATGGCATCATTTTCCCTCCAGTAAACATTGAGTTTATTATTTAGTTAGAGTTTACTTTAGGTAATTGTTTATACATTTTATCGAACATATTTGTATTGAGTCAGTTGCTTCTTGGATCTGACGCATTTCAAGATGCTTTCTCACGATTTATCCATCCACTCATTCAAAGAAGATGCTGCTCCTTCAGTCTGCAGGTCTTCAACCTTTTGAGCGTAAAATTTATGCACATAAAAAAACACAACCCTATTGGATTGTGTTTTACTGCCTGGCAACGTCCTACTCTCACAGGGGGAAGCCCCCAACTACCATCGGCGCAAAAGAGCTTAACGACCGTGTTCGGCATGGGAACGGGTGTGACCTCTTCGCTATCGCCACCAGA
>NZ_JBWQTV010000020.1:0-18465 GCF_056619965.1 Halalkalibacter sp. HAAS-P014 | reverse complement strand
CGTTCATTCTATTACCCGGTATTAGCACCGATTTCTCGATGTTATCCCAGTCTACAGGGCAGGTTGCCCACGTGTTACTCACCCGTCCGCCGCTAACCTCATAAGAGCAAGCTCTTAATTGGTTCGCTCGACTTGCATGTATTAGGCACGCCGCCAGCGTTCGTCCTGAGCCAGGATCAAACTCTCCATGAAAATGGTAAGCTGATTAGCTCAATCTGCATCACGCTAGCAATGCAATAATAATTCGGATGAAATTTGCCCTATCGGGTAAATTTCTACGTTGGGATTTTCTTGAAAATCCCTGAGATATCATGTATCTCTATTTCGCTTGGCTTTTGTTCAGTTTTCAAAGAACTCTGGAGTCGTTTTTTTGCGACTTTTAAATCATAACAAAACGAATTTTAAATGTCAACAACGTTTTATTATTTTTTTATCGCTCTTGGCGACAAGAAATAATATACCATAGAATAATTATATTATGCAAGTATTTTCTTTAAATAATTTCTTCTATGAAAAGTGATGGTTGTTGACTTAATTGAATAATTTCCTTTGTCGTGGTCAATTTAACCATAGGCCTTGTTGGTGCTTCCTGGTCAAAAAAAACAATTTCCGCTATAGAACCATTGTTTAAGCGTACTTCACTCCCAACTGCTAGTTGAATTAAACTATGCATTAATGTTTGGACCACTTTAACATCGAACTTGCCGAATTGTTCTTTAGAAATTTCCTCTAATACTTGAAAAGGAGACTTTTTAGCACGATAATTTCGTTCAGATGTCATTGCATGGTAGACATCAGCAACTGATATTACTTTGCTAAATTCATGTATCTTGTTTGAACCCACCCCTAGTGGGTAACCACTTTTATCTGGACGCTCATGATGTTGTAAAACTGCGACTAAAACAGCTTCTGAAATCCCCTTAACATTTTGCAACATTTTATAACTATAAATAGGATGTTTTTTCACCTCATCAAATTCGTCAGAAGTTAGTGGGCCTGGTTTTGTTAGAATACTAGGTGAAATCTTGGACATCCCAGCATCAGCCAACACTGCACTAAATCCTATTTGAAGCCATTGCCCTTTAGAATATTGCAATTTGTAGCCTAGATAAGTGGCTAACAATCCTATGTAAACAGAGTGGTGGGAAAGATAATCTTCTTTATCACTATAATGGTGAAGCTTCAGAAGGTTACCTGGTTCCTTAATAATCCTATCAAAAAGTGGAATAAAAACTTCTCGAACTTTAACCAATTCAATATAGTTCCCCGACTGCCAACCCTGAAATAGCTTCCTATACTGTTTCACGGCATCTAAGTATTGATAAACGAAATCATCATGTTTTGTTTTAGTGACACTATATTGATCTACTTCAGCAACCACCTCTTCAATAACGGAAGGCATAAACTTATCACCATTGGCTAGTAATGGCTCAACTTCAACTGCTTCTATTAGAAAAACATTTAACACATTAATATGTTCTTCTGTAAGGACAGTGTTTTTCCTTATAATCGGTAAATCTCTTAAACCATCAACATCTTGTGTTAAAATACAACCTTTTACCAACTGTGCTAGTTTCACCCTCATCTAAGAATCCCTCTCTCTTTAGCGACACTTATAGTAGTATTATACCCCAAGAAAAGTACCAGGAAAAGGAAGTTTTATGCAGGTTTTTTTATTATACTATTTTGAACTAAAAAAAAAGACTGCTGAGTATTGCCTCAACAGTCTCTAAACATATTTATTCTTCATTTTCTTCAGGTTCAGTTTCTTCCTGTTCAACTTCATTAGGTGCAACTTCATTAGCAGGTTCAGTTGTTTCATCTAACTCTGCATCGTCTATCTCTTCAATCGTTTCATCATCATCATCGATATCAACTCTAGCAACAGTTGATACTTCTTCATCTTCATTAACGCGAATTAACGTAACTCCTTGCGTATTACGTCCAGTTGTTGATATCCCTTCCACTTGAGTTCGAATGATAACACCACTAGCGGTGATGATCATAATATCATGTTCAGAGGAAACAACTTTCAAAGATACAAGCGAACCATTACGTTCTGTGATGTTACAAGTTTTAATCCCTTTACCACCACGATTTTGAACACGGTACTCTTCAATTGGTGTACGTTTTCCGTACCCTTTTTCTGTAACAATTAACACATCGTGTCCCTCTTCAATAATATCCATCCCGACAACGTGGTCATCCTGAGAAAGAGAAATACCTCTGACACCAGCTGCTGTTCTCCCCATTAGACGTACATCTGTTTCAGGGAAACGAATCGACATACCTTGTTTTGTTCCAATTATTAGGTCTTGTTTGCCGTCAGTTAGTCGAACATCATGTAATTCATCGTCTTCCCTTAGATTAATTGCAAATAATCCACCTTTACGGATATTTGCAAAAGAAGATAAATCAGTTCGTTTGGCAACACCGTATTTTGTAAGGAAAAATAAATAAGCATCTTCTGTAAACTCTTCAATTGGAATAACAGTACTTACATACTCTCCTTGTTCGATCTGAAGGAGGTTAATAATTGGAATCCCTTTAGCAGTCCGACCAAGTTCAGGAATTTCATAGCCTTTTAGACGATAAACCTTTCCTTTATTCGTAAAGAAGAGAATAGTGTGATGAGAGCTTGTTGTAAACAAGTGTTGAACAAAATCATTATCATTTGTTCCCATTGCTTGTATCCCTTTTCCACCACGTTTTTGATTGCGATAGGTTGAAATTGGCAAACGTTTAATGTAGCCATTGTGAGAAATTGTAATCGCAATATTAGAACGAGGAATTAAGTCTTCATCTTCTAAATGGTCCTCACTCATTGAGATAACCGTGCGACGTTCATCATTGAACCTTTCTTTTATTGCTAGTAGCTCTTCACGAATGATTTCTAATACTTTTTCTTCATCAGCTAAAATTGCTTTTAATTCGGCAATACGAGCAATTAACTCTTGATACTCTCCTTCAATCTTGTCCCGTTCTAAACCAGTTAAACGTTGAAGACGCATATCTAGAATGGCTTGCGCTTGTTCATAACTTAGTTCAAATCGTTCCATCAATCCATTTCGAGCAATTTCAGTTGTTTGTGATGCTCGAATAAGATTAATCACTTCATCAAGGTGGTCAAGTGCTACTCGCAAACCTTCTAAAATATGAGCACGAGCTTCCGCTTTTCTAAGTTCAAATGCAGTACGACGGCGAATGACTTCTACTTGGTGCTCTAAATAATGCTCGAGGCACTCCTTCAAATTAAGAACTTTCGGTTGTCCTTTTACAAGCGCCAATAGATTGATCCCGAAACTGGATTGAAGTGCTGTTTGCTTATATAAATTATTAAGCAATACATTTGCATTCGCATCACGACGCAGTTCAATTACAATACGCATGCCTGTACGATCTGATTCATCACGTAAGTCGGTAATTCCATCAATTTTTTTATCACGAACCAACTCAGCAATCTTTTCAATTAGGCGTGCTTTGTTTACTTGGTATGGAATTTCAGTAAAAATAATACGTGGTTTGCCATTGTTATCTTCAATAAATGACTTAGCTCGTAAAGTGATGGAACCTCGACCAGTTTGATAAGCTTTGCGAATGCCTGACCTTCCTAAAATTTCTGCTCCAGTTGGAAAATCTGGTCCAGGAATATACTCCATCAATTCAGGGATTGAAATATCCTGGTTTTTTGATAATGCCAATACTCCATCAATGACTTCACCTAATTGATGGGGAGGGATGTTTGTAGCCATCCCTACCGCAATACCAGAAGCTCCATTTACTAATAGGTTTGGAAAACGCGATGGCAACACAATTGGTTCACGTTCACTTCCATCATAGTTATCTTGATAATCAATCGTATCTTTATTAATGTCCCGAACAAGTTCCATTGAAATTTTTGACATTTTTGCTTCTGTATAACGCATGGCAGCTGCCGAGTCGCCATCAACCGAACCAAAGTTCCCGTGTCCATCAACTAACATGTACCGGAAGCTAAAATCTTGTGCCATACGAACCATTGTTTCGTAAACAGCTGAATCACCATGTGGATGATATTTCCCGATTACTTCACCAACAATCCTTGCCGACTTTTTATAAGACTTATCTGCAGTAATGCCTAACTCATTCATCGCAAATAAAATACGACGATGTACTGGTTTCAACCCATCACGAACATCAGGTAGAGCGCGACTGACGATAACACTCATCGCGTAATCCATAAAGGATGTCTTCATTTCCTGACTAATATTTCTTTCTACAACTCTAGATCGATCTTGCTCAGCCATTTATCTAAACCTCCATCTCCACGCCTATATATCCAGATTTTGCACGTATTGCGCGTTCTCTTCGATAAAGTCACGACGTGGTTCTACACGATCACCCATCAAAATTTCAAATATTTCATCGGCTTTCATCGCATCTTCTAGTTTCACTTGAAGAACCGTACGATGTTCCGGGTCCATTGTTGTTTCCCATAATTGAGTGGGGTTCATTTCCCCTAAACCTTTATACCGTTGAATGCCTACTTTTTCTCTATCTGCTACATCTTTTAATGCTTCTTCTAATTCTTTATCTGTATATACATAATTTACATTTTTCCCTTGTTTTACTTGATAAAGAGGTGGTTGAGCAATATACACATATCCTTGTTCAATTAATGGGCGCATATAACGATAGAAAAATGTCAATATTAAAGTTCGAATATGAGCACCATCAACATCGGCATCCGTCATGATAATAATTTTGTGGTAACGTGCCTTTTCGATATCGAAATCCGCACCAATTCCTGTCCCAAACGCAGTTATCATTGCACGTATTTCGTTGTTCGCAAGGATTTTATCTAATCTTGCCTTTTCTACGTTTAAAATTTTTCCACGAAGGGGTAAGATTGCTTGGAAATGTCGGTCACGCCCTTGTTTAGCAGATCCACCTGCTGAATCTCCCTCAACAATGTAAATCTCACTAATTGAAGCATCTTTCGATGAACAGTCTGCTAGCTTCCCTGGTAAAGAGCTTACCTCAAGGGCACTTTTACGTCTCGTCAATTCTCGAGCCTTTTTAGCTGCCTCTCTCGCTCTTGAAGCCATAAGTCCCTTTTCGACAATTTTCTTTGCTACTTGTGGATGTTCAATTAAAAAGCGTGCAAAATGCTCACTGAATAGCGAATCAGTAATCGTACGTGCTTCACTGTTCCCTAACTTTGTTTTCGTTTGTCCTTCAAATTGAGGGTCCGGTATCTTAACTGAGATAATAGCTGTTAATCCTTCTCGAACATCGTCTCCAGTTAAATTCGGGTCTGCCTCTTTAAATAAATTATTTTTTCTTGCATAATCATTAATAACACGTGTTAGTCCTGTCTTAAAGCCGGATTCATGCGTTCCGCCCTCATGTGTATTAATGTTGTTAGCAAATGAATAGATGTTGCTTGTGTAACTATCGTTATATTGCACAGCGACTTCGACAGTCAGTCCATCTTTTTCGCCTTCAATATGGATCGGCTCCTCATGAAGTACTTCTTTTGAACGATTTAAATGTTCAACAAAAGACCCAATTCCACCCTCATAATAATAAGTAGCCTCTTTGTCCTCTTCTCGTTTGTCAGCAATTATAATAGTTAAGCCTTTATTTAAGAAAGCTAGTTCACGTAAGCGGTTGGCCAATATATCATATTCATAAACAGTCGTTTCTTGAAAGATACTCCCGTCTGGTTTGAAGTTAATAATGGTTCCTGTTTTCTCCGTTTCGCCAACTACCTCTAAATCTGCTGCCGGAACACCTTTATGATACTTTTGATAATGGATTTTCCCTTCACGATGAACATTAACTTCAAGCGTTGTTGAAAGTGCGTTAACTACAGAAGCACCTACACCGTGCAATCCTCCAGAAACTTTATAGCCACCGCCACCGAATTTACCACCTGCATGAAGAACAGTTAAAATAACTTCTACGGCTGGTCGCCCCATTTTCTCTTGGATACCGACCGGGATACCTCGTCCATTGTCTTCAACAGTTATGCTGTTATCTTCTTCTATCGTTACTTTGATTGTATCGCAATATCCCGCCATAGCCTCGTCGATACTATTATCAACAATTTCCCAAACGAGATGATGCAATCCACGACTGCTAGTTGAACCTATATACATACCAGGACGTTTGCGAACTGCTTCTAGTCCTTCTAAAACTTGTATTTGACTTTCATCATAAGACTGTTGTTCAGAATGTTGTTCATTCGTCACTTTGTTCACCTTCATTCTTCATAATCGATGCATTACCACTAGTCTCAAGCTTTGAAATTAATTTATCAACAACAAAAGGTAGCTTCCCCTTTTGGTATATTTATAAATGAAATGTGCAAATTAACTGTTATAACTAATACCTTTTTGGACAGATAATTTTATCGTAATGCCCTAACTTACAACAATGACCATCAAATTCAAGGTGTCTCTTCCTCTCTTTCATGTTCATGATGAAGATCTAAAATCGCTTTCCCTTGTGCTCTACGATTCAAAGTTAGCGAAGAGACAGGTGAATAAAATATCTCTGTATTCGTTAAGACAATAGATTTGATATAATCCTCAGAAATAATCGTCTTCTTCTTACGTTTTTCTTCTTCTTTCAGGTATGTGTCTGTAATAGATGATTCATCTTTTACATCACTGTTTAAAATAGCAATAATATCTTTAGACCTAATAATGACGTCTCCACCTAAATGGATAAACAATTGCTTCACCGCCTCACATTACCTAGTAATAGTACCTTCTGAAACATGAAAAACAGCTGCTTGCCTTAATGTTTTCTCATCAATCCCGCTTACGTTTGTCGTTGTTACAAATGTTTGAACCCGATCTTGAATTGTTTTCAGGAGATGTGATTGTCTATAATCATCCAACTCCGATAAAACATCATCCAAAAGAAGAATAGGATACTCTCCTATTTCTGAATAAATTAATTCAATTTCGGCTAACTTAAGTCCAAGTGCTGTTGTTCTCTGCTGTCCTTGAGAACCATATGTTTGGACATCGCGCTCATTAATAGAAAAACCAAGATCATCACGATGAGGACCAAATAAAGTAACACCTCTTTGAATCTCTTGAGCTCGTTTCTTTTCGTACGTCTCATAAAACCCTTCTTTTAGTTTCGACAAATCCATCTCTTCTGATACGTCTGCAGACGAGAGATAGTGTATTTCTAATTTTTCCTTCCCTCTGCTTATATCATGATGAATTTGTTCTGCCCACTTCTGGAGTCGTTTAATGAACCCGTATCTTCGAATCGTCACTTCTGCAGCTAACACAATCATTTGGTCCGTTAAAATATCTAACATATCGTTAGAGCCCTTTCCAAATTGAAGGGTCTTCAACAAATGATTCCGTTGCTTTAAAACTTTTTGATACATACCTAAATGGTGTAAATAAATTCGACTGATTTGTCCTAACTCCATGTCTAAGAATCTTCTTCGTGTTTGAGGACTTCCTTTTACAAGGTTTAAATCTTCAGGTGCAAACATAACAACATTGGCTGAACCAATGTATTCACTTAGTTTCTTTTGTTCGAGTCCATTGATTTTGCCCTTTTTACCTTTTACAGACACAATGAGCTCCATATCAAGTGAATTGTTCTTTTTGGTGATTAAACCTTTAATCCGTGCGAATTCCTCTCCCCAACTAATTAATTCTTTATCTTTGGACGTACGATGAGACTTAGCAAGAGCTAAAACAAAAATGGCCTCAAGTATATTGGTTTTTCCTTGAGCGTTTTCTCCAAGAAAAACATTCACTTGTCGATCAAAAGCTAATTCCACATTTTTATAATTGCGAAACTGCCTTAGAGTAAGTTGCTCTACATACAAAAGGGATTCCCCCTACTTCGCTGCGATTTGAAATTTTGTTCCATCTTCAAGAGTTACAATATCACCTGGTACTAACTTTTTCCCCCGACGATTCTCTTCCTCTTCGTTTACATACACAACAAACTCTGAAAGGTACCACTTAGCCATACCACCAGTATCAATAACTCCAGCTTCCTTAAGCATTTGCCCTAACGTTATGTAAGCTGTTGAAATGACGATTGAATTCACCTTTTATCACTCTTTCTTTTAAAAATAATTAAGCCACCTATGCAGCAAAGTAGTGAAGACAGCAATCCAATACGTGAGTTGCTGTCTCGTTTCTCGTTCATTTTATTATCTAACTATATTGTACTAAACGTACGATCTTTTTACCAGCAGAAGAACAAAAAGGGCGGCTTTTGCCCTTTTTGTTCTTCTGCTATGTAAGGTGCGAAGCCGACGTTATGTCTTAAGATTTTTGAACGCTCTTCTCAAAAATCGCACGTCGAGCGTAGCCCTTGCTTCTCATAAGGGCGGCTTTTGCCCTTTTTGTTCTTCTGCTATGCAAGGTGCGAAGCCGACGTTATGTCTTAAGATTTTTGAACGCTCTTCTCAAAAAATCGCACGTCGAGCATAGCCCTTGCTTTTCATAAGGACCGGTTTTGCCCTTTTTGTTCTTCTGCTTAATACGTACGAACAGGTGAAAATAGATGTAAATAATTATCATGGTCGATCGGTCGAATGACAAACGGACTCATTGCACCTGTGAATGTAATATTGACTTCTTCACTATCAACAACTTTTAACGCATCAATAATATTTTTACCGTTAAAGGAAATTCTCATTTCCTCTCCTTGGATTTCAGTTTCAATATTTTCCGTTACTTTCCCTACTTCAGGGGATATAGAAGTAATTTCCACACTGCTATTTTCTAAAGTTTTTAAGTTAATAACATTGTTCTTTCCTTCTCTAGATAAAAGAAGAGCACGTTCAAGCGTCTGTAAAAACGGTTTTGTTTTAACAGTCAATGTTGTTTTCGATTGATTTGGAATCATGCTTTTTGTAACCGGATATTTCCCTTCCAGTAATCTAGAGAAGAAAAGTAAGTTCTTTAATTTAAATAAAACTTGATTCTCAGTAACAACAACGTCAATCAACTCATTAGAATCATCAATAATTTTACTTAGCTCATTTAAGCTTTTTCCAGGAATGACAACATTAGAAAATGTTAGTTCATCATCGTTTTTTTCAATCGTTGCTTTTCTCATTGCAAGACGATGACTATCTGTTGCAGTACAGACCAACTCTCCACTTTCTGTTTCCAAGTTTACACCTGTCAACACAGGGCGTGTTTCTTGAGTGGACACTGCAAATACTGTTTGGCGAATCATATTTTTCAATACATCTTGAGGTAAACGGAATAGTAGATCTTCCTCAAGTTGAGGGAGCCGTGGATATTCTTCAGGGTCTAGACCATTTAAATTAAAAACCGACGAGGCAGAGCGAATTGTAGTAGCGAACTGGTCTTGAACACTTAATTCAATTTTTTCACCAGGTAATTTCTTGACAATCTCAGCAAAGAAACGAGCTTGTAATACGATACTGCCTTTTTCTTCAATTCGTACGATTTCTGAACCTTCTTCTTCTGTTGGAATAAACACTTCAATCGAAACATCAGAGTCACTCCCAGTAAGAGTTAGTCCATCCTCACCAGCTACAATTTTAATTCCTGTCAAAATAGGTATTGTGGTTCTAGAAGATACTGCTTTTGCTACATTTTGAACATCGTGAACAAAACGATCTCGATCAATAATAAAACGCATGTCAAAACTCCTTAATAATATATTTATGTTTTAAAAAAGATAGTAATAATAGTAATAGGGGCTGTGAGTTTGTGGATAACTCGATATTTAAGTAAAATACCAGCCTATCCACATGTTAGTAATGTGTTAATAGGCTGGTTCATTTTATTCACAGTGTTAACAATAACTATGTCCGTAATAAATCTATTAATTCTTGGACCTTCTCTTGTAACTCTTGATCACTAGCTAATAATTTTGATATTTTTTCGTGAGCGTGGATGACGGTAGTATGATCCCTTCCACCAAACTCACTTCCTATTTTAGGCAATGAAGAATCAGTTAATTCTCTTGATAGATACATTGCAATTTGGCGTGGAAAAGCGACAGACTTCGTGCGTTTTTTAGCTTTGAAGTCTTCTAATTTAACATGATAATGTTCACCGACTAGTTTTTGAATATCAGTGATCGTCAGAATTTTCGGTTTTGAATTAGGAATAATATCTTTTAAAGCTTCTGCTGCTAAATCAGCATTCATGTCTTGATTAATTAATGATGAGTACGCGACAACTCGAATGAGTGCTCCTTCTAACTCTCTAATGTTTGTATCGATTTGATTGGCGATATACAGCATGACTTCATTTGGAATGTCTAGGTTTTCTGCCTTTGCCTTTTTTCTTAAAATGGCAATTCTCGTCTCTAGGTCAGGTGGTGTGATATCAGTAATTAGCCCCCACTCAAAACGTGAGCGTAATCGATCTTCTAGTGTTGGGATTTCTTTAGGTGGCCGATCACTTGAGATGACAATTTGTTTCGATTCTTCATGTAAAGCATTAAATGTATGGAAAAATTCTTCCTGTGTTTGTTCTTTTCCAGCTAAAAACTGAATATCATCTATAAGAAGAACATCAACATTACGATATTTATTACGAAAATGAACCGCCTTGTTATCGCGGATTGAGTTAATAAATTCATTTGTAAATTTCTCTGATGATAAGTAAACGACTTTCGCATCTGGATTATGGTCCATGACGTAGTGGCCAATTGCGTGCATTAAGTGTGTTTTTCCTAGTCCAACTCCACCATATATAAAAAGTGGGTTATATGCTTTTGCCGGTGCCTCAGCTACAGCTAAAGATGCCGCATGAGCAAAACGATTTCCGGAACCGATGACAAATGTATCAAACATGTATTTATCGTTTAACATAGTTTTAGATGTATTATCGGCAGCCACTTCTTGTTTGGCTTGTTTTTTAGGAACAGGGTCAGGCACAAAATCATCTTCCATCTCATGTTGTGGGATAACGAATTTGGGTTTTAGACGTGTTCCTGTAAGCTGTTCAATCGTATCAGAGGTTAACTCAGCGTAATGATCTTCAAGCCAATCACGAGCAAACTCATTTGGTGCTGTTATGACAATCATGTCATTTTGAATATCGTTTGCTTTAGTCGCTTTTAACCATGTTTCAAAACTAGGTTTGCTAACCTTCTTTTCGATTTCAGCAAGGGCCTGTTCCCATAAATCGTGGATATTCTCCAAAATGTTTTCCCTCCTTTTTTTCTAAATAACGAACAATGCCACCCACTTGTCGAACTTTTGTACAAGTCGATGGATACCGTCGAATAAATATACATTCACACGCACTTGTGTAAAAATTATAATATAGTAGAAAAGCGTCATTTCTCTGTTTTTGAACAACTTGTGGAAAAACTAACTCACAATTAAAGAAAGATGTCCACAATGTTACCCACAGGTTGTGGATAAAAATAAGCTTATTTTACTTATCCACGAGTGAAAACAATTCAATCATAGCAAAAAAAGACCCTAGTCGCAATGCTTTGTTGTATTTATCCACATAACACAGCATCTTGTGTTTTGTTTTTATCCACAACACAAGATATGTGCGTAACTTGTCGATAATGTCATGGAGAAGTCGAATACTGTCATGATTTGTTTATCCACAGGTGGGATTATTTTTCTGTATTACTTTGTAGAGGTGGATAAAATGGTCATTGTGAAAGTTGGGGTCTTTCGATCAAAAAGCATCTACTCATATGGAGACAATTTATTTTTCAATAGACTTGACATAGTAGAGTGTTATGGTTCAAAGTAGTTGGGTGGGGTAGAGATGGCTATTTAACTCCACTTAAAAAGTGTTTCTTGACAAAGAGGGTCCAAGTTCCTTATAATTTACAAGAATGTCTTTCAGATATAGTTAATCCTCAGGGAGGTGTAATAAATGAAAAAACCTACATTCCAACCGAATAATCGTAAGCGTAAAAAGGTACACGGTTTCCGTGCACGTATGAGCACAAAAAATGGCCGTAATGTTTTAGCTCGTCGTCGTCGTAAAGGAAGAAAAGTATTATCTGCATAGGCCACTGAATGTCAGTGGTCTTTTTCTTTCTTGTTTTAGTGCGTATTTAGTAGATAGGAATGAATTAAATTTCTATTTGTTAAGGAGTGTAACAGTTGAGAAAAGAGCAACGGATCAAAAAAAATGAAGATTTCTCAAAGGTGTTTAAAAATGGACAATCCGTTGCAAATCGACAGTTTGTTCTTTATAAGTTACCAAAAGAAGGACAAGGGTCATTTAGACTTGGATTATCGGTAAGCAAAAGAGTTGGGAATGCAGTGATAAGAAATCAAGTGAAGCGTTATATAAGGGAAGTGTTCCGTTTAAAGGAAGACCTTATTGCGCCAGATGCAGATTACGTTGTGATTGCTAGAAACCCAGCAGCTTCTATGAACTTTTCAGAAGTAGAATCGAGTTTGTTACATGTATTAAGGAAAGCAAGAGTACTTAAGAGGGCAAAGCAAACCTAATCGTTAAGTCTATGAAGGAATGTATTCTAATAGAGTAGGCTTTTCATATATATAAGAAGTAAAGAGTGACAAGGAGGAAAACACGTGCTAAAAAAGTTTGGCTTGGTTGCCATGATGATAGGGCTTCTTGTTCTAATGACAGGTTGCTTTAATATTGATGAGCCTATTACGAAAGATAGTACAGGATTTTGGGATTCTTATTTTGTCTATCCGTTATCATGGATTATCATTTATTTTGCAGACGTTTTTAATGGTAGTTATGGTCTATCAATTATTGTCGTTACAATTCTATTGCGTATTTTGATCTTACCTTTGATGATTAAACAAACAAAGAGTGCAAAAGCGATGCAAGCGATCCAGCCGGAAATGCAAAAGCTTCGTGAAAAATACAGCGCTAAAGATCAGAAGACCCAACAAAAACTCCAACAAGAAATGATGGCGATGTTCCAAGAACATGGTGTTAATCCACTAGCGGGTTGTTTGCCGTTGTTTATTCAAATGCCAATTTTACTTGGATTTTATCATGCAATTATGCGTACAGGGGAGATTGGAAATCAACCGTTTTTATGGTTCGAACTAGGAACACCAGATCCAATTTTCTTACTTCCTATTGTTGCGGGGATTACAACATACATCCAACAGAAGATGATGATGATTCAAGATAATCCTCAAATGAAGATTTTATTATATATGATGCCTGTTATGATCGTCGTATTTGCGCTATTCCTTCCAACAGCACTTACGCTTTACTGGGTTGTTGGTAACATCTTTATGATTGCTCAAACTTACTTTATCACCGGGCCAAATGTCGCTAAAAAGGTTGAAGAATCCACAACCTCTAAGCAATCGACTAAGGGCAAAAAGGGAGGAAAGAAGAAGTGACGTATTTAACCGTTTTAGGAAAAACTGTTGATGAGGCCATTGCTAATGCAATAAATGAATTGCAGACAACAAGAGAGAAACTATCTTACCGTGTCATTGAAGAACCACAAAAGGGTTTTTTTGGTATTATTGGTTCGAAGCCTGCAAAAATTGAAGCCCGTGTTTTACCTGATCCGGTTGAATTAGCACAATCTTTCTTAGAAAAAACGGTATCACTGATGGGGCAAGATGCAAAAGTGACTAAATCGGTTACCAATCAAAGTGTTTTATTTGAAATAAGCGGGACAGAAGATGTTGGCCGATTAATAGGAAAGAAGGGGCAAACCTTAGAATCCCTAGAATACTTAACAAACTTGGTTTGTAACCGTAGCGAACAGTCGTATACACGTGTTGAACTTGATATAGAAAATTACCGTGAGCGTCGTAAGGAAGTATTAGCTCAACTCGCTTATAGAGTGGCTAAAAAAGTGAATGATACGAAACAACCTTTACCACTAGAACCGATGAATGCACTTGAGCGAAAGATCATCCATGAAACACTGAAGTCTTATCAAGGTGTTGAAACAGAGTCAGAAGGAAAAGGAGCAAATCGACGTATTGTTGTTTTGCCTGTTAAATAGAACTAGAGAGGTTGTCTCAAGCGATAATGAGACAACCTCTCTTTCTTTGCATTTAAACAAATAGCATTTCAATTAAGGCTATGCTATTCTATAGTGTGTTCCAATCGAACGGACTCTCCTTTAAAAGTTATCGAAGAAAAAGGAGAGAAAGGCTATATATCAAGGAAGTAAAGACGATACTAGTACAAATACGATAAAAGTTATTTATAAAGAGAATATTGATTAAGAGAGGTGAAAGAACGTGGAATTTGATACAATTGCAGCTATATCAACAGCTCTTGGAGAAGGGGCAATAGGAATTGTTCGCCTAAGTGGAGATGATGCAATCAAAATAGCTGACCAACTTTATAGTGGAAAAACGCCACTTTTTGAGGTTCCATCTCATACGATTGTCTATGGACATATTGTTGATTCCAAAACAAACGAACGAGTGGAAGAGGCTATGATCTCTGTTATGCGAGCACCAAAGACATTTACTAGAGAAGATGTCGTTGAAATTAACTGCCATGGTGGTCTCCTGTCTGTGAATAGAGTCTTACAACTAGCACTGAAAAATGGAGCAAGATTAGCTGAACCTGGGGAATTTACAAAACGCGCTTTCTTAAACGGCAGAATTGATTTGTCACAAGCTGAAGGTGTAATGGATTTAATTCGTGCAAAAACCGATCGAGCTATGAACGTTGCCTTGAATCAATTAGATGGGCTCTTATCAAGGAAAATACAGACGCTTCGCCAAGCATTGCTTGAAACAGTTGCACATGTAGAAGTGAATATTGATTATCCCGAGTATGATGCAGAAAAAATGACACATGGCCTATTAAAAGAAAAAGCTGATTTTGTTATCAGTGAAATAAATAAACTTCTTTCAACTGCGAAGCAAGGAAAAATACTACGTGAAGGCTTATCAACAGTTATCGTTGGGCGCCCGAATGTTGGAAAATCTTCCTTATTAAATAGCCTCGTACATGAAAACAAAGCAATCGTAACCGATGTAGCTGGGACAACAAGAGATATTATAGAAGAGTATGTAAATGTAAGAGGTGTACCTCTGAGACTTGTTGATACTGCAGGGATCAGGGAAACTGAAGATCTCGTTGAGAGAATCGGTGTGGAACGATCTAGAGAAGTGTTAAAAAGGGCAGATTTGATCCTTTTGGTGTTAAACTATGGAGAAGAGTTATCATCTGAAGATGAAGCGTTATTCGAAGCAGTTGAAAAAATGAATGTAATTGTCATTGTTAATAAAACCGATGTTGAGAAAAAGATCGATCTAGAAAAAGTAAAAAAATTAACAGCAGACCGTCCTCTCGTTACAACATCTCTTCTTAAAGATGAAGGGGTAGAGGAGCTTGAGCAAGCAATTGCTGATCTATTTTTTGAAGGAGATATAGAAGGAGACGATGTAACATACGTATCTAACACGCGACATATCGCTCTCTTGGAACAAGCTAAGTCAACAATTGAAGACGCTGTCGAAGCAATCGAAATGGGTGTACCGATTGACCTGGTCCAAATAGATGTAACAAGAACATGGGAACTACTAGGTGAAATTATCGGCGACAGCGTCCAAGAAAGCCTAATCGACCAACTCTTCGCCCAATTCTGTCTAGGAAAGTAATAGAAAAAGGTCTAACTTTACCTTTTTCTATTACTTTCAAGCAATGAGCGAAGCCACCGTAAACGGTTTTAAGCCTTTTGGGCGGTTTCCCCAAAAGGCGCACGGTGAGTGAAGCCATTGCTATGTCAGTCTCCCCATAAGAGTTTTAAAGCACGAACTTAAAATAAAAAATAAAATCATTCACGTAAGCAAGGTGCCCAGTTACAGAGCACCCTTTTATAAGGAGGTTAGAAAGATGAATTATCAAGGTGGAGAATTCGATGTCATTGTTGTTGGTGCAGGCCATGCCGGTGTTGAGGCAGGACTTGCAGCAGCAAGAATGGGAGCAAAAACATTAATGTTAACATTGAACTTAGATGCTGTTGCTTATATGCCATGTAATCCATCAGTTGGAGGCCCTGCAAAAGGAATTGTTGTTAGGGAAATAGATGCATTAGGTGGGGAAATGGGTCGTAACATTGATAAGACTCATATTCAAATGCGAATGCTGAATACAGGGAAGGGCCCTGCAGTACGTGCATTACGAGCGCAAGCTGATAAATATAGTTATCAACATGAAATGAAAAAAACAATTGAAGAAAATGAAAATCTATTGCTACGTCAAGGGATGGTGGAGCGCCTCATTGTTGAAGACGGTATTTGCCAAGGGGTTATTACAAACACTGGTGCTGAATACAAAGCGAAAGCAGTCGTCATAACAACAGGTACTTACTTAAGAGGGAAAATTATTATTGGCGACTTAGCGTATGAAAGTGGTCCAAACAACATGCAGCCTTCTGTACAGTTGTCCTACCACCTAAAAGAATTAGGTTTTGACATGGTTCGTTTTAAGACAGGGACACCACCTCGAGTAAATGGAAGTACAATTGATTATAATCAAACTGAAATTCAACCAGGGGATGATGTACCACGTGCATTCTCGTATGAAACAACAAAATACATTACCGATCAATTGCCTTGCTGGTTAACATACACGAGTGAAGATACTCATCAAATTATTAACAATAATTTAAGTCGTTCACCAATGTATTCTGGCATGATTGAAGGAACAGGACCACGTTACTGTCCGTCAATAGAAGATAAAATTGTCCGTTTTAATGACAAACCAAGACATCAAATTTTCTTGGAGCCAGAAGGAAGAAATACATCTGAAGTATACGTGCAAGGTTTATCAACAAGTTTACCTGAAGATGTGCAATTAGAAATGTTAAAAACAGTGCCTGGTCTCCAAAATGTAAGAATGATGCGACCGGGTTATGCAATTGAATACGATGCGATGGTACCTACTCAATTATGGCCAACACTTGAAACGAAAAAAGTACCAGGACTCTTTACAGCAGGTCAAATCAACGGTACGTCAGGATATGAGGAAGCTGCAGGACAAGGAATTATAGCTGGAATCAACGCTGCAAGAAAAGCACAAGAAAAAGAAGGCATTATTCTGGATCGCTCAGAAGCATATATTGGCGTATTAATTGATGATCTCGTTACAAAAGGAACGAACGAACCTTATCGTTTGCTAACGTCACGTGCTGAGTATCGCTTATTGCTTCGCCATGATAATGCAGACTTACGCTTGACCGAATTAGGCCATGAAATTGGATTGATTTCAAAAGACCGTTATGATCGTTTCTTGAAGAAAAAAGAGCAAATCTCTAAGGAAAAGAAAAGACTAGAAGGAATTATCGTGAAGCCTTCAAATGAAGTAAATGAAATGTTAGCAGAAGCCGGATCAGCGCCGATGCAAGAGGCGACAAGAGCTACGATGCTTCTGAAAAGACCGGAGTTAACATATAAAGAGGTTGCAAAAGTAGTAGAAGCACCATCTGAGGAACTATCAGATGATATAGCTGAACAAGTAGAAATTCAAGTGAAATACGAAGGTTATATCGGCAAACAACTGCAGCAAGTAGAGCGTTCAAAGAAGATGGAAAACAAAAAAATTCCTGAGGATCTTGATTACTCAGCAATTAATGGATTAGCTACAGAAGCTAGACATAAGTTGGCAGAGGTTCGTCCACTTTCAGTCGGGCAAGCATCGCGAGTATCAGGTGTAAATCCAGCTGATATTTCTATTCTCCTTGTTTACCTTGAGCAGGGAAGACTAGCAAAAACCAAATAAGCATATAGGGAGTAATCATGAGTAAAAAACAGTTTCGTTCTTTATTAGAGGACAAAGGAATTCAGCTTTCAGCAAAACAAGAGCAGCAATTTCAGTTGTATTACAAGTTGCTAGTTGAGTGGAATGAGAAAATGAATTTAACAGCCATCACAGACGAAGATGATGTGTATTTAAAACATTTTTATGACTCAATTAGTGCTAGCTTTTACTACGATTTTACTGCTGGACAGCGTCTAGTCGACGTTGGGGCTGGAGCTGGGTTCCCTAGTATCCCGATAAAAATCATTTATCCTGAAGTTCATGTAAGCATTGTAGATTCGCTTAAAAAGCGAATTGGCTTTTTGGAGCATTTAGCAAGTGAGCTTGGGCTTGAAAATGTTTCGTTTCATCATGATCGTGCCGAAACGTTTGGCCAAAATCCTAAGTTTCGAGAAAAATATGATGTTGTAACTGCACGTGCAGTTGCCCGTCTTTCCGTTCTTTCCGAATTATGCTTGCCATTAGTTAAAGTAAAAGGTGACTTTCTTGCATTAAAGGGTGCAGGAGGACAAGAAGAAATAAAAGACGCCCAAAAGGCAATTAAGACTCTAGGTGGAAACGTCGTAAGTGATGACTTCTTTTCATTGCCAATTGAAGAGAGTGAACGCCATATTATTCGGATTACAAAAGAGAAAACAACACCAAAGAAATACCCAAGAAAACCAGGCACCCCCAACAAACAACCACTGGAGTAAGATTAAAAGGCCGCCCTTGCCTTTTAATCTTACTC
>NZ_JBWQTV010000019.1:0-63921 GCF_056619965.1 Halalkalibacter sp. HAAS-P014 | reverse complement strand
TCAGCAATGAGCGAAGCCGTCGTAATGTTTTAAGTATTTTGGGCGAACTTCCCCAAAATACGCACGACGAGAGAAGCCATTGCGAAAGCATCGAAGGAGAAAGGCCGCCCTTGCCTTTTAATCTTACTCAGCAATGAGCGAAGCCGTCGTAATGTTTTAAGTATTTTGGGCGAACTTCCCCAAAATACGCACGACGAGAGAAGCCATTGCGAAAGCATCGAAGGAGAAAGGCCGCCCTTGCCTTTTACTGTATTTGGAAGAGTGGAGTGCTACCATTCCCTAGGCAATAAAAGTACATAGGGAAGTATTTTACTATTAGTCTACTAAAATACTCTAGTTTGCTAGAGGGAAATTATGTCTTTAAAATTCACTTGACGCTGTTAGACGTGCAGGATATAAATGAAATATAGATTTAAGAAGGACTTTCGTATTGGGTGTCGAATCTAGTTATTGACGGTTACAATTGACGGTTACTATCAGAAGGTGGTGTCAGGCGATGAGGCAACCGTTTTCACGCCTTTTTGGCTTTAGTGACAAGCAGGCAGAGGTTGAAGTAAGTGGAAACGAAGAAGCAATTGAAGAAGCAATTGAAGAAAACAGAAATGAAGAAGTTAAAGAAATTAAGATTTCAGATATAGTTCCCAATCGTTTCCAGCCGCGTACAGTGTTTGATGAGGAACGAATTGAAGAATTAGCCCAAACGATCCGAACACATGGTGTGATTCAGCCAATTGTTGTAAGAGAACGGGATGGTAAGTTTGAAATCATTGCAGGGGAACGTAGGTGGCGTGCAGTTACCAAATTAGGTTGGGAAAAGATCCCAGCGTTAGTAAAGGAGTTTAATGACTCCCAAACTGCATCTGTAGCCTTAATTGAAAACCTTCAACGTGAAGGATTAACAGCAATTGAAGAGGCTGTTGCATATGCAAAGCTAATTGAATTGCACGGGTTAACGCAAGAAAGTTTAGCACAGCGACTTGGTAAAGGCCAATCGACTGTAGCCAATAAACTACGTTTATTAAACTTACCTGAAGATGTACAACAGGCTATATTAGAGCGTCAAATTTCAGAACGGCATGCTCGTGCATTGCTGTCATTGAAAAATGAAGAGCTACAAACAAAATTATTAGAAGAAATAATAGAGAAAAACCTTAATGTGAAGCAGACAGAGGAACGTGTGAAGGTACTGCTTGAAGGCCAACCAAATCAGAAAAAGAAGGCGACACGTAAGTCGTATTCGAAAGATATGCGCATTGCGATGAATACAATTCGCCAATCAGTTGATATGGTCGTAAAAAGTGGACTGCCTGTTGATACAAATGAAGAAGAACATGATGAATTCTATCAGTTTACGATTCGGATTCCAAAGAAATAATCTATCGCTATGATAGGTTATTTTTTTAGATATTTTTATAAAAAAGATTTGCAAAAATTGTGGTAGAATAAAAGAGTTCGAGTTCAGGATGGAAAGTAGGTGACAGCGTGGCTAAGATCATTGCTGTAGCAAATCAAAAAGGCGGCGTCGGCAAAACGACGACGGCTGTCAATTTAAGTGCTTGTTTAGCTCATATCGGAAAAAAAGTCCTGCTTGTTGACATTGATCCCCAAGGCAATGCAACAAGTGGAGTTGGTGTTGAAAAGGGCGACGTCGATGAATGTGTCTATGATATTCTTGTCGAAGATGTTGAAGCGACTTCGGTTATTAAGTCAACATCAGTGGATCACTTAGATGTTTTGCCTTCCACCATTCAATTATCAGGTGCAGAGATTGAACTCGTTCCAACAATCTCCCGTGAAGTTCGGTTGAAAAGAGCTCTTTCTAGTGTTTCTGATAACTATGATTATATTTTTATTGATTGTCCCCCTTCTTTAGGGTTATTAACACTTAATGCATTAACAGCCTCGGATTCTGTATTAATACCAGTTCAGTGTGAATATTACGCTCTTGAAGGGTTGAGCCAGTTATTGAATACGGTTCGCCTTGTACAGAAGCATCTAAATACCGACCTTGAAATTGAAGGGGTATTGTTAACGATGTTAGATGCAAGAACAAACCTTGGTATTCAAGTAATAGAGGAAGTAAAAAAGTATTTCCGCGAAAAGGTTTTTGATACGATCATCCCTAGGAATGTTCGTTTAGGAGAAGCACCGAGTCATGGTGAGCCTATCATTACGTATGATTCGAAATCCCGTGGAGCTGAAGTTTACGTAGAACTAGCAAAGGAAGTGGTTGCGAGTGGCGAAAGGGTTAGGTAAAGGATTACAAGCATTTTTCCCTGAGCAAAATGAAGAGGATCTTCAAGATAAAGTGGAACAGATTGCAGTCTCGCAGTTACGTTCCAATCCTTATCAACCACGAAAAACATTTACAGAAGAGGCAATTGTTGAGCTATCTGCTTCGATTGCTCAACATGGAATTTTGCAACCAATTATTGCAAGGAAGAGCATAAAAGGTTATGAAATTGTCGTTGGAGAAAGGCGCTTTCGTGCAGCCAAAAAAGCAGGCTTAAAAGAAGTTCCTGTTGTTGTAAAAGAGTTAGATGAACAGAAAATGATGGAGCTTGCTTTGATTGAAAATCTTCAACGGGAAGATTTAAATCCTATTGAAGAAGCAACTGCATATGAAAAGTTAATGGAGCATTTGTCATTAACCCAAGAACAGTTGGCTGTTCGATTAGGGAAGAGTCGTCCTCATATTGCCAATCACTTGCGTCTTTTAAACCTCCCGAGTATAGTCCAACAATTCATTTCTGAAGGGAAACTTTCAATGGGACACGGACGGGCATTGTTAGGATTGAAAGAAAAGCAAAAACTATCGCCTCTTGTTGAGAAAATCTTAAAAGAAAAGCTAAGTGTCCGTGAAGTAGAGGAGTTAGTGAATCAACTTAACGAAAAAGTTTCACGTGAAACAAAACGAAAAAAGGTAAATCTTTCACCGTTTTTAAAAGAGAGACAAGATGTCCTCCGAACACGTTTAGGAACATCAGTATCAATTAAACCGGGTAAGAAAAAGGGGAAAATTGAAATTGATTATTTTTCGGAAGATGACTTAGAACGCATTGTTCAATTACTAGATTCGGATAATTCTTGAGATAGATTGCTAAAAGGGTAACTCAAACATCAATACCTTTTATTAAACAGCAAATAAGTGAAATTCCACTTTTTGGTGTAAGATAGTAAGAGGGAAAGGATATTTGAGTCACCTTTTTTTTCTATTAGAATGAGTACATTTGAATAAGTTTAATGAAAGGAATAACAAAAATGATTTATTTTGATCATGCCGCATCTTCATACCCTAAACCGAAAAAAGTGGCAGAAGCGATGTTTGAAGCAGTATCTAGTTATAGCGCTAATCCTGGTCGTGGAGGACATAAGCTTGCCAACCGTGCAGGAAATGTTATTGAAGAGGCGAGAAAGAAAATAGCACGTGCATTTGGAGCGCCAGGAAAGAAACATGTTTGGTTTTATCAAAACGCAACAATGGCACTTAACCAAGCCATCGTAGGATTTCCTTTTCAAGAAGGGGACCATGTTGTTACCACGATGTTTGAACATAATTCAATCATTCGTCCATTAGAAAAGATCGTTTCAGAGAAAAAGATCACCGTTACGTATCTTGAACCAAATGATGAAGGGGTTATTACAGATACTCAATTTGCCGAAGCTACTACGGACAAGACGAGGTTATTTGCAGTCACTCATGCATCGAATGTTACAGGTTCGTTAGTGTCCATTAAGGCTATCTCACAAGTAGCAAAAGAACGAAACATTGTCTTTTTATTAGATGCTTCACAAACAGCTGGAACAATTCCTATACATATGGAGGATGACGGGATTGATTTACTTGCATTCGCGGGGCATAAATCTTTATTAGGACCTCAAGGGACGGGAGTATTACTAGCAAAGGATGATTATCAATTAGAACCACTTGTTTACGGTGGAACAGGAAGCTATTCAGAACTTCTCCACCAGCCGTCTCAGTGGCCTAATCGCTATGAAGCAGGGACGCTCAATACTCCTGGGATTGCTGGGTTATCTGCTGGAATTGATGAAGTGCTTTCAATTGGGATTGAAGCAATTTGGAATCATGAGCAAGAGTTGATGATGCAATTTTTAAATGGAGTAAAAGAAATCTCGAGACTCGTCGTGTACGGTCCAAAGAAATTAGAAAACCGAGTAGCTGTCATTCCTTTTGAATTAGAAGGAGCAGATAGCCATGAAGTAGCCATGATCTTAGATGAACATTATCAAATTGCAGTAAGAGCAGGTATGCATTGTGCTCCGAAAACACATCAATCATTGTCTACAAGTGAGTCAGGACTCGTTCGGGTTAGTTTTGGTCCTTTTAATACAAGTGAAGAAGTAGAGAAATTACTAGAAGCGTTAACAGAGATAACAGCAGCGTTTCAATAGACAGGAGTAAAGAGATGGTTTTAACAGGAACGATTGTAAATGGGCTAGCGATTGTAGTCGCAGCCTTACTAGGTCTTTTAGTGCGTAATATATCTGAGAATATGAAAAAAACAACGATGCAAGCGATTGCGCTTGCTGTTGTTGTGTTAGGTCTAGATATGGCCTTAAGAACAGAGCAGTTTCTCATCGTCATTGGCAGTCTTGTCATTGGTGGAGTTATTGGGGAACGAATTAATTTAGAAGAGCGATTAAACAGCTTAGGAACATGGATTGAATCAAAAATGGGAGCGAAGGAGGATGGCCAAGTTGCAAAGGCATTTGTTACGGCAACGCTCATTTATGTTGTCGGGGCTATGGCGATCCTAGGTGCATTAGATAGTGGATTAAGAGGCGATCATTCCGTACTTTATACAAAATCAATGCTTGATGGTTTCTCTGCTTTAATTTTTACATCAACACTTGGAATTGGTGTTATCTTTTCAGCAATACCGGTTATTCTTTATCAAGGTGGAATTGCTTTGTTAGCGACTCAAATCAATGAGTTTGTTCCACCTGCATTAATGGATGCTTTCATTGTAGAGATGACGGCAACAGGAGGCATCATGATTATTGCCATTGGTCTCAATATACTGGGAATCCTCCAAATTAGAGTAGCTAATTTACTGCCTGGGATTGCTGTGGTTGCTGGTCTTGTTACAGCTATCCATTATTTTTAAACTTATAAAACAACGAAAACACCTATGTGGAGTAATCTACATAGGTGTTTCATTTTTGGAGCGTAACGAGATTTGTGGTTTTAATCGCAAGGAACGCAACAGTGAAGTGGATGTAGCTTGTTCTGGAAGAAGGCTATCTGTACGTTCAATTGTTTTTGCAATTGTATTAGCCATTTGCATTACGGTATGAAGACGTGTATTTTGTAACACAAAATACTCCATCATTCCACCGATATTGACAATCCCTGTCATATGAATATCTCCTATAGATGGGAGCTTTTTTTGTACAGCTGCACCTGGTTGGACAGGGCCTTCTGCTAGTGAAATTTTCCCGACGCTATTCATTCGACCAAGGCATGCATCAATGGCCAATATAAACGGTCGAGCGTGCTTTTCATTTATTTCAGCTAATCGTTCTTCTAAGTTGACAGCATGGACAGGTTTTTCTAAAGTTCCATAAATGTGAAAACGATGCAGCCTGGAGTCTTCAAGCTTTGTCCCAATTAAGGGACCAAGAGAGTCACCAGTCGAACGATCGGTTCCAATGCATACGACGACCAAATCCCGTTTAGTATGTGGTTCTGTAAAATTAACTAATTTTTCAGTCAACTGTTCAATTGCGCCATCCTCTTCCATATGAACACGTACGGGTGGACACTTTTTTCCGAACAGACGATGGTTTGTACTCATAACATCGCCTCCTTTGCCATAGTAGTAACAGTATACGGAACTTTTTTCCTTTCTATACATAAGAGTTCATATATACTGGGTTCTTTTTTCATAAATGGATTTATGAGGAAAGCAAAGATGAGGAGAGGATTTTAATGTGGACAAATGGCTTTAAGTGGATGTTTCTTATAATAGGGACGATGATAGGAGCTGGTTATGCTTCAGGACGAGAATTATGGGAGTTTTTTGGCGCCGAAAGTGGACTAGCAATTATTTTATTTGCAATTTTGTTTACCATTTCCGTTAAAGTCATTATGACAATAAGCTATGAGAATCGTTCCACTCACTATTTGCCTGTTTTAAACGTTCTAATGGGGAAACGTATTTCACAAATGTATGATGTAATGATTATGATTTACTTGTTCTCTACAACTGTTATTATGCTTGCAGGTGGGGGAGCAACACTAGAAGTTATCCATGTTCCGTATTGGCTTGGAACCATTATTATTGGTGGAATGGTTGTTGTCCTGTTTTTATGGGATACAAAAGGAATGACTTCGATGAATGCCTTTATCATCCCGATTCTAATTGTATTTTTAATCTCCATTCTAATAGCATTTCAATATTTAAAAGGGTTTCCAATTGAATTTAAGATAGATGCTCAACATAATTGGCCTTCTGCCTTAACATTTACGGCACTAAATATTTTGCCTTTAATTGCTGTTCTTGGAGCAGTTGGAAATGAGATTAAATATAAAGGTGAGATATGGATTGCTTCACTTGGGAGTGGACTAATTCTTGGATCGATTTCGTTTCTTTATAATGAATCGTTGTTGCAAGTGGCTGGTGATATTATGCTCTATGAGATTCCGCTTTTTGCAATTTTAAAGCACTATCCTTACTTTATGATGTTAATTATGTCAGCATTGTTATGGCTTGCGATTTACACTACGGCAGCAGCTGGTGTGTTTGGTCTAATATCTAGAATGCGTGCTTGGATAAAAGGACCAGCTTGGTTAATCGCTCTGTTTTTGATTGCGATCATGGCGCCATTAACAACATTTGGTTTCTCAACGCTAATCTCCATTTTGTATCCTTTGTATGGTGTCTTGAACTTGTTTGTACTAGCTTCAATATTGCTTTACCCAATCATGTTTCACAATGCTTTGAAGTAAGGAAGGCTCGTCTATATTCTTTTTTTCGTGTATAATATACCCATAAAAAAGTTTGTAAGGGGGCCTCTTCATGACAAATAAAGAGTTTGCTCTCCATGATGTTGTCGAAATGAAAAAACAACATCCTTGTGGGGAAAATCGCTGGAAGATAATCCGGATGGGGATGGATATCCGAATTAAATGCCTCGGTTGTGAGCATAGTGTTATACTTCCTCGGAAGGATTTTTCGAAAAAGTTAAAAAAAGTTTTAGAACAGGCACAAAAGCCTGAATAAAAAACAAGGTGATAGAGTGTTACATCCCTCTATTGCCTTGTCTTTTTTATTGGTAATTACTATAATTGTAGAAGTTGTCCAAAGAATTAGCGTGTTTATTTGTTCAATTTACATAAAGATAGTTTTACCATTTTATGATGAATATAAAGAAGGAAGTGAGATGGGTGGCTTTAACAACTGGAATTGTCGGTTTGCCGAATGTAGGGAAGTCGACTTTATTTAATGCAATTACTCAAGCTGGAGCTGAATCAGCAAATTACCCTTTCTGTACAATTGATCCAAATGTAGGGATTGTCGAAGTGCCTGATGTACGTCTTCAAAAGTTAACTGAGCTTGTTGAACCGAAAAAGACGATTCCAACGGCATTTGAATTCACTGATATTGCTGGAATTGTAGAAGGGGCGAGTAAAGGAGAAGGGTTAGGAAATAAGTTTCTCTCTCATATCCGTCAAGTAGATGCTATTTCCCATGTCGTACGCTGCTTTGCAGATGATAACATCACTCACGTTGCTGGTGGAGTGAATCCAATACGTGACATTGAAGTGATCAATTTAGAATTGATTTTGGCTGATTTCGAATCGATTGAAAAACGCATCACCCGTGTAACGAAACTGGCCAAAACAAAGGATAAAGAAGCAGTAGCTGAATTAGAAGTACTTGAGAAATTGCGTGACGCATTTGAAGAAGAACAACCGGCACGCAGCATTGACTTTACTGATGAACAACAAAAAATTGTGAAACAGATGCACTTATTAACGAGCAAACCAGTTCTTTATGTAGCCAATGTAAGTGAAGAAGATTTACTCGCTCCTGAAGATAACGACTATGTAAAGAAGGTAAAGGAATTCGCAACAGCAGAAGGTAGTGAAGTCATTGTTGTTTGTGCAAAGATTGAGTCAGAGATTGCCGAGCTTGAAGGCGATGAAAAAGAAATGTTCCTTGAAGAGTTAGGGATCAAAGAATCTGGCCTTGACCAATTGATCCGTGCTGCTTATGACTTGTTAGGACTGCAAACATATTTTACAGCGGGCGTACAAGAAGTACGTGCATGGACTTTCAAAAAGGGCACAAAAGCTCCACAAGCAGCAGGAATCATCCACTCAGACTTCGAACGTGGATTTATCCGTGCAGAAGTTGTCTCCTATGAAGATTTAGTAGATGCCGGCACGATGGCAGTAGCCAAAGAAAGAGGAAAAGTACGCCTAGAAGGAAAAGATTATACCGTACAAGATGGCGATGTTATCCACTTTAGATTTAATGTATAAGAGAAAAGAACAAGTCCAGCTTTTGGACTTGTTCTTTTCTTTAAGCAATGAGCGTAGCCGACGTAACCGCCGACGTAACGATTTTAAGCATTTTGAGTGCCTTTCTTAAAATGCGCACGGCGAGCGAAGCCATTGTCCATCATCGAGTAGAACTGGCAAGCCCTTGAATTGTTTCTGCTAATAAAGTTTTTGATATTGCTAATAAGTAGATAAAGATGCAAAGAAAAGGGCCAAAAGCGTCTAATAAACTAGTTTCACTGTTAAATTTCGACTTTTGCCGTTATATCACGATTTTTACCGTTATATTTTAAAATTCGCCGTTATATGGTCATTTTCGCTAAAAAAATTAAGAGAAAGGCTGCGAGAGTCTCATTTCTTTGATGTCGCCTATGACATTTATTTCCCTATTTCCTAATCTTTCGCCTGGTATCTACAAATTCCCACATACATAGAAAAACAACTTGCACAGCACAATTCACTCTGTTATAATCTACTAATGCGAGTGCAATGACTCATATAAATGAGTTTTGCTCCTTGCTCCAATTATGGAGCCGCTAGACCAAAAGGAGGTGGACCGGAATGCGTAAGTACGAAATTATGTACATCATCGCTCCAAACCTAGAAGAGGCAGCTACTAAAGAAGTTATCGAACGTTTTAACAACGTTTTAACTACAAACGGTGCTGAAATCGAAAAGGTTAATGAAATGGGTAAGCGTCGTTTAGCATATGAAATCAACGATTTTCGTGAAGGTTTCTACGTATTGTTAAATGTACAAGCTAACTCAGAAGCGATTGCTGAATTCAACCGTCTTGTTAAGATCAACGAGAACATTATTCGTGTTCTTATCACAAAAGACGAAGAATAATTTTATGAAGCGGGAGGGGTTCGGATGCTTAACCGAGTCGTGCTAGTAGGTCGCTTAACACGTGACCCGGAGCTACGTTATACGCCTAGTGGTGTAGCTGTTGCAAATTTTACACTGGCTGTAAATCGTGCATTTTCTAATCAGCAAGGTGAGCGCGAGGCGGATTTCATTAATTGTGTGATCTGGCGCAAACAAGCTGAAAATGTCGCTAACTATCTGAAAAAAGGTAGCTTAGCAGGTGTAGATGGCCGGATCCAAACACGTAGCTATGACAACAATGAAGGCAAACGCGTCTACGTTACTGAAGTTGTGGCTGAAAGTGTTCAATTCCTTGAGCCACGTGGAGCTAATTCCAATCAAGGTCAAGGAAATGACTACTTTGGTGGTGGGGGACCTGGCCCTAGTGGAAACGACTTTGGCAGGCAGCAGCAGAACAATAATCAAAACCGTCAATCAGGTGGATTTAATGATGATCCATTTGCAAATGACGGGAAGCCGATTGACATATCGGATGACGATTTGCCGTTCTAACGTCCTCTCTTGCAATTTTGAGAAAATAACGAGATTGATAAATAATAATGAGAAAGGAGTGCTGTCAAATGGCTCGTCGTGGTCGTCCAAAGCGTCGTAAGGTTTGTTTCTTCACTGTAAATAAGATCCAAAAGATCGATTACAAAGATACAGATCTTCTAAAACGTTTCATTTCTGAGCGTGGTAAAATTTTACCTCGTCGTGTAACTGGAACATCTGCAAAGTACCAACGTCAACTTACAATTGCAATTAAGCGTGCTCGTCAAATCGCATTATTGCCTTACGTAAACGATGTTAACTAATACAAACAAGAAGCATGACAGATCCTTTCTGTCATGCTTTTTATTTTTAAAGGGTGAAATGACACTTTCAGACTGATATTGTTTTATTTTGGCGACAATTGTAAAACGATAGCATAGAGAGCTTTGGACACGAAGCTTTAATTTTATGTGTAAGTACGCTAAAATAGAGCAAGGATTATTAGGACAGTAAAAGTTGTCAGTTTGAAGATGAGGTGTGTGTATGAAAAACACAAGGACATTAACAGAAGGTGCAGTACTTGCTTCTGTTTTTGGAATACTTTTAGCCATTACGACATATGTCCCTTTTGTTGGGACACTAACAGTTTGGGCGCTGCCTTTACCCTTTGTCGTGTATACGTATCGTCGTGGTCTTAAATCAGGGCTATTATTTTGGGTAGTTTCTTTTTTTATTGCCTTCATTATTGGTGGGTTAATTACAATTCCGACTGCTCTTATTTTTGGTAGTGCTGGTATTGTTGTTGGAGAGTTATACCGTCGTAAATTATCGGGATTTTCTGTACTGATAGGAGCTAGTTTAGTTTACACCTTGAATATGCTTCTTACTTTTTTGGCTCTTGTCTTTATTTTTGGTCAGAATCCCATGCAGATGGCAGTCGATTTAACGAAAGAGCAACTTGAATTTGCTGAGTCAACTTTAGGATCTATTGGGCAAGATGCCGATCAATTTGGGGCAATGGCTGATATGGTTCAAAATCTTGTTTATTTAGCTCCAGTTATGATTGTTGGTGTAGGGGTTTTACTTGCAGTAATAACGAAGCTAATTAGTTATTATGTATTAAAAAGGTTAGGCCATGAGGTCAATCCCTTGCCACCATTTCGTGATTGGCAATTTCCAAAATCATTTTTATGGTACTATCTTATTATTTTAATTTTGGCAATGGTTGGGGCAGAAGAAGGTACGACTATGTTTACTATCATATGGAACTTGTTCCCACTACTTGAGATTATTATTGCCATTCATGGATTTGCGTTTATTTTTTATTACTTCTACTACAAAAAAATTAGTGTAGTTGTACCAGTGTTGATTTTAATAGGAGCTCTTGTTTTTCCACTGCTTCTTTATTTAGTTCGAATGGTTGGTATTATAGATTTAGGCTTTGATTTGCGTAAACGTATTTCAGGCGAGAAAAAATAGGAGCTGACATTATGCCTAAGTTTTTACTGAAACGGTGGCATGGCTACCATATCATTACTCTTTTTGTTGTCGCATTTCTCTTTGTAAGCATCTTAACTTGGTATCAATGGCATATTGGAGTAATAGGCTTTATTTCTTTGGGTATGGTTGTCATCTATGCTGTTCAAGCACGTATTCATTTTGAACGTGATTTGAAAGAGTATATCTTAACTTTGACATATCGAGTGTCAAAGGCAGGAGAAGATGCCGTAACAAAAATGCCGATTGGGATTCTTCTTTATAATGATGAGAGAACCATACAATGGGCCAACCCTTATCTATGTTCAGTTATTTCACCTGAATTAATTGGGAAAAAAGTTGATGAGATAAGTGAAGAGCTTTTGTCATTAATAGATAATACGGTAAGTGAAGAGACAATTGAGATTGGCGAACAGTTCTTTCATGTCTCGATTGAAGCAGATGAACGGCTTGTCTACTTTTTAGATGTGACGGAAAAAAGAGAGATAAAAGAATTATACGAAGAAAACCAAACGGCGGTAGCTTTCATCTATCTTGATAATTATGATGAAGTGACGCAAGGGATGGAAGAACAAGTTCGTAGCCAGCTCATGAGTCGAGTTACATTGACTTTGAATAATTGGGCGAATGAAAATTCAATCTTTTTGCGAAGAACATCATCAGATAAATTTATTGCTGTAATGAATGTCAAAGCATTGCAGGAAATTGAGAAAAACCGTTTTGATATCCTTGATCAAATACGCGATTTAACAGGTAAGGAAAAAGTGCCGATTACATTAAGTATAGGTGTAGGTACTGGTGATGATTCAGTAAGAGAATTAGGACATCTAGCTCAATCTAGTCTGGATCTAGCATTAGGCCGTGGTGGTGACCAAGTAGCGATTAAGAGAAAGCATGGAAAAGTTACATTTTACGGTGGTAAATCGAATGCGCTCGAAAAACGGACAAGAGTTCGAGCGAGGGTGATTTCTCATGCGTTACGTGATTTTGTACTTGAAAGTGAAAAAGTGTTTGTAATGGGCCATAAGAATCCTGATATGGATGCGATTGGAGCAGCTATAGGGGTTCAAAAGATTGCTGAAGTAAACGAAACAGATGGTTTTATTATACTAGATCGCGATGATATGAATTATGACGTTCGAAAGTTAATGGAAGAAGTAGATCAGCATGATAATTTATGGTCAAAATTTATTACTCCAGAAGAAGCTTTAGAAGAGATCACGTCAGAAACACTCTTGATTGTTGTTGATACCCATAAGCCGGCGCTTGTGGCAGAATCAGCTCTTTTAGACAAAGTAGAGAGGATTATTGTCCTTGACCATCATCGTAGGGGAGAAGAGTTTATTAAAGATCCTGTTCTTGTATATATGGAACCTTATGCGTCATCAACAGCTGAATTGGTAACAGAGCTACTTGAATATCAACCGAAGAAGTTGAAGATCGATCGTCTAGAAGCAACAGCAATGCTAGCAGGGATTATGGTTGATACGAAAAATTTCGCAGTAAGAACAGGAGCTAGAACATTTGATGCCGCATCATTTCTGCGTTCAAATGGGGCAGACACAACCCTTGTTCAAAAGCTTTTAAAAGAGGACTTGGACCATTATGTAAAGCGTGCTAAATTAATAGAAAGTGCGCAATATTACCGTGAGGGTCTTGTGGTTGCAACAGCTGGAGAGGACGAAATTTATAACCAAGTGATGATTGCTCAAGCTGCAGATACACTACTTATGATGAAGGATGTGCTGGCATCATTTGTTATTTCAAAAAGACAAGATGGCAAGGTTAGCATTAGTGCTCGTTCGCTAGGTGATGTGAGCGTACAACTTATCATGGAACGGTTAAATGGTGGTGGCCATTTGTCGAATGCTGCAACTCAGCTTGAAGATGTAAGCATAGAAGAGGCAACAGAACTACTGCAACATGCAATTGATGATTACTTAGAAGGGGGAACGAAATCATGAAGGTTATTTTCTTAGCAGATGTAAAAGGTAAAGGGAAAAAAGGGGAAACAAAGAACGTTTCTGAAGGATATGCGAGAAACTATTTGCTCCCAAATCAGCTTGCCGTTGAAGCAACACAAGGCAATATAAAGAACTTAGAGGCTCAGAAAAAGAGCCAACAGAAAAAGGCCGATGAAGAGCTGCAACAAGCAATGGCTTATAAAGAAGAGTTAGAAGCTTTAACGATTGAAATCAAAGCAAAATCTGGGGAAGGTGGTCGTCTTTTTGGTGCCATTTCCACAAAGCAAATTGCTGAAACGTTAAAGAAAATGAAGAAAAAAGTAGACAAACGTAAGATTTTACTGAACGAGCCAATTCGTGCATTGGGATACACGAATGTACCAATTAAAATACACCCAGAAGTTACAGCAACAGTGAAAGTTCATGTAGTGGAAGAGTAATTTCCGAGAGAATGTCGATAGCATTCTAGTTTAGAACAGATTTAGTAGATGGTTGATTATGGATCAGCCATCTTGTTTTTCTTTTTAAGGTATGTTTGGAAAATTACTTATGAATTGGAAGGCGTCATAGAGAGTTTGACTCGAGGAGAGGAGAGAGAGCATGAGTGACTTGTTTGCAGACCGTACACCACCACAGAATATTGAAGCTGAGCAAGCAGTCTTAGGTGCGATTTTCTTAGCTGCTGAAGCACTTGTTACAGCTTCAGAGAGATTATTACCAGATGACTTTTACCGTGCATCTCATCAACGCGTCTATGAAGTGATGCTTGATCTAAACGAAAAAGGTGAACCGGTTGATTTGGTTACGGTAACATCAGAATTGCAAAATCGGAAGTGGCTTGAAGAAATTGGTGGAGTTCCATATTTAAGTGACCTTGCTAATGCTGTACCAACAGCAGCCAATGTTGACTATTATAGTCGAATTGTGGAAGAGAAGTCCGTTCTACGTAGGTTGATTAAAGTCGCAACAAATATTGCAGCGGATGGTTATGCAAGTGAAGAAGAAGTCGATACGATTTTAACAGAAGCAGAAAAAACGATCCTAGACGTTTCCCAGCGTAAAAATACAAGTGCATTTATTTCGATTAAAGATGTCTTAATCGAGACTTATGACAAAATTGAAGAGCTTCAGAATCATTCAGGCGAAATAACAGGTATCCCGACTGGCTTCGTAGAGTTAGATCGTATGACAGCTGGTTTCCAACGCAATGACCTAATTATCGTTGCAGCTCGTCCATCGGTTGGTAAGACAGCATTTGCTCTTAATATTTCACAAAATGTCGCGACAAGAGCCGGGGAAAACGTTGCGATTTTTAGTCTGGAGATGGGCGCGAGTCAGCTTGTTCAACGTATGCTTTGTGCTGAGGGCAATATTGACGCTCAACGAATGAGAACTGGAGCGCTAACATCTGAAGATTGGCAAAAACTAACGATGGCGATGGGGAGCCTTGCAAAGGCTGGAATTTATATCGATGATACACCTGGTGTTAAAGTAAACGACATTCGTGCCAAGTGTCGAAGACTAAAACAAGAACATGGTCTCGGAATGATCATGATTGACTACTTGCAGCTTATCCAAGGAAACGGAAAAAGTGGCGAAAACCGTCAACAAGAAGTATCGGAAATTTCCCGTACGTTAAAGCAAATTGCCCGTGAATTAGAAGTCCCAGTTATTGCGTTATCGCAGCTGTCACGTGGAGTTGAGTCACGTCAGGATAAACGTCCGATGATGTCAGATATCCGTGAATCAGGAAGTATCGAGCAAGATGCCGATATTGTTGCTTTCTTGTACCGTGATGATTACTATGACAAGGAAACTGAAAACCAAAATATTATTGAAATTATTATTGCAAAGCAACGTAACGGTCCTGTTGGCACTGTTGAACTAGCCTTTGTAAAAGAATACAATAAGTTTGTAAACTTAGAACGCAGGCATGACGAAAGCAATATGCCACCAGGTGCCTAACAGTGTAGAGAGTACAGAAAAAGATCTGTACTCTTTTTTTGGTGTGGAAGTATAGGTTAGCTGGAAAAAGAGGGAAAACAGCCGGAATAGCAGTGGACTTGACCGGAAAATGAAGAGAAGAGGTCGGAAAAGGAGAAGAACCGGCCGAAAAAAAGAATAGCAGGGAAAATAATTATTTTGCGCCCTATTAAAGCGAACGAATAAACAATAAAACATTCTAATGTTCGTGTTTTTCATTGACGCATGTTTTTAGAGTTGGTATACTTATCAGTGGCTTAGGAAATAGTTAGAATAATTAATCTAGATTCAGTAATAAAGGTGGAGGTGCATCATATGTCATCAGTTGTAGTTGTAGGTACTCAATGGGGCGATGAAGGAAAAGGGAAAATTACAGATTATCTCTCAGAAAAGGCAGAAGTAGTTGCTCGTTACCAAGGTGGAAATAATGCAGGACATACAATTGTTTTCGGTGGAACAAAATACAAACTTCATTTAATACCATCTGGGATTTTTTACAAAGAAAAAAGCTGTGTAATTGGTAACGGAATGGTTATTGACCCGAAAGCACTTATTGAAGAGTTGGCTTATTTACACGAACGCAATGTTGATACGAGCAACTTGCGTATTAGCAACCGAGCTCATGTGATTCTTCCTTATCACTTGAAGTTAGATATCGTAGAAGAAGAGCGTAAAGGCGCTAACAAAATCGGAACGACGAAAAAAGGGATCGGCCCAGCATATATGGATAAAGCAGCTCGTATTGGTATTCGAATTGCTGACTTACTTGATAAAGAAGTATTTGAGGAAAAATTAGAGCGTAACTTAGAAGAGAAAAATCGCCTTTTTGAAAAATACTATGAAGTTGAAGGATTTACAAAAGAAGAAATTCTTGATGAGTACTATGAGTATGGACAACAAATCGCACAATATGTTTGTGACACATCTGTTGTCTTAAATGATGCACTGGACGACGGACGTCGCGTTTTATTTGAAGGTGCTCAAGGCGTAATGCTTGATATTGATCAAGGGACATATCCATTTGTTACATCTTCAAATCCAATTGCAGGAGGAGTAACAATTGGTTCTGGTGTTGGACCAGCAAAAATCAACCATGTTGTTGGGGTATCGAAGGCATATACAACTCGAGTTGGCGACGGGCCATTTCCAACTGAACTGCATGATGAAATTGGTGACAATATTCGAGAAGTAGGGAACGAATATGGAACAACAACTGGTCGCCCACGCCGTGTAGGTTGGTTTGATAGTGTTGTTGTTAGACATGCACGTCGGGTAAGTGGACTTACGGATTTATCTTTAAACTCAATTGATGTGTTAACGGGTATCAAAACACTAAAGATCTGTACAGCTTATAAATACCGTGGTGAGATCATGGAAGAATTCCCTGCTAGCTTAAAAGTTCTTGCAGAATGTGAACCAGTGTATGAAGAGCTTCCTGGTTGGGAAGAAGATATAACGGGAGTCAAATCTTTAGATGAACTACCAATAAATGCACGCCACTATATAGAACGCGTATCACAACTAACAGGCATCCCACTAACAATCTTCTCAGTAGGACCAGACCGCAACCAAACAAACCTAGTACGCGGAGTCTTTGCATAGCTTTAATAAAAAGGCCGCTCTTGCCTTTTTATTAAAGCGTCGCAATGAGCGAAGCCGTTGTAATGTCTTAAAGCCTTTTGAGCGACCTTCTCAAAAGGCGCACAACGAGCGAAGCCATTGCAACCATGTTCGCACAAATAAAGGGTAAAAGGCCGGTTTTGCTTTTTTATGAAACGAAGCAATGAGCGAAATCGCTGCCATGTCTTAAAGCCTTTTGAGCGACCTTCTCAAAAGGCGCACAACGAGCGAAGCCATTGCAACCATGTTCGCACAAATAAAGGGTAAAAGGCCGCTCTTGCCTTTTTATTAAAGCTTGCATCTTTCCTTATTTTTCGCTATTCTATAATAAGTTCCGACAAAAAAATTAGTTTCAAAAAAAATTATAAAAAACCTTGCATTAGAGAAAATGACATGGTATTATAAATCTTGTCGCTAAGAGGTAAGACAAGCGCGACGACGGAGAGTATCATTACTGGTAACAGGATGAACAACATCCAAGAAAACAACAAGCAAGAGCCATTAGCTCAGTTGGTAGAGCATCTGACTTTTAATCAGAGGGTCGAAGGTTCGAGTCCTTCATGGCTCACCACTTTTTATTAAGTGGCCCGTTGGTCAAGCGGTTAAGACACCGCCCTTTCACGGCGGTAACACGGGTTCGAATCCCGTACGGGTCACCATTTATTTATTAGGTCCGGTAGTTCAGTTGGTTAGAATGCCTGCCTGTCACGCAGGAGGTCGCGGGTTCGAGTCCCGTCCGGACCGCCACTTAATTTAATATAGTATGTATGGCTCAGTAGCTCAGTCGGTAGAGCAATGGACTGAAAATCCATGTGTCGGCGGTTCGATTCCGTCCTGAGCCACCATTTTCTATTTGCCGGCCTAGCTCAATTGGTAGAGCAACTGACTTGTAATCAGTAGGTTGGGGGTTCAAGTCCTCTGGCCGGCACTCAAATCCGTGTGGAAATTCCGTGCGGATTTTTTATTTTGTCAAGATTTCCTAAAATATCCAAGAATATGACAAGTGTATTACAATCCCTTGTCTTTTTGTTACATGACTTTTATTAAAAGATAAGTATGCTAAAATGAGAAAGTTGACTATGTTGTCACGTATAGGTTTATATAGATAAATAGTTGTTTTGGTTTTAGGAGGAGAACATGTTAGTTGCAAAGATACATACGAAACGACCTATAAAAGGATTTCCCTTTAATGTTTTTTTTCAAACATTTATAGCCTTTTTGCTAGTTGCAATGGTAGCATTCGCTAGCCCTACGAAAGCTGAAGATCAATCGTTCATCCATACACTCTATCACGTTTATGTTGATGAAACGTACGTTGGAGTTTTGCAAGATGATCAACTTGTCTATGACTATTTTGACTTGATGGAAGAAAAGTACGAGAAAGATTACCCTGACCTTTCATTAAAATTAGGCGAAAATGTTCAAGTGATTCCTGAGTTTGTATTCCATGAAGGAACAGAAGAGGAAGAAAAGGAAGTTTTAACTGTTTTAGAAGAAGAACTTACCATTAAAGCCAAAGTTATTGCGCTAACAATTGATGAAAAACCAGTTGTTTATTTAGCGAATGAAGAAGATGCAAAAGAAACATTGCAGAAGTTAATTACACAGTATATAGATGAAGACCAGTACAGTGATTATATAGAAGAGAAAGTTGAAGAGAGCGAGATAAAAGTTGGAGAAGAACTACTAACGGAAGTTACTCTAACTGAGGAAATTGAGGAAGAAGAGGTTATTACTAACCCAGAAGATGTTCTATCTGTTGAAGAAGCGATCCAAAAGTTAAACAAAGGTGTATTAGAAGAGAAGCCGTACACGGTTAAAGAAGGGGATGTATTAGGGTCAATTGCTAGTGACCATAATCTATCAGTCTCTGAATTAATTGATATAAATAAGGATTTAAATGAGGACAGCTTGCTGCAAATTGGGCAAGAGATTAAAGTAACAGCATATGAGCCATTAGTAGAAGTTGTTGCAACTCATATTGAAAAAGTAGAAGAAGAGATTCCTTATCAAACTGAAGTCATTGAGGATGACTCAATGTTTAAAGGGGAAGAAGAAGTTACTCAAGAAGGACGCGAAGGGAAACAAGTAGTTGAATATGAAATTACTGAACAAAATGGTAGTATCGTTAAACGCGAAGTTCTCTCCGAGGAAGTAACAGAAGAACCTGTGAAAAGGGTTATTAAAAAAGGTACGAAGGTAATGCCATCACGTGGGTCAGGGACGCTTGCTTGGCCAGCTGTTGGAGGATATATTTCTAGTTACCAAGGTATGCGTTGGGGACGATTCCATCGTGGAATTGACATTGCTAGACCGAGTAATTATGACATTCTAGCTGCTGATAATGGGACTGTCTCTTTTGCCGGGACTCAAGGTGGTTATGGCAACTTAGTTAGAATTAATCATAATAATGGAATGGAAACACTGTACGCTCATTTAGACTCTATTGATGTTCAAGTTGGTCAAACGGTATCAAGAGGACAAAAAATAGGTGTAATGGGGCAAACAGGTAATTCGACAGGGATACACTTACATTTTGAGGTTTATGAAAATGGTCAATTAAAAGACCCAATGAATTATTTAGATAGATAATCGAAATCGCTCCTACTCTGTGGGGGCGATTTCTATTGGAATGAGGAAAAAGTTGCAAATTACTAGTTTGCAGTCGAACGAGCAACGAGACGTTACAGCATGTGTTAGAATGTAAGAAAAGACTATTAGCGACGGGAGCGATCTGCAAAATGGAAAAGCGCATTTTAGTTGTAGATGATGAAAGACCAATAGCAGATATATTAAAGTTCAACCTTGAAAAAGAGGGTTATGAAGTAATTTGTGCGAATGACGGTTTAGAGGCGATTGAACTAGCAATAAAGGAAAAGCCTGATCTTATTTTGCTCGATATTATGCTTCCTCATAAAGATGGGATGGAAGTGTGCAGGGAAGTTAGAAAAGAGTCTGAAGTACCAATCATTATGCTAACAGCGAAAGATTCAGAGATCGACAAGGTTCTTGGACTGGAACTAGGGGCAGATGATTATGTCACTAAGCCGTTTAGTACACGTGAACTATTAGCAAGGGTGAAAGCCAATTTACGTAGGCAACAAACGAATACGGAAGAAGCGAATCCTCAAAAAGAGATTATTGTTGGTGATTTAATAATCTATCCAGATGCGTACCAAGTAAAAAGACGGGGAGAAGCGATTGACTTGACGCATCGTGAATTTGAGTTGATTCATTATCTTGCAAGACATTTGGAGCAAGTTATGACGCGAGAACATTTATTGCAAGCAGTTTGGGGTTATGATTACTTTGGCGATGTTCGTACGGTAGATGTTACGGTACGTAGATTACGTGAAAAAGTTGAGGACAACCCTAGCTACCCAGTGTGGATTATTACAAGACGAGGGGTAGGGTATTACCTTTCAACTCCTGAGCAAAAGGAACAATCATAGATGGATCGAAAAGTTGGCTTCTTTAAGTCGATCCAGTTTAAACTAATCATCATTTATGTGTTGATTATCTTTATTGCGATACAAATTATTGGTGTTTATTTTACAAGGCAGGTAGAAAGTCAATTGGTTTCAAATTACTTTGAAATGCTTGAGGAGCGAGCGAATTTGCTCGCTTATAATGTTGCCCAGGAAATGACTGAGAATAGAGATGATCGCAGTACATTAACGTCAAATATCAATGCATTGCTGCGAGACATTTTTGCAATTGAGCAATCCGAAGTACAAGTTATTGATCAAAACCGAGTTGTTGTTAGCACATCAAATTTCTCGAATAGACACCTTGTCGGACAACAAAGCACGGAAGTACGTGTCAAACGGGCGCTATTAGGGAATAAGGCAGAGGATGTGCTGCGTGATCCTGCTACAGGTCACCGAGTGCGCGTCCTTGCAGTACCGATTAAGTATGAAGATGAACAAGTTGGTGCTCTGTACATTGAGGCATCAATGGAAAGTGTCTATGACCAAATTAGGCAGATCAATCAAATACTAGTAAGTGGGACATTTATAGCACTTGTCATCTCTGTTATTTTAGTTATTCTTGTTGCTAAAACGATTACCAGACCGATTATGGATATGCGAAAACAGACGATGCGTATGAGCAGAGGCGATTTCACGAAACAAGTAAATGTGTATAGCTTCGATGAAATTGGGCAGTTAGCTACTTCTTTTAATGATTTGACCATGAGACTTCGAGATGCAACATTGACTCGTGACCGTGAACAAAAAAGGTTGAAGTCTGTCTTGACTCATATGACTGACGGGGTGATTGCGACCGATCAAACTGGGCGTATTATCTTAATGAATAAAAGAGCTGGTGAATTGTTAGATTTATCTAGTCATGCAGTGATGGGAAAATTGTTGCCTGACGTTCTTCGTTTGTCCGATAGCTTTGCTCTTTATGATTTATATGAGCACTCAGACTCAATCTTGCTTGATTTTAGCAATAAAGATGAGGAATATTTATTAGAAGCTCGTTTTTCGGTTATTCAGGAAGAGGATGGTCCTATTAATGGGTTAATTACCGTTTTACACGACGTAACTGAGCAAGAAAAGATTGAGCGTGATCGTCGAGAATTCGTTGCGAATGTTTCCCATGAACTGAGAACACCTCTGACAACGTTAAAAAGTTACTTAGAAGCACTCGAGGATGGTGCGATAAATGATAAGGAACTTGCCCCACGCTTCTTAAGTGTCACGCAAAATGAAACAGAACGGATGATTCGGCTCGTTAATGATTTATTGCAGCTATCAAAAATTGATAGTCATGATTATCAATTAACATTTAACTCAGTTGATTTCGGCATGTACTTGCATGAAATAATTGATCGGTTTGAGATGATTGCTGAGGATAAAGAGATAAAATTTGTTAGAAAGATATCACCAAAGCCAACATACGTTAGGATTGCTGCTGATAAAATGACTCAAGTATTAGACAATGTTATTTCAAATGCAATGAAATACTCGCCAGAAGGAGGCAATATTACAATTGCTATGCTCCATAAAGGCGAAAACTTGCAAATAAGTATTTCAGACCAAGGTATGGGAATTCCAAGAGAAAGTCAAACAAAAATCTTTAATCGTTTTTATCGGGTTGACAAGGCAAGAGCAAGAAGTGTCGGTGGGACAGGTCTTGGCCTTGCAATTGCTAAAGAGCTTATTCATGCCCATAAAGGAGAAATTTGGGCCGAAAGTGAGTATGGAAAGGGAACAACGATTTTTATTACACTTCCTTTAAAAACGCTAGAGGGGGGCAAGCGATGAACTATGAGCGTATAAAGTCTACGATTCTTATCGTTTTGATTGGCATAAGTATTATACTCACTTGGCAAGTTTATACGTTTCAACCTGATATAGCCCTTCTCGATGATACAGGTTCAAGGTATATTCCCGATCACTTGAATGAGGAACGAGAAGAACGGGCAATTGCCGATGTCATTTTACCAGAACAAATCATAATTCATCACCATAATGAACGTGCAATGATTCCGAGTGACTCTGAGAAGTTTGAGCAGCTCTTTAAGCAACTTTGTGATAAAAGTTTATATGAAATTGATCTGCTCCCAACCACTCCGTTTCCAAGGCAAGGAGAAGAAGGTGGTGTTGAAATGATCTTTTCTGCTCCGATCCCAACGGATGTGTTTTTGAGTCTTTTTGAGAAGAATGAAGAGGAAATTGTGATTCCACTTAATGAAGTGAGTCGATTATTTCTTTATGTTGATCAAAGTGAAAGGGTGCATATGCAGATTCTCTCAAGTGAGGATGAACGGGTTGTTGAGCTTGAAACGAGTTTATCTGTGGGCGAGTTTGAGGAATATGTACACGCAACCGATGAGTTTATAGCTGTAACAGCAGTAGCTGGTGTATCTTCCCCCTCTTCTCATTATAAAGAAGAGATTTATGTAACAACAGAACCTGTTCAAGTTGAAAGACTTTCTTTTGCAACAACACCATTATTAGCTGAGTATTATAAACAAGTTCTTTTTACAGATCCGAGTTCTGTAAAGTACTATCAGCAAACAGATGGGGAAGATTCATATACAGATGGCAATCGAATTATTACGATGCAAAATAGTGGCTTATTTATGGAATATATCAATCCCGTTTTCATAGAGACGCAAGATCGAAGTAGTAAACATATCGTGCAAAGTGGGTATGAGTTTATCAATGGCCATGGTGGATGGACAAATGATTATTATCTCTCAAGTTGGGGTTCATCAGACACTCGAGAGGAAGTGACGTTTCTCCTTCATATCAATGGGTACCCTGTTATCAATTTTGAAGGCCTAGGTCATATGGGGCTAGAAGTAAGTCGTTCAGGTACACAAATTGTTAATTACACAAGGCCATTATTTGAAATTGACAATTTACCGATAGATGCCAAAGAAACGATTGAGCTACCACCTGGTGTGGAAGTAATTGAACAATTAAAGAAGCAAGAGTTTTTTGAAGAGGACAGGCTGTCGAAGGTTGCTGTTGGTTATGAAATGATACAAAGGAATAGTTCATTTGTAACTGTAGAACCATATTGGTTTGTGCTCTACGGAAATAGGTGGCAAAAGGTAACTTTTGATGAGGATGGTGAATGATATGGATTGGAGTAGAACAAAGACGATATTCATTCTTACCTTCCTTTTTTTAAATATTTTCTTGACGTGGCAGCTAGTTGAAACCCATAATGTCAACCAAATCAGCATGATTACAGAGGCAACGATCCAAGAGGTACTTCGTGAAAATAATGTTACGATACAAGGTGAACTGCCAGAAGAAGATGGTCCTGGATTTCTTGTCATAGGTAAGAATACGGTTCTATCGAAAGACGAAGTCCCTTCTATTGATCAACAAAAAATAGATGTATTAGATGAACAAATTGTTATTTCTGAATTAAAAGAGCCGGTACCATTGTCTCGTGAGGATTTTTCTCTGCAGCTGAATTCATTTTTGGCCGGGTATGTATACAATGGTGAGGACTATCTATTTAGTAGTTTTGATTCTGAGAAAAATCGCATCTTTTTGAATCAAAGGTACGGTGATAAGGTGGCTCATTCGTTTGATGATGAGCCTTTAGTCATTCAATTAAATGAAGATATGCAAATTACTAGCTATCAACAAAGGTATCTTCAGTTTGAAGAGCAAGACGGGGAAGAGCGGGAAATGCTTTCAAGTTTAAAAGCGATAGAAGTGTTAATGAACGATCAACTAGTTCGTATGAATTCTACGATTACGGATATCGAGTTTGGATATTATAGTTTTTTTAGTCCTACTGGAGATGTACAAGTATTTGCACCAATGTGGCGTGTGACTGTAGATGAGGAAACGTATTTGGTCCATGCTATTGGAGGGTCTGTGCAGCAAGTTACGTAGTAGGGAGAGGGGAAGGAAGGTATTATGACATTACGCTTCAGTGTACTGGCTAGTGGCAGTACAGGCAATGCTGTCTATGTAGAGACAGAAGACCAGCGTTTGCTTATAGATGCAGGTTTGAGTGGTAAGAAAATGGATGAACTCTTTGCAAAGATCAACCGTGATCCAAAGGAGTTAGATGGAATTCTAGTAAGCCATGAGCACTCAGACCATATTAAAGGTGTAGGTATATTTGCTAGGAAGCACAACCTTCCTATCTATGCAAATGAAAAAACGTGGGCAGCGATGGAAGGCCAGCTAGGGAATTTAACAACCGACCAAAAGTTCACGTTTGCTACAGGGCAAGTAAAGACATTTGGGAATCTCGATGTGGAGTCTTTCGGTGTATCTCATGATGCAGCAGAACCGATGTTTTTTACCTTTAATCATGAAGGAAAGAAATTGGTATTAGCTACTGACATGGGGTATGTGAGTGAGAGAATTAAAGGGACGATTGAAAAAGCCGACATGTTCATTTTTGAATCGAACCATGACACGAATATGCTCCGTATGGGACGATATCCTTGGAGTGTCAAGCGCCGTATTTTAAGCGATGTTGGGCATGTGTCAAATGAGGATGCAGCGTTAGCATTGTCTGAAGTAATCTGCGACAAAACAAGCCGGATTTATTTGGCTCATTTAAGCCTTGATAATAATATGAAAGACTTAGCTAGGCTTTCTGTTGAACAAGTGTTAAAAGAGCAAGGAATGGCCGTAGGCGAGCAATTTGAGCTCTATGATACAGATCCCAATGAACCAACAGCCCTCGCTGTTGTGTAGTGAGGTGGGAGGGGGGTCAGACACCTCTTTAATAGAGTAAAGAGGTGTCTGACCCCGACGTAATATACATTAATTTTATTGGGAATTATAGAATAGTATCAAAAATATATGAAAAGCTGTCGGGTCACTAGTATTTGGCCAATTTCTCATTATAATAAAAAGCATATACAACTTTTATAGGTAAAAGGGTGGTGTTTTTAAATGGGATATTATGATGAACATGTACCTGAACAAACAAGAAGAAGTGTAGGGCCAAAACGAGGAGGAATAGGATTAGCTGCGTTTAGTGGTGCTGTCATTGGTGGGCTTGTCGTTCTATTCTCGGTTCCGGTCCTCTCCAATTTTGGTCTATTACCTTATAATAGTCCTAATTCTGATTCCGTTACGATCATTGATGAGCCTCAAAGTGGATTAGAGCAAATGGTCAGTATAGATGTAAATAGCGATATAACACAAGCAGTAGATAAAGTTTCAGATGCTGTTGTCGGGGTTATTAATATGCGTCAGTCAAACCCATTTACTTCATCAGAGAATAATGAAGGCACAGGTTCTGGTGTTATTTATAAAAAGTCGGGTGACAAGGCCTATGTTGTCACAAACCAGCATGTGATCGAACGTGCCAACGAGATTGAAGTTAGTTTATCTGATGGTACAAGAGTGCCTGCAACCCTTTTAGGAAAAGATGTTATTACGGACTTAGCTGTTCTTGAAATCGATGGGGAAAATGTAAATAATGTTGCTGAGTTTGGAAGTTCAAGTACGTTGCGAGTCGGGGAACCGGCTATCGCAATTGGCAACCCACTTGGGTTACGTTTTTCAAGTACGGTAACACAAGGTATTATCAGTGCAACTGAGCGCAGCATACCTGTTGACTTAACAGGTAATGGCCAAGTTGATTGGCATGCTGAAGTTCTCCAAACAGATGCTGCCATTAACCCAGGGAACAGTGGTGGAGCGCTCGTTAATATTGAAGGACAAGTAATTGGTATTAACTCAATGAAAATTGCTCAAAGCTCTGTTGAAGGGATCGGATTTGCAATTCCAACTGAAATTGCGATTCCTGTCATTGAGGACTTAGAGACAATTGGTGAAGTGCGACGCCCACAGTTAGGTGTCGGAATTAGATCGTTAAGTGAGATTCCAAGCGCTTATTGGCAACAATCTCTCAAGCTTCCTGAAGACATAAAAGGAGGAGTTGTGGTCACAAGTATTGCACCTGCTTCTCCAGCTGAAAGAGCTGGCCTAGAGGAGTATGACGTCATTGTCGGAATTGATGAGGAAGATGTTCTTGATAGCCATGATTTACGGAAATACCTTTACACTGAAAAGAAGATAGGTGATGAGGTAGAAATAACATTATTCCGGGACGGATCTCGTGAAACAATTACCGTGCAATTAGCAGAAGAGCAGATCTTCTAGTCAAAAAAGCGTAGTCTGTTTATTAACAGGCTACGCTTTTTTTTCGTCCACATTTATCCACAATGAAAAATCGGGTATGCTATAATGAAAAACGTGTAAAGAAAGGAAGTTGAATATGTATTATGCTTGCAATGAGCATGTAGAATTAGCGATTGATATGGAAGTAGATGAACAAGAAGTAGCACCAGTGATAGAAAAAGTAGAAACGAATCAGGACTCGTTATCCACAACGTGTAGTTTTTGTGAGAGCGCAGCCATCTACATGGTTGGTGACGTTTGAAAATCCGCATGTGCATATGTGGATAACTGCTGTGGATAACACTGTAGGAGGTTATACACATTGTGAATATCCAAGTTATAACGGTCGGAAAGTTGAAAGAAAAATATCTGAAGTTGGGGATAGACGAATATACAAAAAGGCTGGGAGCTTATGCGAAGGTAGAGTTAATCGAAGTCGCTGATGAAAAAGCACCCGAACAAGCAAGTGAAGCAGAAATGCAGCAAATAAAAGAAAAAGAGGGTGTAAGAATTTTAGCAAAACTACACCCTGACACCCATGTGATCGCACTAGCGATTGAAGGAAAGATGATGACATCAGAGCAGCTGGCTGATAATTTGGATAAGCTTGCTACGTACGGTAAGAGTAAAGTAGCTTTTGTCATTGGAGGATCGCTCGGACTCAGTAATGATGTTATGAAACGAGCCAATGAAAGTTTATCTTTTTCAAAGATGACGTTTCCTCATCAATTGATGAAATTGGTATTGCTAGAGCAGATTTACCGGGCATTTCGAATTAATCGTGGTGAACCGTACCATAAGTAAATGAGGTTTTTCTTGTAAACGAGAACAAGTAGTTGATATGTTGGACAGATAATGAGTACTATTTTAAAAAATGTCTTAAAGGTCGTGTTTTATGCCTATTTCTAGGGTTAGAACACGATTTTTTCCACTTCTTACCGGATTTTAAATAGCTTATAACTATCATAATAATAGTAAATCATGATCCCTTAGTTATATTTGATCCAGAAATGATGTGTGACTCGGTCGTACCAAGGCTTACTGTGGTGTCTAAGCAGGAGTACCTACATCCTTTCTGCAAGTCTTAGGGTATAGGAAGGTGAATATGAGCAACAGACAAACTAAAGCTGATGTAATTTTAATTGGTGCTGGAATCATGAGTGCAACTTTAGGTTCATTGTTGAAAGAATTAGCACCGGACTGGGAAATTAAAGTGTTTGAAAGGCTTGCAAGTGCTGGGGAGGAAAGCTCTAACGAATGGAATAATGCCGGAACAGGGCATGCGGCTCTGTGTGAGCTTAACTACACAAATGAAAAGGCTGATGGATCTGTTGATATTAGTAAAGCTATAAAAATTAATGAACAGTTTCAAGAATCCATGCAGTTTTGGTCTTTTCTTGTAAAAAATAACCGGATACGTAACCCGCAGAACTTTATCATGCCATTGCCTCATATGAGTTTTGTACAGGGCAATCAAAATGTATCTTTTTTAAAGAAGCGATTTGAAGCGATGTTTACCAATCCTCTGTTTCAAGGTATGGAATTTTCGGATGACCCGGAAAAACTTATGGAATGGATTCCACTTATTATGCAAGACCGTGAAATGAATGAACCTATAGCGGCAACCAGAATTGACTCTGGAACTGATGTCAACTTTGGCGCTTTAACGAGGATGTTATTTGATCACCTAGAGAGTAAAAATGTCAATATAAACTACAAACATCGTGTTAATGATATTCATCGTACTAGTGACGGATTATGGGAAGTGAAAGTACGGAATGTCGACAGCGGTACTGTCGAACGCCATACTGCAAAATTTGTCTTTATCGGATCAGGGGGAGGAAGCCTATATTTACTGCAGAAATCTGGAATTCCTGAGAGGAAATATATTGGTGGGTTCCCAGTGAGCGGAATATTTATGGTGTGTAATAATCCTGATGTTGTAGCAGCGCATCATGCAAAAGTATACGGTAGGGCGAAGGTTGGGGCCCCTCCAATGTCAGTTCCGCATCTTGATACACGATTTATTGACAATAAAAAATGTTTGCTATTTGGTCCATTTGCTGGCTTCTCACCAAAGTTTTTAAAAACCGGTTCAATGTTTGATTTGGTCACTTCTGTAAAATCAGATAATCTTGTAACGATGTTGTCGGCAGGTGCAAAAAACATACCATTGACAAAATACCTAATCAAGCAAGTTAGGTTATCAAAAGATCAACGCATGGAAGAGATACGTGAGTTTATCCCGAACGCCAAAAGCGAGGATTGGGATTTAGTCGTAGCAGGCCAACGTGTACAAGTTATTAAAGATACAGAAGAGGGAAGAGGAATGCTTCAATTTGGTACAGAAGTGATTAGTGCCTCTGATGGCTCGATAGCTGCATTGCTCGGAGCTTCGCCGGGTGCTTCTACCGCTGTTTCAGTCATGCTTGAGTTAATAAAAAAATGCTTCCCTCAACATATCAACGAGTGGGAACCGAAAATAAAAGAAATGATTCCTTCTTATGGGGTGTCACTAATGGAAAATCAAGAGCTTCTGCATGAAATTCATACTTCAATAGTGCAAACTCTTGATTTAGCTGGTAAAGATCATTTAAATTTAAAAGGAAATACCAATACATTTCAAAAAGCATAAGTTACCGTTTGGGTAATTTATGCTTTTTGAAATGGTAGTAAGGTAAATATGTATCTCGTAAAATAAATACCTCATTTAGATACATCGAATTATGAGCAGGATTGATTGTGGATGGTGATTTTCCAGTAAAGGAGAGAGCGAAGGGCATGTTCATCTAGGAATGCCTAGCCCTCCTATCTGCAAATCAGTTTAAAACTGTAAACAAGTTCACAGATCGCCTTACCATTCCTTAGGTTCATAGTTTAGTTCTCTAAATAATTGTGTGCGTTCTTTTTTTGATAAATCTCTCCATTGTCCAGGAGGAAGATTCCCTAAATGGATATTCATAATTCGAGTTCTTTGTAGTCTATAGACTTCGTAGCCTAACGCTTCGCACATGCGTCGAATTTGACGATTTAATCCCTGTCTTAAAATAATTTGAAAATCAAATTTCGATAAAGGTCTTACTTCACAAGGGAGTGTTTTTGTACCTAGTATTTTAACACCTGCAGACATTTTTTCGACAAATTCAGGAGTGATAGGCTTGTCTACTGAAACGATATATTCCTTTTCATGCTTATTTTCAGCGCGTAAAATTTCATTAACGATATCACCATCGTTTGTTAGGAGTATCAAGCCTTCTGAATCTTTATCTAATCGCCCGATATTAAAAATTCTTAATGGGTGATTCACTAAATCAATAATATTTCCCTTTACTTTTTTTTCTGTTGTACTTGTAATACCTACAGGCTTATTTAAGGCAATATAGACATTATTTCTAGCTACCCGAACCGGTGCCCCATTTACTACGACATCATCCCCAGGCTCGACTTGATCGCCTATTTTTGCACGTTTTCCATTGATTGTGACTCTTCCTTCAGTAATTAATTTGTCCGCCCCACGCCTTGATGCTTTTCCAGCTTCACTAATATATTTATTAATACGCATGTTAATCACGACCTTACGTTTGATAATTGTTTATCCGCGTATCAAATATACCTTATTTTAGAGAGTGAATCAAAAATCGCCATGTAAATAAATTACGAGAACAGATTTTTCACAAAGAAAGCAGAGATGAAATTTCATCATCTCTGCTTCTTATCATTAAGCTGTTATTCTGAAAGCAACCTTTTCAAAAATCCAATTTTATTTCAAGTCTTCAATCGAATCAATCTCAACATACTCTGGTACAACTAGTCCATTCGTCCCTCCATGAAGGTTTCGTCCAAGGTCAACGAAATCGTCCTTATAGGAGAAGAGAAAATCTATCATCTCAAAAAAAATGATGGAAAAGAGTGAAATTGGAGACAGTGTAATAATTGATGAATAGCTGTAAAGCAGTTCTTATTTAGGAAAAGTGCTATCTGTATAATTGTAAGCTTCTAGCACATACTTCTGCTTAAGGAGGCTTTCTTTTATGCGGTAAAAATTAGGAGGTACATATGATCAAGTTTGAAAATGTAAGTAAAATTTATAAAGATGGGTTTAAAGCAGTAGATTCAGTCAGTTTTGAAATTCCTCAAGGAGAGCTAGTTGTCCTTATCGGGCCCAGTGGTTCTGGGAAATCAACGACAATGAAAATGATTAATAGAATGATTCCCCATACAACTGGAACTATTTCTATTGATGGGAATGACATTACAAAGTTAAATGCCGCAGATTTGCGACGTAATATTGGTTATGTTATTCAACAAATTGGACTCTTTCCACATTATACAATTGCAGAGAATATAGCGATTGTTCCTCAACTTAGAGGGTGGGATAAACAGGATATTAAAAAGCGAGTGAAAGAGCTCTTGGAGATGGTGGGACTTGACCCAGAGGTATATAGCAATCGATTTCCAAAAGAATTATCAGGTGGACAGCAACAGCGGGTTGGTGTTGCAAGAGCTTTGGCATCAAATCCAAGTATTATCTTGATGGATGAACCATTTGGTGCACTGGATCCAATTTCTAGGGATCAAATACAAGGAGAATTAATTTCCTTGCAGCAAAAGCTTAAGAAGACAATTGTTTTTGTAACTCACGATATGGATGAAGCGTTAAAACTTGGTGATCGAATTGCTATTATGAAAGAAGGCAGTTTACTTCAAATTGACACTCCAGAGAAGTTATTACAAGAACCTACATATGGCTTTGTCGAAGAGTTCATTGGTAAACATCGAATTATTCAGAATCCTGAGCTCATGTCAGTTGAAGAAGTTATGGTGGATAATGTTTTAACTTCTTTTCCAAGTCGATCTCCTGAAAAAGCTCTTGCCATAATGCGCAAACATAAAAAAACAATGTTAGTTATCGTTGATGAGAGAAATCATATGCTGGGAATTGTCTCTGCTTATGATGTAATAAAGAAAATGGAAGAAATTAAAACAATTGAAGAGATTATGCGAGATTCTGAACCATTTCTATTGAGCTCGCAAAGTGCTAAAGATGCCATTGTGATGATGCAAAAAGCGTCACTCGGAATCATACCGGTCGTCGATGAAACCAAAAGGGTAGTAGGCTTAGTGACTCGTGGAACATTGCTTTCCGCATTGTCTAGTCAATGGACAGAATTGGAGGCAAACGGATGAGGGATTTAAATTTATGGGAACAAATTGTTCAACAAGCACAAATGCGTTGGGCCGATGTGCTAGAGGCGACATTTATTCATATCCAACTTGTGTTTTTTTCGATGTTGATGGCCGTTGTACTTGGCGTTTTCTTAGGTATTCTGATTACGCGCGTAAAATCTCTAGTACCGTTAATACTAGGTGGAACAGGAATTATGCAAACGATTCCAAGTCTTGCAGTACTTGGATTTTTAATACCTGTTTTTGGAATTGGTGTAAGAACAGGGATTGCCGCATTATTTTTGTATTCACTTTTACCAATTGTTCGAAATACGTATACGGGGATCAAAGATGTAGATAAGGCAACGTTAGAAGCCGCCAAAGGAATGGGAATGAAGAGCAAACAGATATTATTTAAAGTTGAGCTTCCTTTGGCCATACCAATTATAATGGCTGGAGTCCGTACTGCTGCTGTTATTAACGTGGGAAATGCGACATTGGCAGCATTTATAGGAGCTGGTGGGCTTGGAGACTTTATATTCTTAGGCATTACACGGGGAATAGATGGTTTAATATTCTTAGGAGCGATCCCAGCTGCTTTATTAGCAATTTTGCTTGAATTTTCCTTTAACAAGCTTGAACGTTGGTCTACACCAGAAGGGTTGAAGTAGGATGAAGAAAAAATTAATTTTACTTTTTACGGCTTTTACTATGGTTATCCTACTAGGAGGATGCATCTTATATAATGACGATACACTATCGATTGGTTCTAGAAATAATACCGAAAGCATTATTTTATCGTATATTATGGGCCAATTGATTGAAGAGCAAACTGATATAAATGTCGTATATAGGGAAAATCTTGGTGGTTCGAATGTTGTCTGGAATGCCTTGATGAATGGCAGTATTCATGTGATACCAGATTATACAGGTACGATTGTGATTACGTATTATGGTGAATCTCCCGGAACAGCTGAAGAAACCTTAGCAAAAACGAAGGAACTTGTGGAAAAGGATAATATTGTAGCATTTAATACATTTGGGTTTAATAATACGTACACACTGGCATTAGACGAAACATCAGCAGAGAGACTTGGCGTAGAGACATTCAGTGACTTTGCGGAGGTTTCCGAACAATTTACGCTTGGGGCCGTTTTTGAATTTATTGATCGTCCGGATGGTTTGCCGGGGTTTCAAGAAGAATATGATCTAGAGTTTAAAGGTGTAAGGGGAATGGACCATGGGATGATGTATCGTGCAATTTCTGAAGGTGAAGTCGATGTAATCAACTCCTACACAACAGATGGCCAATTACAGATCTATGATTTGAGAGTACTCGAAGATGATAAGTCTTACTTCCCACCTTATCATGCCCTTCCTCTAGTATTAGAAGAAGCGCTCGAGAGATATCCCGAACTAGAGGGGGTATTACGGCAGCTAGAAGGTAAAATTGATGAACAGACGATGCAAACCATGAATGCTAAAGTGGATAATGAAGGCATAATGGTTGAAGTTGTAGCAAAGGAATTTTTACAAGAAGCTGGTTTAATTGAGTAGTATAGGTGGCAATATACAAAGAGGATAGTAAATAGGTTTACATAAATTGTAAACCTATTTACTATCCTAAAAAAAAACACCAATATAAGCGTTGCGAATCAGTCTGATGAACTTACTTGAATGTTAAGTTCATTTTTTTTGTTCTAATTGGTTATTCCATAAAATACCTTGTGTGACCGTTCCTGTAATGGGTGTGTCACGCTTTACTAAATAAAGGTTAGGTTAAAAACATTGTATCCAGTAGCAAGTATTCCTCCTTCGTATCATATAGAAGTAGAGATAAACGCTGTATTTTTAATTATTCCAAGAATGAAGTTATAGGAGAAAATTGTCGGAGCAACTACCTATTCGAAATCAAAATGAAATGGGGAATGACATGATACAAGTAGCTGGAAGGCCGTTTCCACAAGAGAGTGTAGTGGACTTCGGAAGGACAGAAAGTATAATCATTCAACAAATGCTTGATTCTCCTGAATTGTTTTTCTATCCTTCCATGAATGAATTTAGGTTTGAAGTGAATATTCGGAAAAATATTTTGGAAAGCGCAAGAGAGATGAATGCGAGTCAAGTGGAGTTTACCACCTTTGAGAATGCTTATTGTAATCCCGCGTATTGGGATTTGACTCATGCTGGTGGTTTTTTGTTAAGACCTGGTGTGTCGCCATCTGCTGCGATACAGGATATTTACCAAAACGGCCACCTTTATGCCTTTGAATGTGCGACGGCAATCATCATTATTTATTATCAGGCCATTTTGAAAAGTATCGGGAGCTGGCGTTTTGATTCTATTTTTCGAGATCTTTATTTATACAGTTGGCATACAGATCCTGATTTAGAATTACACTCCTTCAACTCGAATCGCTTTTTGCCGGGGGATGTTGTGTATTTTAATAATCCTGATTTTCATCCAAATACATCGTGGTTTCGGGGCGTAAACGCTGTTTTGATGAGCGATGGAACGTTTTTTGGTCATGGATTTGGCACCATGACTGCTGAAGAGATGATACAAGAATTAAATACGCAAAGGTTTCCAGGAAGTATGCAGCCGGCTTACTTAGCCAATTTAATCACACGGATTTCTCCTGCAACCATGCATAAACTATTAACTTTACAAAGTACTCGCACTTTCTATAAACAGCCAAAAGCTGTCATCCACCATAATCTTTGTTCCATCTCAAGCATTTATTATCGGTTTTTTCTAAGTGGAGGCAATTAGTAATTATTTTGAAAAATGAGGGCACCCACCCATTTATTGGGTTGACAGGTTCATATTCCAACTAGGTGAGTATACTGTAGTGTAAATATACAAACCGAAAAGGAAGTGTTGCGAATATGTACGGTAACTTCAATGTACACCCTACTATGATGGCAGGAGCAAATGTACCACCAAATATCGCCCCTATGATGGAGAATGTACCACCTAACATCCCTCCTACTATGGTGGCTGGCGAAATGGATGCACCTATGCCATATACTGCCCCTACTGGTTACGGATATGGTCATGTCGCACCAGCTCGTCATGGGCACGGCTTTGTAACAATTGTTGTGTTGTTTATCTTACTAATCATAGTTGGATCTAGCTTCCCTAAATGCTAATATAATAGTCAAAAAAGGATGCCCTGATTTAAAGGGCATCCTTACTGCTTATTTTGTATAGTTATCGAAGTAACCTTGAATGTAGACCATTGGTGTTCCTTTGTCACCACTACCAGAGGTTAAGTCAGAAAGTGACCCAATTAGGTCTGTTAATCTACGAGGTGTAGTACCTTGCGCTTCCATAGCACCGACTAAATCTTCATTTTTATTCTCGATATATCCTGAAATAGCTTGCTTTAACTCTTCGCCACGAAGGTGAGAGAAGTTGTTATCTGCTAAGTATTTTAATTTTACTTCATTAGGTGTTCCATCAAGTCCTGCTGTGAAACCAGGTGATACAACTGGATCCGCGAGTTCCCAAATCTTACCGACTGGATCTTTAAACGCACCATCGCCATAAACCATTACTTCAATTGTTTTACCTGTAGCTTCTTTAATTTTTGCTTGAATGCCATCTACAATCGGTTGACAGTTATTTGGAAATAGCTTTACGCTGTCTTCAGTAGCTTTATTTGAGCCAAGTAGACCATAATCCTCGTTAAAACCACTGCCATTGATTGATTCCTTCAAAATATCATCAAGGCCATATACTTTTTCTGCGCCATTGCTTGTTAAAATACGTTTTGTTCTGAAACGTGAGTGGATATCACATGCTAATACATTCTTAGTATAATCCAAAATCGTTTTTGGATTGTTTGAGAAGATAACTTCACAAGTTACACCTTCTGCTTCAACTAAACCTTTGTAGTATTCGATATAATCAACACCTGTGAATGGGTGTTTGTTATAACCAAAATGCTCACGGAACTCAGCTTCTGATAATACATCTGTCCATGGATTAACCCCTTTAACATCTAACTCATCGATGTCTACAAGGTGGTTACCTACTTCATCAGATGGGTAGCTCAGCATTAAGACGATCTTTTTTGCTCCTTTTGCAATTCCTCGTAAGCAGTTTGCAAAACGATTACGACTTAGGATTGGGAAAATAACACCAACGGCTTCCTCACCGAATTTCGATTTTACATCCGTCGCAATATCTTCAATTGTCGCATAATTCCCTTGTGCACGAGCTACGATTGATTCAGTTATCGTGACAATATCACGATCCTCAATAGAAAATCCTTCAATCTCTGCTGTATTTAATACAGTGTTAACCACGATTTCTTCAATGTTATCATCTTTGTTAATGATTGGTCCGCGAAGTCCGCGTACTACTGTTCCAACTACTCTTTCCAATGTTATCTCTCCTCTAATTAAGAGTTACTTTTTATAAAATACATTCAAAATTTTTTACTCTATGTTACTATAACCTTTAGTATGCTATAAGTGAAATTAATATTTATAATATCGGATATAAGGAGAGCTTATATGATTGGGAAATTGGATTTATATCGTATTTTTAATGTAGTTAGCCGAAATAAAAGTTTTTCTAAAGCTGCACAAGAATTATTCATGACGCAATCCGCTGTTAGTCAAGCGATTTCGAAGCTCGAGAAAGAATTAGAAATACAGCTCTTCTATCGAACATCAAAGGGCGTGATACTCACGAATGAAGGAAATATCTTAAATGAGCATGTGAGTTCTGCTCTTGGAATGATTCATGTCGCAGAGGATAAACTATTAGAATTTAAAACATTAACGACCGGGCAATTACGCATTGGTGTAGGAGATACAATCTCTCGTTATTTTTTATTACCATATTTGGAGGAGTTTCATACAGCTTACCCAGGGATTAAATTAAATATTCTAAATGGCACCACGACCGAAATTTGTGACCTTATAAAATCAGGTAAAGCGGATATTGGAATATGTAATCTGCCCATTTATGAAGAACACCTGGAAGTCATCCCCTGTAAAGAGATCCAAGATGTTTTTGTTTGTGGTGAGAAATATAAAAAGTTAACGGAAAGACCAATTAGTTTAGAATATTTAATGCGAATGCCACTTATTTTCTTAGAAAAGAATTCGAATTCACGAACGTTTGTCGATAACTTCTTTAAGGAGAAGGGCTTACATGTTTCACCAGTGTTTGAACTTGGATCCTATGATTTAGTAGTAGAATTCACAAAGATTAATTTAGGTATTTCGTGTGTCATAAGGGAGTTTTCGAAGGATTACTTAGCAAAAGGAGAATTATACGAGATAAAGTTAGAAGAAAGCATTCCAAAAAGGAGTATTGGAATATGTTATTTAAAAAATGTCTCGTTATCACGTGCTGCAAAAAAGTTTGTAGAAAGCATAAATAAAATGTAAGGTAGGGAGCTTTATTAGAAAGGGTGAAGACTTAATTCGTGAAGAAGGAGAGAGGAAAGCTCCTTTATAGGAGAGATGAAGACCCAAAGTGCGAAAAAGAAGAAGGGAAAGGGTCATCATGAAAGAGATGAAGACCCAAGGAGCGAAAAGGAAGAAGGGAAAAGGTCATCATGAAAGAGATGAAGGCCCAAGGAGCGAAAAAAGAGAAGGGAAAGGGTCATCATGAAAGAGATGAAGACCCAAAGTGCGAAAAAGAAGAAGGGAAAAGGTCTTCATCCTCTCCTTCTATTTGTTGAGGATGTTAACAATAAAGAACTTACTCGTAATAAGACCATTGGCGAACTCCGACTTTATTAAAATTGCTTTTTAGAACTTTTCGTATTCTCCTTTTTGAACTTACAACGCTACACCAATCATGAATAACATTTGTAGTAATTTCTCGTTTCGGGAACAGTAGTTTAAACTCTTGAACATTTCGCATTACGGCAGTCGCAATTCTTTCTTTATGCCCACAGTCTTTACAAATACACTCTCTACCCTCGACGGAAATCAAAAATGAGGTGCACTCTCCACACTGGATACCTTTACGCAATTGATCATATTCATAAGATGGTAATAGTGTATAGGGAGAGTGTTTTATATGCAGTTCCATCAGTTTAGTAGCTAGGCGATTGTGTTTTTCATTTAACTGTGGTGGTATCTTGTTTAGTTTTTTTATATATTTGTTTACCTGAGTTGGGAAAATAAATGGTTTGTTGAGAGGTGTTTGATATAACGTGAATTCGGGATTAATGAATACGACTGAAGCATATATAGGTAGGTCAAATCCTAAGTTTTGGAGTAGTTGACGTAACAAAGATTCGCTTCTTGTTAGTTGGTTAAGAGGGTTGGTAATTTCGGAATTGGGAAGTTTGTATAGTCTATCTGATTCGTAGTAAAAATCACCTTCATAATTTTTGACTTCGAAAATGTAAATCGATTTTTGGAAGATAATCAGTGAGTCGATTTGAAAAAGAGTGTTATTTTGTTTTAACAGCAGGTCATTTAATATCAAGCAATCACTTTCAATCTTTTCTGTCAGAGAATCGAACCGTTTTTCTCCTTCATACCCTTTTTTTAGATTGATATAGTGCTGTTTGTCTTTAGTAGACAAACTCATTCGATCGTGTAACGATTTCAAAATTAGAAGTTCAGAAGAGTCACCACGAGATTTAAAGGGCATTAGTCCACATCCTTCCTTATCTTCATCCTTCAATTCTATTATCAAAAGTTTCGGATCGATCTATACAAAAGGGCTGCTCTTTCATTGAAGCAGCCCTAGCATGTATTATAAGCCTGCTGTTACTGGCACCGGCACTGCTGGAGTTAAAACTGTATCCGTTTTGACTTCATATAATCCATGAGGGATTAAACGTAAGCCAGGGAGGAAATCACATGTTAAAAAGAGTAAGGAATATAAAATGTCATGGAATGGATAACCCCGTTCTTGCATTGCTGTTAAAAATTGATTTTGATAAGTAACAGCTGTATCAAATGAATTGGAAGTTGTCATCATTCCAGCTAACGGCAATGGGATTTCCAACACAATCTCATCATTATCGACAAGGACGACGCCTCCTCCGAGTTCATGCACTCTTGCTGCGGCTTTTGCCATTGCTTTGGAGTCTTTCCCCATGACTAAGAGCTCGGTCGTTGTATTATAAGTGGAAGCAAGGCCGTCTAAGTTTTTCGCGTAGTTTTGTAAAATCGCTCTTGTTACCCATTTTCCATCCCGGTCAATTAGGAATGCTTGCACTAAATCTTCATGTTCAGAAAGATCAACATTACCATCTTTAGTTGGGAGAGTATAATCCACTCGCTTACTAATAACGGTACTCAAAAAGTGAGCTACAGGAATCGTTTTTTCTGTGTCTGGATGCGGGTAACGGTATAGCTCTGGATTTTCTAATACTGATTTTGCAATAGTGAATGGCTGTCGAGCTAAATATTTATCCCAATTCACTTCTGGAAGACTTGTTGTTAGTTCTCCATTTTGAGCAACAGTTTCCCCTTTTGCGATTACTTGTTCAGGACGGAAGGTAGTTAGATCAGGCAAGATAAGAACGTCTGCTTGACGGCCAGGTGCCAATCCTCCGATATATTCATCTAAACGTAAGTAAGTGGCAGGGTTAATGGTTACCATTTGAATGGCTTGAATAGGATCTACGCCTAGTTCAACTGCTTTTCTTACAAGGCCGTCCGCAAAGCCTTCCTCTTCAATAAAAGAAGGATGAGGTCCGTCTGTTGTCATAATGACCCGGCTTGTACTCACTTTTCCTTCTGTAAGTAGTTTAATAATTTCAGGCAGGTCAGGACGAAGAGAACTATTACGTAAGACAGTCCAAATTCCTAAACGTAGGCGGTCAAAAGCTTCCTTTGCTGTAATCGCTTCATGATCAGCACTAACACCTGAAGCTGCAATCGCATTTAACTTTTCATAGTTACAGCCGGCATTATGGCTATCAACTACTTTCCCTAGTTTTTTTACAAATTCAACCGTATCTAAAACAAACGGATCAGCATTATAGAATAAAGGCCAACGAGTTACTTCAGCACTCCCAAGAACTTCATCAAGCTCGAGCAGTGATTGAATGTCCTTTTGATTGAACCACTCTCGTTCCCCTGGATAATCGGCTTGGGAAACAAGACGAATTAACCAAAAGAAATTGCCGGGCAGCACATTTAAATCTTTGATCATATCTTTTAAGCCACTTGCGCCCATGTGTAAATAAAAAAACAAGTTATCATTAACCGTCGTTGTAGTTCCTAATGGCAATACTTTACCTGTTACACTAACTGGATTATAAATCACCCAAGGATGTGCATGAGATTCAATAAAACCTGGAGAAATATACTTCCCGGTTGCATCGATAACTTCCGTATTATCTCCAATTGAAAGCTCGCTCTCACCGATATAAGCAATGCTATCTTTGTAAATGGCTACATTCTGTTTCAGGTATTCTCCAGAGTAGACATTGATCACGGTTCCACCTTTAATATAAATATCTGCAGGGCGAGCCCCTTTTGCAACTTCAATTAACTCTGTTCTCGTCGCTTGTAGTTTCATATGATCTCTAATCCCCTTTATTATGTTTTATTTACCTTCGTCTGTTAAATAGTATTATACTAAAGATTTAGAAAGTTAACAAAATAATTGTAGGGTTTTTTTAAGATATATGAAAAAACTTATTAGAGAGGCCAATGGGGGGACTGGCACCCTGAAAATGGAGAGGGGCGAAAAAGAGGGAGTCAGAGAAGGCGACTGACACCCTGACAACGGAGAAAAGAAAAAGAGAGGGAGTCAGAGAAGGCGACTGACACCCTGACAACGGAGAAAAGAAAAAGAGAGGGAGTCAGAGGAGCTGACTGGCATCCTGAAAACGGAGAAAAGAGAAAGAGAGGGAGTCAGAGGAGTTGACTGGCACCCTGAAAACGGAGAAAAGAGAAAGAGAGGGAGTTAGAGGAGCTGACTGGCACCCTGAAAAGGGAATAAGAAAATAAATCCTGATCTCTACCCCCCCGGTCCAATGATTCCCCTAGGACATGCATCGTTTAAGAGTGTTTTCGGTCGCCGCTGTCGTCGGTAATATAATGCGAAGATTTGTTATGTCCCACCATTTTAAAATTGCTTGAAAGGATGCTGCGAATAGTCTTCTTTGATTTAATGATGTTACACCATTCATATATAATATTCGTTGTTATTTTTTCATTTGGAAAAAGTCTTTTAAACTCTTCTACGCTACGTAGTATAGCTGTACGGTAGTTTTCTTTGCCACCACACGCAGTACAAACAATTGTGCTGCTATTAAATTTTGTTTGGAGCGTGAGGCAGAAGGCACAAGGTATTCCTTTGGCCAGTTGGTGAAAATGATAATTAGGTAATCGTCGATAAGGTGATTCGGTTATATGGAGGGATATTAAATACTGTGTGAGTTTTTTGTGTGTGGCACTTACTTTTAAAGAGTTCGCTTGTAGCGTCGTTTTAAAACGATTAAGTTGCGTTGGGAATATAATGGGAAGATTTAAAGGTGTTTGATATAGTTGAAATTCGGGGTTAATAAAGATGAGATATGTTTCAATTGGTAGAGTAAAGTGAGAGTCTTGAAGCAAACGGCGAAGTAAAGATTCATTGCGTTTTAGCTGAAGGAGGGGATTTTTGATTTCAATATTCGATGGTAACGAGTACCATCTGTCAGCTTTGATGAAAAAGTCACCTTCGTAATTTTTAACTTCAAATATGTATATCGTGTTGGCAGCAATAAGTAACGTATCAATTTGAAAAAACGTGTTATGGCATTCTAACAATAAGTCATGTAGAATTAGTCCTTCATTTAGGAAACCTTCTAACCAAGCATCGAACTTGATCTCTCCTATGTAGCCTTTTGTAAGATTTGAATAGTGGGCTGCATCTTTTGAGGATAATTCTTTGCGCGCATGTAACGATCTCCAAATCATCAGTTCCAATGATTCATAACGAGGTTTGACAATCAATGAATCACATCCATCCCATATTTGAATTTAACGTCTATATTCTTATCATAATGATGATGACATAAAAAGTCACGCCCTTTATACAGCGCAATGAATTATCGATCTCAGCTCTATAAAATAATTAGTTACGTTAAATATGTTATTATAATTAGAATTGACAGAAAAATGTTGGAAGGTTGAATAAATGGAATTTTACAAACGAATGTTTTTAATGCTGGGTGGTCTTATTATTGTTAGCTATGGGATAGCGGTTTCTATACAAGTACAATATTTAGGAATCTATCCATGGGATGTTTTATATGTTGCTCTTACAAATAAATTTGGCCTTACCATTGGGACTTGGAATGTACTAATTGGGTTATTTTTGCTTTTATTTACGTTCTTTTTAAACCGCTCATACATAAAAACAGCAACATTTTTGAATGTTCTTCTCGTTGGACCTATTGTAGATTTGTTTTTATATTTAAATGTTTTTCCTCATTCTCCAAACGTAATGATAGACATTTTACTCCTCATTCTTGCAATTATTGTCATTGGTTTTGCTGCTGGTATGTTTACAGCTGCTAACTTTGGGGCAGGACCAAGAGACGGGTTTATGCTTGTCATTTCAGAGAGATCAAGGATGTCTATTAGAAAAACTCGTATTATCATTGAGAGTTCTGTACTTGGGTTAGGTTTTATTCTTGGTGGACCAGTTTTCATTTTCTCTTTCATTTTTACTTTCATTATGAGCCCGATTTTTCAGTGGTCTTATATAGCCTTTGCTAAGTGGGTAAAGGGAGACGTTGGAAATCATAATCGTGAAAAAGGTGTACGGTCTGATGTTAGTTAATTTGTTGATTTAGAATACGAGATGTGTTTATCTCCCAAATTTTTTATCAAAACCTCAATTTCTCCAAAAGACTAGGTGGCAATGAATCCTCTCAAAAACTTTATAAAATGTAGCGAACCGATTCTTTGCTTCGGGGCTATCCCAAAAGGTCAAATTCAAACCTCTTGGGATAGTCCTATTTTCTTTTTATAGAAATAAACGATGTTAGATATATATTTTTAGGTAAATGGAATCACCGATTTAGATGAGCAAGATTAAAATAAAGTACGGAGAGAAAGCAGAGGTGAAGTGAGAGGTGATGGTTAATTACAATCTGTTAGCAGGTGCATGGATAGAAGCGATTGGGACCATTGTTTCAGCTATTGCTGAAATTAGAGAGCTAAGTGGAATAAATGAAATGAATAACCAGCTTGTCGTTATCGGGGAAGGGCTGCAAGCTGTTGGAGCGTTTGTCACTGGCACAGTTGCAACAGATGATCCTTTAAACTTTGCCGGAAATTGGATTGATGGAGCAGGGGCAGCAACGAGTTCTTTAGCAGCTTATCTCCAAGATCAGGATGAAGAGAATGGTGATGACGCTGTCCGTCTTGAAGTTATTGGGAATTCCTTTCAATCACTGGGTGCTTCGATGAGTGCGTTAGCAGATTACCGTGCAGGTGAAATTATTTATGCGATTGGGAATGGAATAGATGGATTAGGTGCAGGGTTAGAGGCAATCGGAGGTATTTACGAATTAAACGATAGAGAGCAAGAAGGGCAAATCCTTTCAACCATTGGTGCGATTTTACAGGCCATTGGTGCAAATTTAAATGCCGTGTTTACTACGAAGGAATTTCTTTCAGAGGCTACGAATACAACAGCTTAAAAGGGGGAACTAGCCACTGTGAAAAATGAACGGTTTATGACTTTTAGCAGCCACCAATCGTACGTAAAGGATGATTGGTGGTGTAGTTGTCTTTGTTTTTGGTATTATAGATTTATAACGGGTGTTCTTGTTAGCCCATATATGATTATTTAAGTGAAACTGCAACAAGCTAAGATGTAACATACGATATTTCATTACTTGATGAAAGAGAGGTAAGTACAATGAAAGATGCGATGAAAAAAGGATTAGCTTTAGGATTAGGACTGGCAGTTACAAGTAAAGAACAAGCTGAGAAAATCGTAGAAGAGTTAGTGAAAAAGGGAGAATTAACCCAACAAGAGTCGAAAAATTTCATGAGTGAAGTTTGGAGAAAAGGGGAAGAGACCCAAAAAGGCCTTGATGAAAAAATAAATGATAAATTAAAACAATTGTTGAGTGAGTTAAATGTGGCTACGAAGGAAGATGTCGAAAAGTTGGAAAAACGCCTTACTCAATTGGAGAATGAACGAAAAGAAACAGAGTAAGTCAAAGAGCTAGTTGTTCTGGTTTTTAAGGGGGGCTTCTTATTTTCGAAAGAAGAATTCGACATATTCAGCGCTATCGAGAAATAGCAGCTGCTTTTACTCGGAATGGGTTTGGCTTTATTGTAAAGGATTTAGGACTCCATGAACTTTTTTCGTTGCCGAAGCGGTTATTGCTGAAAGAACAGGATGAAATCCATGCAAAGACAACGGGGGAAAGACTTCGGTTATTTTTAGAAGAATTGGGGCCTACTTTTGTCAAAATGGGCCAAATCGCAAGTACAAGGCCTGACTTATTTCCAACTGATATTATTGTTGAGCTTGAGAAGCTACAAAGTCGAGTTTCTCCGTTTCCATATGAGGAAGTAAAGACGATTATCGAACAAGAGCTTGGTGGAACAGTTGAGGAATTATTTGATGAGCTTCATAGTACGCCCCTGGGAGCAGCTTCGATTGGCCAAGTTCATTATGCTGTTTTAAAAACAGGTGAACGAGTTGCGATCAAAATACAACGCCCGAATGTGAAAGTTTTAGTGAAAACAGATTTAGAGATCCTCCAGGAATTAGCGCTGCTTGCAGAGCACCGTTTGGAATGGGCAGCTAGATATCGAATTACGGAGATTATCGAAGAGTTTTCAAAATCACTGTTAGCAGAATTGGATTATACAATAGAAGGCCGAAATGCAGATCAAATTGCTAAGCAATTTAAAGATGATCCAAATATCCACATACCGACTATTTATTGGGATTATTCGACAAAAAAGGTTCTAACGATGGAGTATATTGAAGGAACTAACCTAGATAACTTTAACGAGCTTGATCAAAAGGGCTATAATAAAAAAGTGCTGGCAGAACGGGTTCTTCATGCAGTTCTACATCAAATTTTAATTGAAGGTTTTTTTCATGGGGATCCTCATCCAGGGAATGTTTCGGTACTGCCAAATGAAGTGGTCGCTTTTATGGATTTTGGGATGGTTGGCCGTCTAACTCCAGAAATGAAAACACATTTTGCTTCTTTGATCATTGCGCTGATGCGTCAAAATACCGATGGTGTCATCAGGGCTATTACAAAGATGGGACTAGTACCTGATGATGTTAATATGCAGCTACTTAGAGCTGATATAGGGCAACTAAAGGACAAGTATTATGATGTCCCATTAAGCCAAGTTAGCCTCGGAGAAGCAGTAAATGATTTATTTGAGGTAGCACATCAACACCATATTCGAATTCCGACTGATTTAACGTTATTGGGAAAAGCTTTGCTAACAATTGAAGGAATGGTGACAAAGTTAGATCCCGACATAAGCATTATTAAAATTGCTGAGCCATTTGGCCGCCAGTTGCTGTTCGAACGATACCACCCTAAAAATGTTGCCGAAAAACTTTTGCAGCAATGGTATGAAAATGGCGCTGTTTTAACAGAATTGCCAAGGAATATTAGAGAACTAACTTCAGTAATAAAAAATGGGAAAATACCGTTGGAAGTGACACTACCTAACGTGGAAGTGTTTTTAACGAAGCTGGACCGAATTAGCAATCGGCTATCTTTTAGCATTGTTTTATTGTCATTTAGTATTATTATGGTTGGGCTTATTATTGGGTCCGCTTTAGGGGGGCAACAATCTCTCCTATGGGATATACCAGCTATTGAAATTGGCTTTGTTGTGGCATTGTTAATGTTCTTTTGGTTAATATTTTCCATTTTTAGATCAGGTCGATTTTAAATTTTTATAATGAGAAAGAACCGGCGTGTCACTGCGACACGCCGGTTCCGTTTGTATTTAAATAAAACGCACTAATCTGATGTCGTAACGGTTGAATTTGGTTGATTGTTCGGGGCTGTTTTCTTTTTTTTGATCCACAAGGTAATGTACCCAGCAACAAGGCCGAAAAAGATATTAAACATTACGAAAAAGGAAACAAACCTCGCCAATTGTTCAACCTCGGCGATATTCGAAGGCCAAAAGGCAATCATATAGGATATGAAAACGATAACAGCATGCAAAGTAGTTAGTTTTCTTTTTGGGAACAGTTCATTTCTAACCAAAATAACTGCTACAAACTGTGCCGTTATAATGGTAGTAAACAACGCCATGATCCAAATCGTAATAATAACTATCTCTAACCTTTCAATAAAAGCTCCGGGTATTTCTGTTCCCTTTGCTAATTCGGCAATAGGGAAGGTCGTAATAGAAGTTACTTCTAGACTGAACACAGTGTAAGTCGTAAAGACAATCATCGCGAAAAAGAAAGTAACAACAATGCTGGCAGCACAAAGTGGATATGGAGAGATGTCGCGCTTTCTCATATACTTCATGATAAGAAATAAAAACGGTATTGTACCAAATAAAGGGAGAAACATAGCAGGCAATCCTCTTAGTAGAGGAGCAACTCCTTCTTGTGCTAATGGCCTTACATTATCAATGTCCATATTGCCTATATTGAATAAAATTAATAGAAAGAGAGCTGTAATAATGATCGGTGTAAAGAGCAGATGTAAATGAACAATCCCAATTAATCCTTTCGTGACGGCATATGTGGTAACAAGCAACATAATTGAAACAAGGATTGATATTGGAGTCAATGTTAGCAGATAAAGGTTAATCGTAATAACTAAAACACGGGTAACAAGCCCAACGATAAGGATGCTATAGACAAATAATAAAAGGGTAAGAATCATGGCAACGGCTTTACCAATCGTCCCGACGCGCAAGAATTCTATTAAATTTTGGCCAGGAAAGTTTTTTTGTAAATGAACATAAAGGAAGACCAATGCCATCATCAAACAACCGGATATAATAACCGTTATCCACCCATCAGGTGTTCCAACCTGTTCAGCTAACGTCCTAGGTAATGTTAAAATAGCACTTCCAAAGATAACAGAAATGTAGATGATAGCAATTTCGATTTTTGATATTTGGTAATTAAATTGACCCCTCATAATAGAACCTCATATGTACTAGTATTTATTAAATATAAAGTTCCTTAAATGTTGTATGGTTATTCAAATTTCGACCATTTTATACCCTCTCCATAAAACACCCCTATAATCATATGATTAGTATCTCTAATACAACAATGAAAAATTAGTTTCTCTTACATATTTTGTGTACATTTACGTAATTACCCTTACTTTCTGCCTTGGTGCGAAGTGTATATGATACTATAGAAATAGGTAGATAGATCCATTCGTGGATATATAGTAGGGAGGTGGGGCCTATGCGAAAGACGGAAACCATTTTATTAGTAGATGATTCATTGGATAGTTTATTGTTGCTGCAGAACCGACTCACAAAAAGTGGTTTTGATAACCTTCTATTGGCTCAATCCACAGATGAGGCACTAGAAACATTAGAGAAATCAATCGATGAAAATGGAAAAAGTTCTATTGACTTACTATTACTAGATATTGTCATGCCTGGTCGAGATGGAATTGAAGCTTGTTCAATTATTAAGGGGGAAGAAGAGTTAAAGGACATCCCAATTATCATTGTAACAGCCCTTAAAGAAACTGAAGTCCTTGAAAAAGCCTTTTTAGCCGGAGCAACGGACTTTGTTACAAAGCCATACGATACGCTTGAATTGAATGCTAGAATTTATGCAGCGTTAAGACTGAAAAATGAAATGGATAAAAGAAAAGAACGAGAAATCGAACTTCTGAACGTAACGGAGGAATTGAAATTAGCCAATCTTCAGTTAAAAATGCTATCGACGCTTGATGGGTTGACAGAGATTGCAAACCGGCGTTGTTTTGACGAAGGCGTCAAAGCAGAGTGGGACCGTTCGACTCGCAGTGGAACGCCGTTATCGGTGATCATGCTAGATATTGATAAATTTAAAGCATATAACGATACGTACGGCCATTTACAAGGGGATGAATGTTTAAAAAAGGTAGCATCGATTTTATCTAAGTCGGTGATGCGTATAACTGATTTAGTAGCTCGCTATGGAGGGGAAGAATTTGCGATTATTCTTCCTGAAACTCACTTTGAAGGAGCAAAATTAATAGCAGAGAGGGCAAGGGAAAATATAGAAAAGGCACAAATCCCACATATCTCCTCTCCAGTAAAGAATGTATTAACGATTAGTGTTGGTGCAGCTACTGTTTACCCTAAGACAAATAGCTGTACGCTTGAAGAGCTGATTGACTTAGCAGATAAGCAATTATATGAAGCGAAAAATAATGGTCGAAATCAGGTGAGAGCGACTATGATTGAGCAAGGCGATTGATTTGGAAAGGGGCTACAGGTATGGAAACACCTCATTTTAAGAAAGTAGTTGAGTTCCTTGGTCGCCCATTTTCTTTGCTTTTAGTTGTCACGATGCTGTTAACGGCAACATTAATATTGTGGAACCATTATGATGCGCTTGTAAAAAAGGAAAAAGAAGCCCAATTCAATGAAAAAGTAAATGAAGCAACAGAACAACTTTACCATCAAATGTCAATTTTTGAAGAAACAATCCGAGCGCAACAAAGTCTCTTTATGAGCAATGAATATGTAGACTATGAAATGTGGAGCCGGTTTGTCGACAATAGCAAATTGCTCGAAAAATATCCGGGCCTTCATGTTACGGCGTTTGCTAATTATTTTCAAGAAACGAACCTTCAATTTGTGCAGGAAGCCGTTGAATCTGAAGTGGGCGATTTTCAGATTTGGCCTGAGGATGAAACAGGTGACTTTACTGTAAATGTTTTTGTGAAGCCGGAACAATTCCAAGTACCAGGAGTTGGGTATAACCATCTAACAGATCCTACCCGAAGAGCAGCAATGCTAATAGGACGCGATCTTGGAGAAATTACGGTGACAAATAAGATTACATTAATAACAGACAAAGGAACAGAAGAGCCTGGTTTTATTATTTATGCTCCAGTTTATGATTTGAACAAGAGCACTGAGACAGTGGAAGAAAGACGTCAGGGATGGCGCGGTTCAGTAATTGCAGCCTTTTATGTAGAAGAAATGATTAAAGCAACGAGCCTGAATACAATCTTAAAGGATATTAATTATTGGATTTATGACGCATCCATAAGTGAATTAGAAGTTTGGTCTCAAGAAGAGGCACAAAGTAAGTTGCTATTTAAAAATGTTTTAATGGATGGGGAAGATTCTGAGAATCTAGCATTTACTGAAATCAATATATTAGGAAACACATGGACAATGGCGTTTGATACTGGTGATGGTTTTGCAAGTGGAATTGGAGACGTTGTTCCATCTGTCATCTTGCTATCCGGATTTTTGATTACGTTGTTTACAACCATTGTACTCATTTCACTTGCTAGAGAAAGGAAGCAAGCAGAAAAGCTCGTAAAGCTAAGAACAAAAGAACTTCAAGAGCTTACGTTATTGCAACAATCGATTTTTGATAGTGCCGACTCAATGATTATTACTACAGATGAGCAGGGTATCATTAATTCTTTTAATAAAGCGTGTGAACGTTATTTAGGCTTTACGGCAGATGAGGTTGTCGGAAAAGAAAGCCCTCTCATTTTTCATGATTTCCAAGAGATCAACAGTAGAGCAGAACAATTAACGACTCAATTAAATAAAGAAGTTGCAAGTACCTTTGAGTATTTCATCAATGTATCTAATCACCCAGACTTACAAAATCAAGATTGGACCTATATTCGAAAGGATGGTAGCTGTTTTCCTGTCAAATTAACGGTGACGAACTTGATTGACAATAATGAGAATTCAATTGGTACATTAGGCATTGCGCTTGATTATACAAATCAGAAACAGTATGAACAACAACTTGTTGAACTACGTGACCAAGCGTTGGCTGCTTCTATTGCAAAATCGGAATTTCTAGCTGTGATGAGTCACGAGATTCGCACACCAATGAATGCAATTATCGGTATGGCTGAACTATTGTCAGAAACGAACTTAACGAAAGAGCAAAAAGAGTTCATATCAATATTTCAGTCATCAAGTGAAAAATTACTGCGTATTATCAACGATATTCTTGATCTATCTAAAGTTGAGGCAGGTCATATCGAGATTGCGGAGTCGGATTTCACTCTAAAAGAAGTAATTGAAAATGGAGTTTATATTTTTGCTAATAGGGCTCACAACAAAGGGTTAGAATTAATGGTTCATGTTGAGGACAGCATTCCTGAATGCATAAAAGGAGACCCGGATAGAATTACGCAAGTTTTGTCCAACTTAGTGAGCAATGCTGTGAAATTCACCGATAAAGGAGAAATACTAGTTAAGGTAACTTGTGAGTATACAAGTAATGAAGGTTTTATCCTTGAAGTTTCTGTAACGGATACAGGTGAAGGAATTACAAATGATCAAGTTGAAATGATTTTTGAAAGATTTACACAAGTTGATTCTTCCATGACTAGAAAACAAGGGGGAACAGGCTTAGGATTAACGATTGCCAAACTGTTAGTCGAGAAAATGGGTGGTACAATCACTGTTGCGAGTGAGCTTGGGAAAGGAAGTACTTTCACATTTACGATTCCATTATTGGTAAGCTCTAACTGTAAGGTGGAAAAAAGTCAAAAACTAACCGACTTCTACAATAAAACTATTTTGGTTGTGGATGATATTGAAACAAATCGTTTTATTGTAAAAGAGATGTTAAAGGAGGTTACAAATGACATTGTTGAAGCTGAAGACGGTAGGACAGCTCTTACATTAATAAAGGAAAGAAACCAAAAAGGATCACCATTTGCTCTTGTGATTGTTGATTGCCGTATGCCTGGAATGGATGGTTTTGAGCTTGTAGAGAAAATAAAAAGTGTTTATCCTGACACACTTGTTTTAATGCTAACATCAGATAATAGCTATGGCGATCTTGAAAAGGTAAAACAGCTTAATATTAACTCTTATTTACGTAAACCGATTAGTAAAAAAGAACTTTACAGGGCAATTAGCAGTGCACAAGCAAATAGCAGTAAGGAAGTACAAGTAATAGAAAAGGAAGAATCAAACCTTCCTGTACTCTCAGGCAAGCTACTTCTCGTTGAGGACTCAATTGATAATAGAAAGCTTATCGCTGCGTACTTAAAAAACTCTAACATCACACTTGATATGGCTGAGAATGGACAAGAAGCGATAGATAAGTATAAAGAAAATGAATACGACTTAATTATAATGGATATTCAAATGCCTATTAAGGATGGTTATGAGGCAACTAGGGAAATAAGAGAAATTGAACGGACAGAAGAAAGAAAAGAAACACCGATCATAGCATTAACGGCTCATGCACTAAAGGAAGATAAACAAAAAAGTTTTGATGCTGGTTGTAATGCCCATTTAACAAAGCCGATAAAAAAAGCGATGCTACTAGGAGAAATCAAGAAATATATAGGTTAAAAAAAGGTATAAGAGGGGATTAACATGATTGAGCACTATTTAAAGGCGACAGTCGATGTAGATGTAAAAGAGTTAATTCCAGGCTTTATGGAAAATCGGAAAGTTGAAGTAAAAAAATTACGAGATGCTCTTGAAAATAAAGACTTCGAATTTGTGCGTGTAACAGGCCATAGCATGAAGGGTTTTGGTGCTGGATACGGGTTTCAATACATTTCAATCATTGGAAAAGGACTTGAAAATGCAGCTAAAGAGAAGCATACTATTGAAATTAAGAGATTAATTTATGAATTAGCGTATTACATTGATCATGTTGAGATAACTTATGAATGATCTAAAGGTGTATCGCTATAATAATCACTTTTATAAAGGATATTTGAATATAGAATAAAAATCGAATAATCAAAAAAAAGACACATGTTAGTGGTTGAAGATTGATGAAAGATTTGCTATTATAAAAATAATTAAAAAAGGCTATATGTAACTGGCGAACGTGGATAACCACGAGGGAGCATATAGTGTCGTAGCCGTTCGCCTGGGCAGAGGTAAGGGAAAGGTCCCTTGCCTCTTTCTGCATATTTGGGGGGATAGCTTAACAAAATATCATAAATTGTACTCTAGACTTTCGTAAATGTAACTGTTGGAAGTTGTTTTGTTAAAATTAGTTATAATTGATTTAAGGTTTTATACAATCATAATTAGAAAGAGGAGAGAAACAATATGAGCACTATAACATTAGATAAAGTGAAAACAATTAAAACATTAAACAATATTTCAGAAAGAGGACTAAAAGTATTCAACGATAATTATACAATTGATAATGACAGCCAAAGTCCTGATGCTATTATTGTTCGTAGCTTTAACATGCATTCATTAGAATTTGATAAACAGTTAAAAGCAATTGCTAGAGCAGGAGCAGGTGTTAATAACATTCCAGTTGATAAATGCACAGAAGAAGGAATCGTTGTTTTTAACACTCCTGGTGCGAATGCAAATGCTGTAAAAGAGTTAGTATTAACGTCATTAATGGCATCATCTCGTAACCTGTTCGCTGGTATTGCGTGGACAAAAACACTAGAAGGCGAAGGAGATCAAGTTCCTAAGCTTGTAGAAGCAGGTAAAAAGCAATTTGTCGGAAAAGAAATTAAAGGAAAAACATTAGGTGTTATCGGCTTAGGTGCAATCGGAGCGCTTGTAGCAAATGATGCACTTGATTTAGATATGGATGTTATCGGCTTTGATCCATTCATCTCTGTTAATACTGCTTGGAATTTATCTCGTAATGTACAGCGTGCGATGTCAATTGAAGAAGTATTTGCTAACTCTGATTACATTACTGTCCACGTACCATTAACAGATGATACGAAAGGAATGTTTAACAAAGAGACGTTTAACATCATGAAGGAAGGCGTTCATATCTTAAACTTCTCACGTGATGGTCTTGTAAATGAAGAAGATATGGCTGCTGCTCTTGAAAGTGGACAAGTGGGCAAGTATATTACAGATTTCCCGAACGAAAGCATCTTAAAGATGAAAAATGCTGTGCCGATTCCTCACCTTGGTGCGTCTACAAAAGAATCTGAGGAAAACTGCGCGATTATGGCAGCTCGCCAAGTGAAAGAGTTTTTGGAAACTGGAAATATTAAAAACTCAGTGAACTTCCCAAATGCTTCACTTCCATATACAGGGAAGCGCCGTGTGGCAGCATTCCATAAAAACGTTCCGAACATGGTTGGACAAATCACATCTGCTGTATCAGATTATAACTTGAACATTGCTGATATGGTGAACAGAAGTCGTGGCGATTACGCATACACAATGATTGATATTGAAGATCAAGTAAATGGCGAAGTGATTCCTGGTATAGAAGAGAAAATTAACAAAATCGAGGGAATCGTTACAACTCGTATTATTTAATAGAATTATTTTTTAGGCTATTGAAGAAGGTGAAAGAAACCTTTTTCAATAGTCTTTTTTTTATGAAATGAGAAGGCATAAATACGATAAAGAAACCTTTACAAATATATACATTACCCCCTATTAAATACAATACTTTGAACAAAATATGAAATTGAAAAAAACTATTGAAAACCCTTAACTGGGATGCTAGTATACAAGTATACCTAGAAGGTGATAAGCGAGTTTGTGAAAACGTTTCATTAGAAGTATAAAATAACTCGCTGAGGAAAACGTACTAGTAATGATATTGTTTTCCTTTCCATGAAAGGGATTACAGTTATAAAAATAGAAAAAGGGGAGTAAATCAATGAAAAAGTCACTTATTGGAGCAATACTTGGGTCAATGATGTTTTTAGCTGCATGTGGTGGAGGTGCTGATACAGACACAGATCAACCAAATGATACTGGCGCCGAAGCAGCAGCAGAATACAACTGGAGACTTGCGCATAACTTAGGCGAAGACTATGCGATGCATGCAGGTGCAGTGGAATTCGCAAGACTTGTAAATGAAAAAACGGATGGCGCAATTAACATTGAAATTTATCCAAATGCTATTTTAGGAACGGACAGAGAGGTAATGGAACAGCTTCAAGCTGGAGGGATTGAAATGACACGTATCGGTGCGTCAGCCCTAGCTAATTTCACACCTCAGTTTGAAGTATTTAATGCACCATACTTATTTGAAGACGATGACCATTTCTTTAGAGCAATGAATTCCGATGATGTAATTTCAGACCTTTATATGGGAACAGAAGAGGATGGATATGTTGGACTCACTTACTTCTATGCAGGTGCGAGAAGCCTTTACACAGTAGATGATCCTATTTTAGAGCCTAGTGATTTAAATGGGTTAAAGATTCGCGTTCAAGACAATCCATTACAAAACCAAATGATTACGTTATTTGGTGGAGCACCTACGCCACTACCTTTTGGAGAGATTTTCACAGGCCTTCAACAAGGAGTTGTTGATGGAGCAGAAAGTGTACCTTCCATTTTAACAACAGGAAACCACGGTGAAGTTGCTAAGCATTACTCATTTAATGAGCATTCGATTCTTCCTGATTTCGTTGTTATTAGTGCAAATGTTTGGAACGGTTTAACACCAGAATTACAAGAAGCTCTTAGAGAAGCAGGGAAAGAAGCAACAGAGTATCAAATTGAAGCACAAATGGCAGAAACACAAGAAGCTATTGACACAGCTGAAGAAGCAATGGGAGTAGAATTCCATTACCCAGAAAAACAACCGTTCATCGATGCAGTAGAGCCAATCCACGAGAAAATGCGTGAAAATGAAGACACTGCTGACTTATTTAAAGCAATTGAGGAATTAAAGTAAAAAATATAGGTTTCAAATGAAAAAGTTTTGGCTAAAATGAGCAATTTATAAATAGTGTGGACATGATCGTTGTATGATAAGTCAACATCATGTCTACATCTGTTTTTGAAGCAAAGACAAAAAACTCGCTAAAAAGCAGTGGGGGTGGAATAGAAATGATGAAAACGTTAAAGAAAATACGGTCTATATTAGACTATACGATACTGTCGGTAACCTCACTCTTCATAATTGTTATCGTATTAGGCGCTGTATGGCAAGTTGTAAGTAGATATGTATTAGGCGCGCCAGCTCTTTTCACAGAAGAGTTATTGCGGTTTTTACTAATCTGGATTTCGTTCCTCGGAGCAGCATATGTATTTGGTTTGCAACGGCATTTAGCTATAACTTTCTTAAAGGATAAAACAAAAGGGAAAGCAAACCGTTCTCTTCAATTGGCTATTGATATTATAGTTATTTTATTTGTTGCTGCAGTTTTAGTAAGAGGTGGTTATGCCATCTCGATGAATACTATGGGTCAATTATCTCCTATATTGCGAATTCCGATGGGGTACATTTACAGTATCTTACCAATATCGGGTGTTGTAATGGTTATTTACCAAGTTTTAAATATTTTAGATAGAAAGTTTGAAGGGAATCCCCCTGTAGAGGAAGCATCGACTGCTTCTGTTGAAGTAGGGGATGGAAAGAAAGGAGGGGACAACTAATGGATCTCGCTATGCAAGCAACATTTTTGCTTTTTGGTACATTTTTCTTTTTCCTGCTAATTGGAGTTCCAATCTCAATTAGTATTGGGATTGCTTCACTTGCGACAGTTATTCTTGCTTTGCCTATGGATATAATCATGTTTACGGCTGCTCAACGAATGGTCGCAGGGATTAATACATTTGTGTTGTTAGCTGTTATTTTCTTCATTCTAGCAGGGAGTATTATGAACAACGGAGGAATTGCACTAAGGCTTGTTAACTTAGCCAAGCTGATGGCAGGAAGACTTCCTGGTTCACTTGCTCATACAAATGTTGTCGGGAACATGCTTTTTGGTGCAATTTCCGGATCAGCAGTAGCTTCTACTGCAGCAATTGGATCGGTTATGTCCCCTCTACAAGCAAAAGAAGGGTATAACAAAGCATTCTCTGCAGCGGTAAATATTGCTTCTTCTCCGGCAGGACTTCTTATTCCACCGAGTGGCGTTATTATCCTTTATTCAATGGTAAGTGGCGGAACTTCCATCACGGCACTATTTATGGCTGGTTATTTACCAGGTATTTTAATGGGATTGGCTGTTATGACAGTTGCCTATTTTATTGCGAAGAAAGAGAACTATACAGTTCAAGAGAAACCGACTTTTAAACAAGCAATGAAAGTAATCTGGGATGCGCTTCCAAGTTTATTATTGATTGTTGTTGTAATTGGAGGTATTGTAGGAGGAATATTTACTGCAACAGAAGGTGCAGCGATTGCCGTTGTGTACTCCTTAGTACTTTCAATGATTTATCGCTCTATTAGCTTGAAGGATATTCCTAAGATCTTAAAGGATACAACGATCATGACAGGTATCGTGTTGTTTCTTGTAGGAGCTTCTTCTATTATGTCTTGGGCAATGAGTGTTACACAGATCCCTTCAGCAATCAGTAATACACTACTTGCTGTTTCTGATAATAAAATTATCATCTTACTTATGATTATGTTGATTTTATTAGTTATAGGTACGTTTATGGATATTGCACCAGCTGTATTGATCTTCACACCAATTTTCCTTCCTGTTGTAACTCAATTAGGAATTGACCCAGTTCATTTTGGGATCATCCTTGTATTTAATCTTTCTATTGGGGTTATGACTCCACCGGTTGGAAGTTGTTTATTTGTTGGATGTAGTGTCGCAGGGGTTCCAATTGAAGATGTTATTAGGCCTTTGCTTAAATTCTTCGTTGCCTTAATAATCTCGTTACTATTAATTGTATTTATCCCAGGAATCAGCTTAATCGTTCCTCAACTGCTTGGGCTGATGTAATACTATTTGTGATAAAAGATCTAACTCGTTGGGGTTAGATCTTTTTGTTTTATATAACTGTAATGAATGAGGAGAGGGATGGTGTGTATGGTTAGAGTTGGTGTGATTGGGATAGGAAATATGGGTAAAGAGTATGCACTACTGTTGGAGCAAGGACTAATTAAGGGAGCTAGGTTAACGGCAGTTTGTGGTCGGGAAAGGCAAATTAATTGGGTGAAAGATAATATCAAAAGTAGCGTGCAATGTTATCAAGATGAAGATGCCTTTTTCAATAAATCGGATATCGAAGCGATTATTATTGCAACCCCTCATTACAGTCACCCACAATTAGCAATAAAAGCATTTGCGAAAGGCATGCATGTTCTCCTTGAAAAACCAGCTGGTGTCTATAGCAAAAATGTTATGGAAATGAATGAGGTAGCTATTTCAAGTGGGAAAGTATTTTCCATGATGTATAACCAACGTACAAACCCACTGTATCAAAAAGTACGTCAGCTCATTCAATCAGGAGAACTAGGTGAAATTAAACGGACGAATTGGATTATTACAGATTGGTATCGCCCACAAGGTTATTACGATTCGAGTAAATGGAGAGCAACATGGAAAGGTGAAGGTGGTGGTGTATTATTAAATCAAGCCCCTCACCAATTAGATCTATGGCAATGGACAACAGGTTTGATTCCAAAACGTGTGCATGCTTTCTGTCATAATGGAAAATACCACGATATTGAAGTTGAAGATGATGTTACAGCATATATTGAATATGAAAATGGTGCTACGGGTGTTTTTATTACAACAACAGGTGAAGCGCCTGGAACAAATCGGTATGAAATCGTTGGTGATCGGGGGAAATTAGTAGTTGAAAATAATACACTAACTTTTTTCCGTTTAACACAATCAGAAAGAGAATTTAATGTGTCCTATAAAGGCAGCTTCGGGGAACCAGAATGCTGGAAAATTGATATTCCTGTAAAAGGTGAAATAAGTGGCCATAAAGGCATTATTCAAAACTGGATTAATGCCGTTTTGAAAAATGAGCCGTTACTTGCTCCTGGTGAGGAAGGAAGTAAGGTTGTAGAATTGGCCAATGCCATTTACTTATCATCCTGGCTAAACCAAACTGTTACTTTGCCTATTAATGCTGATTTTTATTTGGAGAAATTACAAGAGAAAATAAATTCGTCAACATAGTGAATTTAAAGAATCTGTTAAAAAAGGGTGACTTTATTAAATAGAGAAAAAATACTCTGGGGAATAGATTAAGCCCAGAGTATTTTTTATATGGAGATAAATGTAAGGTGTAAGGATGGAGTTGGTAAATTGAAGGGGTAACCCCGTTTATTAGTAATGGTTATAAAATGTACGGTCAAACTCAAAATGTCTAATTTCTATGATCTTCAGCCAAGAGTTTCTCTAGCTTTTCTACTAATTGTTTGAAGTGGTTATCGAGAATATCAATTTCCTCTGTAGTAGCGTGATCAATGTGCACACCAACACTAACAGTAACGACGCAGTCAAGTGCTGTCGCCAAAGACTTTGAAGCAAATTGAGCAAACTCATCTTCTTTATGCCCCTGGACACAGATTAGACTAGCAGTGGCACTACGTTTTTTACCATTTTTCACTTCTTTTCTAGGGACAGCGACGCTAACAGCACCAATATGGTAACGGTCGCCACCTCCAATTGTTACATTTATATCATTTCCACAAAATACAGCAGTACCTTCAAGGATATATTTGCCCGAACCAATATGTTCTGTAATGATTTTCATTTCGTTCAACACCTGACTATGTAAAATATGTTTAGCTATATAAACTTATGGTATAACATTTGCGTTGAGATTAAACAATGTCGAATAAATTTTGAGTGGTAGAGGGAGTCAGAGAGGAAGACTGAACCCCTGAAACAAGAGAAACGAGGAGTTGAGGGAGTCAGAGAGAAGGACTGAACCCCTGAAACAGGAGAAACGAGAAGTTGAGGGAGTCAGAGAGAAGGACTGAAGCCCTGAAACAGGAGAAACGAGGAGTTGAGGGAGTCAGAGAGAAGGACTGAACCCCTGAAACAGGAGAAACGAGAAGTTGAGGGAGTCAGAGAGAAGGACTGAACCCCTGAAACAGGAGAAGTGAGAAGTTGAGGGGCTCAGAGAGAAGGACTGAACCCCTGAATTAGGAGAATAGAGAGATAGAGGGAATCATCAAAGAACAGAGGACCCAAAAAGGGTTCAATCCCTTTTTGAGAAGCTCGTTACTATTCTTATCGATAGTTTACGAGTTCACCTTCATGCCATCCCACTCACCGATAAACTCAGCTTCATCGTACTCAAAGAAACGTTTTAATATCTCTTCACGGTCATCGAGAAATAATTGGTCGGCCACTTCAGATACAAGCCTTGCAATTCCAAAGCGCATTCCAGAGAGTGCTGAGGCTGTAATACCACAACTAATTAGAGCAGAATAGTTAAAAGTGAAAAGGCCATGTAGCTTTCTTTCACCAGATTCATTTCTGCTTTTTAACCCAAACCCAGGCGTTAAATATGGATGTGCATCTAGCATTGGATTTGCCATTTCTTTTGGGATATTATAAAGGTCACCCCAGCGTGCAATATGGGGTTCGACGAGACGTAATTCCGGGCGTAAAGCAGGATCTGTTAGAAGTCCGGTACTAATTAGTAAGAAGTCAAATGTAAATGTTCCTTTAGGTGTAGTGATAACAGCGCCATCACCGGCAGGCTTGACATCTAGCCATGGTGAGCCTAAATGTAAATAAAATCCAGGCCAAGATGTAGCGCGTTGGAATGTATCATTAGTTGGTGGTTGGTTGTGTTTAAAGAAGTGCGAGATTGCTGCATATTTATCATCATCAGATAGGGCGTGAAACCGTTCAATTAACCCGGAACTTTCCATTTGTCGAATTGGGTTGATGCGTGGCATCTCATTGCGCCGGATAAAAATATGTGCTTCGCTGACACCTTCTGAAAGGGCAAAGTTGGCGTTGTCAAAGGCAGAAGCCCCTCCACCTAAAATGGCAACTTTTTTCCCCTTAAGAGCCTCAAAATTAATTGTCTCAGACGTATGGGCATAAAGGCGATGAGGGACATTTTCTGTAATGAAGGAAGGTATATACCACTTACCACCACCTTGGATACCTGTTGCTAAAATGACTTTGCGTGTAAGTATTGTATCTGACGGCGCGCCTGGCCCTTCAATATGGAGGCGATGAATACCTTCTTCAGATTCGATTAAATTGAGTGTTACTTCATTTATAATTGGCAAATTGAGAACCTTTCGATACCAACGTAGATAGTTCATCCAATCACCTTTAGGGATTTTGGCGATCTCCTCCCAGCTTTCTGCCCCATGTTGTGCTTCCCACCATGAACGAAACGTAAGAGATGGAATACCTAGATCGACAGACGTTAAGGTTTTAGGTGTACGCAATGTAACCATCCGTGCATACGTATCCCATGGACCTTCTAAGCCTTCTTTATTTTCGTCGATGACGAGGATGTTTGAGATTCTCTCCCGTAACAGACCAAACGCTGCAGCTAAACCACTTTGTCCACCTCCAACGATAACAACATCGTATACATGCCCTTCTGGATGGGAGAGAGGACGTAGCCAGTCTGGAGCTCCAAAATCAAGATAAGCAAGATCCGTTTTTACTCGTTTATTTAATGCTTCTAAGCTCATAGTTCTCATTCCTTCCATTGATTTATAGAAAGCGTTATTTAAACTTATGTTAGAAATAAATGGAGAAACAAGCGTGTAGTATGCGATTATGTTATCAGTTTTGCTAATTTTATTGCATAGTCACTTTAACTAAAATGACTATTATTGACTGTTTATTATAACTAGTTGTATCTCGTTATAAGATCGATAAAATGCAAATAGAAAAGGAGAGCGTTCATGAAGAACGCTCTCCTAAGGCTTTCTCTTTATTTTTTAATTTATCACAAAACGATGTTAGATTATCTTACAGGTTTTGTTTTTTTGCTTATGTTGGATTAGGCTGTTCATCAGACTTACTTACTTTGTCTCTAGCTCGTCCTTTTCCACGTTCCATACCAAGATTTGGTTCCGGTTTCGTTTCACTTCTAAATGCTTTTAACATAGAGAAACACATTAAGAAAAGTACAAATGTAAGTGGAAACGCACTAACAATAATCGCTGTTTGCAATGCTTCTAGCCCTCCGGAAGCCATTAATACTACAGCAGATGCGGCTAAAATAATTCCCCAACTATATTTAACAATATTTGGAGGTTCTGTGCTGCCATTTGTTGTTTGCATTCCAAGGACAAAGGTTGCAGAATCAGCAGATGTGATAAAGAAGATCGTAATCAAAAAGATCGTAACGACAGATAGAACGCCACTAAGTGGAAGCTGTTGGAAGACAAAGAAAAGGGCTGTTTCAAGCGTTTGTCCAGACACGTTGAGTCCAAGATTGTGCTCGAAAAATATTCCTGTTCCCCCAAATACACAAAACCATAGTGTACAAACAAGTGTAGGGGCTACCAAAACAGCTATAACAAATTCACGAATCGTTCTCCCTTTCGATACTCGAGCGATAAATGTACCGACAAATGGTGCCCATGCAATCCACCAAGCCCAGTAAAAGATCGTCCAGCCTTGAAGCCAAGCAGCATTACCAGTGTCAAAGGGCGATAAGCGTAAGCCCATAGCTGGTAGGTTTTGAATGTAGCTTCCTAAAGTAGTTGTAAACAAATCTAATAAAAAGATAGTGGGGCCAAGAATTAAAACGGCAAAGAACAGGATAACAGCTAAAACCAGATTCGTGTTACTTAAATATTTAATTCCTTTTTTAATTCCCGTTCCGGCGCTAATTAGAAATAGGACTGTGACAACCGAAATGATAATTAACTGAACAGTGAAGTTGTTCGGAATCCCCGTTAAATAGTTTAACCCTCCATTAATTTGGGCAGCACCAAGCCCGAGAGAGGCACACACTCCAAACAATGTTGCAAACACTGCGACGATATCAATGATGACGCCTGTTTTGCCTTTGACGCGATCGCCGAGTATAGGTCTAAGGGTAGCACTCATTAACCCTGGATAGCCTTTTCTAAATTTAAAATAGGCAAGTCCTAATGCAATTGTCGCGTAGATCGCCCAAGCATGAAATCCCCAGTGTAGGTAGGTGTAACGCAAACTCATAATGGCTGCTTCACCTGTATTTCCTTCGATAAAAGGAGGGTTGGCATAGTGTGAGATTGGCTCTGACACACCAAAGAATAACAAACCGATCCCCATCCCGGCACTAAATAACATTGCAAACCAAGTTGGGCGACTGAATTCTGGTTTGTCCTCATCTTTTCCGAGCTTGATTTTTCCATGTTTACTGAAAATTAGGTAAAGAGCAAAGACAAGGAAAAAAGTAGCTGCGATTTGATAAAACCATCCAAAATTTTGGAGGACGAATCCTAGCGTAACATCCATGACGGCTCCAAGTTGTTCAGGGAAAAACACACCCCAAAGAACAAAGAAAAGAGCCATGGCAATTGAAATCCAAAATACGGTAGTAACTTTGTTCATGCCTAAAGCCTCCTTTTTTGAGTAGTCTTTGACTAAATTGTTTTTTTATGTACTGCTGATCTGTTGTGGAATCAGTGCTTTTAATGTTTGTTTTACTGTAGATGGCGTGGATCATAAAGAATTGTAATATACTATCCTGGAATAATTAACCATATTTATACAGTTGGTATAAGCTGGAGAGTGTTGGTCTTTTATTTTTGTAAGAAACCTTAAAAAAGTCGTTGAATATTTATACATAAGGATGTTATATTATTAATTATGCAACGGAGGTTGCGCCAGTATTGCGAAGATTAAATTAAAAATTACGCATATATTATACAGAATTTGGTAAGTGGAGAGGTTATTATGGGAGTTCAAAAAGTAAAACAAATCGAAAATGAACAAGTAAAGAAGTTTACAGCAAAGCAATATATGAAGTTTTGGCTTCCATCATTATTGGGGGTATTGCTTTTCCTAGTTCCGATCTCTGTCGACGGAAAAGTGACAATTGGCTTAGGTGTTCTAGCAGATTTACTGCAAGGAGCCATTGCTGATTATATACCACTCTTTATGACTCTCGTCTTATGTGTATCTGCAGTAGGTAGTTTACTCGTAACTTTTTTGAAGCCGGAATTTGTAAAGAGGAGTTTATTTTTATCAAGCGTTTTTGATGTAACCCCCTTTTGGTTAGCGTTACGAGTGCTTGGCGCAGTATTTGCTGTGATGACGATAGCAGAAATCGGCCCTGAGTTTATTTGGTCGGCATTCACTGGAGGAGTTGTCCTTTATGATTTGATTCCGGTATTAATGGTTTGGTTTTTATTTGCGAGCTTATTCATGCCATTATTGCTTGAATTCGGATTAATGGATTTCATAGGTACAATTGTACGTAAGATTATGTATCCTTTATTTAAACTGCCTGGACGTTCTTCGATTGATGCGATGGCATCATGGATGGGAAGCGGGACGGTAGGGGTTATGTTAACGGCACAACAATATGAATCTGGTTATTACTCAAAGCGTGAAGCAGCTGTTGTCGCAACAAACTTCTCAATTGCTTCGATCGCATTCAGTTTAGTAATTGCTAGTTTCTTAAATATTGATCATATGTTTGTTCAATTTTACTTTACCGTTATTGTAACGGGAATTGTTGCAGCGATTATTTGTCCGAGAATTCCTCCTCTTTCACGGAAGAAGGATGAGTATCACGAGCCTGTCGGAAAACAAATTAACGAAGTAGTACCAGACGGTGTTTCTGGATTTCGTTGGGGTGTTGAAAAGGCTGTTGAAAAAGCAGGACAAGTCAAGAGTGCCGGTCCAATTGTGAAAAAAGGGATCTACAATGTACTTGATATTTGGTTTGCATTAATTCCACTTGTCATGGCATTAGGAACAATCGCCCTTGTCATTGCTGAATTTACGCCAATTTTCAACTATCTATCGTATCCATTTGTTCCTATTTTAAATCTCCTGCAAATTCCTGAAGCAGAAGCAGCTGCTCCAGCGATGATCGTCGGATTTGCAGATATGTTCTTACCAGCAGTTATCGGAAGTGGAATTGAATCTGAGCTAACTCGCTTCGTCATTGGAGTTATGTCATTAACGCAGCTCATTTACATGTCTGAAATCGGGATCCTATTACTAAAATCAAAAATTCCAATTTCATTCTTCCAACTATTCATCATCTTCCTACAAAGAACAATCATCACCCTCCCAGTAGCAGCCGGAATCGCACACCTACTACTATAGAGTTAAAAAGGAAAAGGTCGAACTTCACCTTTTCCTTTTTAACTCGAAGCAATGAGCGAAACCGCCGTAATCTTTTAAGCCTTTTGGACGAACTTCCCAAAAGGCGCACGGCG